>CAZRAY010000001.1:0-126932 GCA_964598235.1 uncultured Piscirickettsiaceae bacterium
TGCTGAGTAAATCTCGAGATGATGTTGCTTACACCATGCTGGATACAGATGAAGCCTTTCCAGATGCAATTGTTGCCAATATTGAAGCGATTGAGGGTGTGTTGAAGGTGCGGGCTCTAGGCTGCTAGGTCATTATTTAACGGGTAAAGCATCATATTTGATTAGTTTGTCGACAGGCGTATACCAAGGAGCCATGTTTGCGATATAGATATTGTGCATGGGTTTGATTTTAGGATCACTATCTAAGCTACCAGCAGGGACAATAACCGCCCGACCACTTTGAGTTTCCCAAGGCAATGCCGCACCACATTGTGCGCAAAATGAAGTTGCAAAGTGTTTTGCTTCAGGTAGTTCAAACCGACGGACACAATCTTCGCCACGCAACCATTGGAATTGTGTGGGATCGATAATCAAATTAGCAGCATGTGCGGAGCCTGTTACTTTTTGGCAACGCGAGCAATGGCAATATTGAAATACCTTAATAGGTCCTACAAATTGATATTGCACACTGCCACATAAGCAGCTGCCAGTCAGAGGTGTGATTGTCATATTACTAAGCCTTTTATTTACGTGTTTCAAAAGTGACATGGATATTTGAGTCATCATCATTCAAATACATGTCACCATCCTGAATGGTGCATTGCAACTGCATGGAACGGCTCATTAAGGCTTCTACGCCTTCAGCATCAATATGAATAATGCTGAGATTATCAAAGCGGGCTAAATTAGCTTTCTGCTTTTCCCACCAGACTTTGGCTTTGCCTGCGTGATAAGTATAAATAACCACTTGTTCGGCGCGGCCGCAGGCTTTGCGGATTCGTTTTTCATCTGGTTGGCCTAAATCAATCCACAGTGTAATGTCATCGGTGAGTGTCTTTGCCCATAAGTCGGGTTCATCATCGCTTGCCAATCCTTTGGCAAAACTAAGCCGTTCACTCGCATTGGTAGCAAATGCAATCAACCGAATCATCACACGGAAGTCATTCTCTGAAGGATGTTGGGCCAAGGTTAAGTCATGGCTTTCATAATAATGCCGATCTATATCGGTAATATTGAGGGAAACTTTATTGATGGTGGAGCTAATGGCCATGGGAATTTATTAGGAATTTAGGGAGGCTTCATTATACCCATTGTAGAATACACAAAATTAACCGAATTTAACCCTATTGATTGTGACATAAAATAAAAAACCCCTAGTGGGGCTAGGGGTTTTTTATTTTGTTTTCAGATGTAGTATTGCCTTGACAGTCTTAATTCCATAAATATTTAAGTTGGGATTTTCTCCTGTCAAGGGCAGGAGAAAATCCATTTTCATTCAATGCTTTCTTTGTCTTCTTGATGAGGAGACGCCAATTAAACCCAATAATAATGAAAGAAAGATAACTCCCCATTCTGAAAGTGTTGGTATTGATGCCGGTGTGGCCAACGCACCAGGATTACTTATGTGTGTTTGAAAAAAACCTCCAGAGTTAGCGGCGGTGTCGGAAAAACTTTCATCTACAAATTGGGTATCAAAATGCCAAGAATTAGTCCCGTTTGTAGCATCAAACCAACCTCCACCAAGCTGCCCTGACGCATCACTAGTGAAGTTTGTGGTCCACACCGTAATATCAGGACTCGTCATCGTGAAATCATATCCACCACTAACAAGTCTGGCAGAGACAAAGTCTGCTTGTACAAATGTTTGGTTAGCTACTGTCGAGCCGCCATTATCAAAGACAACGGTTGCTACATAAGTAGCACCGAAAACACCTGTGGGAAGACTGGTCCATATCCCTGTGTATTGATATGATATTTGGGCGGCATAACTAGGAATTGAATGTAATGCAAATAATAAAAAAACAAGTAGTGATTTTTTAAGGGTCATGGGGAGTGATCCGAATAATTTAGGAGGGAATTCTAAGCATACTAGGATTAAATGCTATTTGCAAATTAGATCACATTTAAAAAGGCAAATAACCTTTCAGCAAGATTAATGTTTAGAATTGAAACAACGGAAGTCCTATAGAGTGTAACGCTAGGGAGTGTCAGTTTGATCCTTTGCGATCCTATTTAGCATCATGTTTAATATAAAGATCATACCGTGTTGTTTTGCTTTCAATTTGGGTATGTGGTTTTTGTTCGCCTAGCCATGATGCCCCTGTAGGGCGCTTCACTACCACGCGCTGGTGAACGGCTTGTTGCGCGGCAGTGAATAGAGTGTTGCTATCTATATCTTCACCGACAAGTTGATGTAGTAATCGCATGTCTTTTTTGACTAAGGCTGATTTTTCTCGGCTGGGATACATGGGATCGAGGTAGATAACGTCGGGTTTATCGGCATCGGATAGTTGATTGAGATAGTCGGGTGCATTGGCGTGAATAAAGTACATATTATGGGCACTGGATTCAGCTTCTTGTTGGGCGCGGTGTAGGCCATCTTGCAATACGGCGGCGAGCCAAGGATGCCGCTCGATAAGGGTGACTTGGCAACCTAGGCTGGCGAGCACAAAGGCATCGCGGCCAAAACCGGCAGTGGCATCGATAATGGTGGGGGATTTCCCTTTATTTAGCCCAATGGCTTTGGCGAGTGGCTGGCTTCTGCCGCCACCAAATTGCTGGCGGTGTGCATTTTTGCCAGCGAGAAAATCAATGAAAATGGGTTTGCCGAGATCGGGGGTATGGATGGCGAGTTTATCACCATCATAGATGAGTTGGGTTTGATCGGGTTTGATATCTACGA
This sequence comes from uncultured Piscirickettsiaceae bacterium, assembly GCA_964598235.1. Lineage (GTDB taxonomy): Bacteria > Pseudomonadota > Gammaproteobacteria > Nitrosococcales > Methylophagaceae > UBA652. Next base: position 2,723 of record CAZRAY010000001.1, read on the forward strand.
GGGTGAAGTTGAACTGTTGGATTAAGGATTGGATATAGTCAGTATTGTTGTCACTGGATAGCACGAGCGTGGATATATCAGGCGTGGTGAACGCTAGATCATTTGTCATATTGGCAATCTGGATCAGGATTTTTTGAGACTGGTGTTATTTGCGGTGGAATAAATTTTCCAAAGGCGCGGCTGCCTTGGCCTGTGTGGATTGTGTTGGTGATTTTATTGCTTTGGGTATCGAGAATAGATACGCTGCCATCGCCCCAGTTGGCGATATAGACATATTTTCCATCGGGTGTGATGTCTATGCCTTCGGGGGAATCGCCGACATCAACGGTGGCGAGGATCTCATAGTTATTGAGGTCGACAACGGAGATAGTGCTTTCATCTTGGTTAGTAACGTAAAGAGTATTGCCATCGGGGTTAACCACGGCGCAATAGGGCCATTCACCAACGGAAAAACTGTGAATGGTGGTGGCAAATTGGGTGTCAATGACGGATACGTCATTGCTTTGTACATTCACGCTGTATAAACGCTTACGGTCGGGTGACAGGGCGAGACCAAAGGGTGCTTTACCGACAGGAATAGTCGCAATGGGTTGGAAGTCATTCAGATCGAGAATGGAGACGGTATTATCATCGCGATTAGCAATATAAAGCCGGTTGAGCACATTATCGATGACTAAGCCAGCAGGTGATTTACCGACGGAAACAGCGGCGATGAGCTCACGGCTATCGGTATCGATAATGCGGACTTTATGCTGATACCAATCGGCAACATAGATTTGGCTACCATCAGCATTGGTGGCAATGCCAACAGGCCCTACACCGGTTGGAATACTGCCCGTTTTCTTGAGCGTAAAGCCATCAATCAAGCTGACATCAGGCCCATCAGGATTGCTGGCGAACACATAGGTGCCATCATCACTAACGGCAATCCCCGCAGGGCGATTGCCACCTGGAATCGTTTTGATTATTTCCTGGGTTGCGGTATCAATCACGGTAATGGTATTCGCGAGTTGGTTGGTGATAAACGCATAGGGTTCTGCCGATGCCATTTGTGGCCAGAGAAAAATAAAAAAGAAGGCGATCTGCTGCCAGATCGCCTTGCTTGATGTTATTTGTGCGGACATGGTTTTACTTTAGAAATAATCGCCGCGGGGGAGGCTACTTTTCCAGCATCGCTTTTAACCCCTCAAGACCAGCCACGTAAACGCCTTTAATGGCTGCGGCGGCTTCTTTATCACTTTGACCTTCTGGTACGGGTGGGTTATCCATAAATGAACGGTAGAACTTACCTTTCCATAACACTTCTGAACCACCGTCTACGGCCTTCACTGAAATCCATGATTTATAAGTAGATACAGGTAAGGTGAAGTATGGTGTGTCTTTGCTGTTGAATGTAATCGTTTTAACCACAGTCATATCTGTGATTTTATAGGTAATCATCATTTTTTCATCATCAGCTTTAACCAGATCTTCAGTAATCGTTGGGCTACCTTCGCCTGCCAATGTGAGGACACGAGTATCGCCTGTTAGAGCAACGCTGGCAACGGCCGGATGCCATTTATCGATGCTACCAAAATCTTTAATAACGGCCCACACTTTATCTGGGCTAGCATTGATTTTGATGCTTTCTTTTACTTGTTGGCGTGTTGGGCCATGCGCTGATACGATCATGGGAACGGCAACCAGTGCTAATGTGATAAATGATAATAGTTTTTTCATATTCTTCTCCAAGTTTGTCTTACATTATATAATGAGCAAAATAGTGAATGCTCAGCTATAATGCTCTGACTGTTACGATACACGAATGTTCCTGAACAGAGCCTGAATAGACTTTGTTGTTGAACGTCTGAACCATCACTTTAGCGGATGGTCAGAGGTTTGGCTAGCACGGCTTGTTGTGAAATAAAATGCACATCGGCTGTTAGGGGTTGACTTGTGTTGCCATATTATTGAAACTGAACATTTTTACATTATTATTTAGGATAGGTAAAAAAGCTGAATGACACCTTTGATCAAAGTTAGAAACCTACATTTTTCGCGCGGTGAGCGCGTGATTTTTAGTGGGGTGAATCTGGATATTCATCGCGGTAAAGTAGTGTCGATCATGGGACCCAGCGGTACAGGTAAGACCACTTTAATGCGTTTGATTGCTGGCCAGCTTAAGCCGGATCAAGGCACGGTTGAAATTGATGGACTGAATGTGCATGAACTCTCTCACAAAGACCTTTATGAGCTGCGCAAACGAATGGGGATGTTATTCCAGAGTGGCGCATTGCTGACGGATTTATCTGTGTTTGATAATGTGGCCTTTCCGCTGCGAGAGCATACGGATTTACCGGCACGGATGATTCGGGATTTGGTGTTAATGAAGCTGCAAGCAGTTGGCTTGCGTAATGCGCGCGATATGATGCCTGCAGAATTGTCAGGTGGTATGGCGAGGCGTGTGGCCTTGGCACGGGCGATTGCACTTGACCCGATGATGATTATGTATGATGAACCTTTTGCGGGCCAAGATCCTATTTCAATGGGGACGGTGGTCAATTTGGTGCATGATGTGAGCGATGCCATGGGATTAACCAGTATTGTGGTGTCACATGATATCCAAGAAGCCTCTGAAATTTCGGATACGATCTTTTTACTATCTGGCGGGAAGGTGATTGAATCAGGGCCACCATTGAAATTAAAGAGCTCAGCTTCACCATGGGTGCAGCAATTTATGCAAGGCTTACCCGATGGACCCGTGCCCTTCCATTATCCGGGCAAGGCATTTGCAGAAGATTTATTAAGTGGCGGAGAGGCGTAAGCACATGATTGAATCTGTATTACGTTATTTTGGCCGCTGGGGATTAGCTATCCTGCAGCGCTTAGGGCGTGGCCACCTATTTTTATGGAATACGTTGAGAGGCGTGCCCGAAACATTTATTCGGTTCCCGCTGTTAGTGAAGCAACTCCACTCTGTGGGTGTGTTGTCATTGATGATTATTGCGATATCCGGTTTGTTTGTCGGCATGGTGTTGGCATTACAGGGGTATTACACCTTAGTTGATTTCGGCGCAGAGGATTCTCTGGGTGTGTTGGTGTCTTTATCTTTGGTGCGAGAATTAGGGCCTGTTGTTGCGGCCTTATTGTTTGCAGGGCGGGCGGGCTCGGCGCTAACGGCTGAAATTGGCTTAATGAAGAGCACCGAGCAATTATCAGGGATGGAGATGATGGCGGTTGACCCCATGCGACGGGTGATTGCACCGCGTTTTGTGGCAGGGGTTATTTCTTTGCCATTGTTGACGGCCATATTTAGTGCCTTAGGTATTATTGGCGCTTATCTTGTAGGGCATGTGCAGTTAGGTATTGATTCGGGTGTATTCTGGTCACAGATGCAGGTGAAGACAGATTGGAATGCGGATGTGGTGAATGGGATTATTAAAAGTATTGTGTTTGGTATTGTGGTGACATGGATTGCCGTGTTTGAAGGTTATGATTGTCTGCCTACTTCGGAAGGTGTGGGGCGCGCGACGACACGGACCGTGGTGCATTCAGCCTTTGCAATTTTAGGGTTAGACTTTGTATTAACAGCATTGATGTTTGGAGGATAAAGAAGTATGCAGAGCAGAAATATTGAGATTTTGGTGGGCTTATTTGTGGTGGCAGGGATTGCTGCCTTGTTAATGCTGGCGATGAAAGTAAGCAACCTTGGCGAGTTTACGGAAAAATCAGGTTATGCGGTGACGGCCGAATTTGATAATATTGGCGGTTTGAAGGTCCGTTCACCGGTGACGATGGCGGGTGTGCGTGTTGGCCGTGTGGCGGCGATTGAACTAGATCTCGAGAGTTATAGTGCACGTGTAACATTGAATATCGCACCGCAATATGATCAAATCCCTATTGATACCTCAGCGAGTATTTTTACGGCAGGTTTATTGGGTGAGCAGTATATTGGTTTAGATGCAGGCGGCGATGAAGAATTTTTAGTGGCAGGCGGTGTTTTAGATTTAACGCAATCTGCCTTAGTGTTAGAGCAACTGATTGGGCAATTTCTGTTTAGCAAAGCAGAAGGGGAATAAGCAATGAATATATTGAAAAAAATCATGCCGCTATTGGCGGTGGCCACGCTGTTTTTTGGTGCTGCAACAATCGTTACATCTGTTGCGGATACCATTGAGCCACAAGCATTAGTGCAAACGGCAACAGAAAATATGCAAACGGCATTACGCGCCCAAAAAGCAGAATTAGATGCAGATCCGACGAAGGTTTATCCCTTGATGGAGGAGCATGTGTTACCTGTTTTTGATTTTAAAAAGATGTCGCAATTGGCTTTAGGTAAAAATTGGCGGAAAGCATCAGAGAACCAAAAAATAGCCTTTACTGAGGAATTTCGGTTACTGTTGGTGAGAACCTATTCAACAGCGATGCTGGAATATGCAAAAGATAACATCCGATTTTTACCGTTTAAAGGTGATTTGACTAAGAAAAAAGCGGTCGTGATGACAGAAGTTGTGACTGCGGGTGGCGTTGTGCCGATGAGTTTGAGTTTATTCCAGAATAAAGCAGATGTTTGGAAGGTCTATAACATTAAGATTGATGGCATTAGCTTAGTAACCAATTATCGGACGAGCTTTAACGCTGAAATTCGGCAGCATGGGTTGGATAAATTGATTGCAGATCTAGCCGGTCGAAATGAAAAGGCAAGAGGGTGAGCGAATTAGTTAGCCAACAAGGTGAGATTTTGTGGGATGCAACGGCAAAATATTTTCGGATCAGCGGTGATTTAACCTTGGAGACAGTGACGAATGTGATGGCACAAGCAGCGCCTTTGTTTTCTGATGCAGCGGAAATAACCGTAGATTTGGGCGATGTAAATCATAGCGATAGTGCGGGTTTGGCTATTTTAATTGAGTGGATGCGGGTGGCGGCAGCAGCAAATAAGGCGATTGTGTTTCAGCATATCCCAAAACAAATGATGGCGATTGCCGAGACAACAGGTTTAGATGCAATTTTACCTTTGAAGAAATGAAATAAGATGATAACAGCAGAAATAATAAAACAACAAATTACAGCGGGTTTGCCTGATGCAACGGTTGAAGTGTTAGGCGATGATGGGCAGCATTTTGAAGCGCGGGTGGAGAGCCCGTCCTTTGCAGGTAAAAGCCTCATTGCGCAACATAAAATGGTGTATGCCACTTTGGGTGATAGCTTCGAGAGTGCCTTGCATGCGTTGGCGCTTAAAACAACGGTACCAGAGAGTTAGGATTTTAGAATGGATAGATTAATGATCATAGGCTCAGGCCCGCTTTCCGGTGAAATTCGGATTTCAGGTGCAAAAAATGCGGCGTTACCGATTTTGATGGGGACGTTGCTGGCGAGTGAGCCAGTGAAAGTGAGCAATGTGCCACATTTACATGATATTACAACTACGCTTGAATTATTGGGCCGAATGGGCGTGAGTCTGACAGTAGACGAACGATCTGGCGTGGAGATTGATCCGACAACCTTAACTGAAACAGAAGCACCGTATGACTTAGTGAAAACGATGCGCGCCTCTATTTTGGTACTGGGTCCACTGTTAGCAAAATATGGTAAAGCGGATGTGTCGCTTCCCGGTGGTTGTGCGATTGGTTCTCGGCCTGTTGATCTGCATTTGCGTGGTTTGGAGCAGATGGGGGCAAAAATTAAAGTTGAAAACGGCTATGTACGTGCAACAGCAGAGGGTGGCCTGAAAGGTGCGCATTTGTTTATGGACCAAGTCACGGTAACAGGTACTGAAAACTTGATGATGGCGGCAACGTTAGCACATGGCCAAACGATTATTGAGAATGCAGCGAGAGAACCAGAAGTGGTGGATCTCGCTCACTTTTTGAATGCAATGGGTGCCAAAGTGAGTGGTATGGGTACGGATACATTGGTGATTGATGGGGTTGAACAATTACACGGCGCAAGCTATAAGATTCTACCTGACCGAATTGAAACAGGGACTTACCTGGTTGCGGCGGCGATTACGCGTGGCAAAGTAAAATTGAAAGATACGGATGCCAATCAGTTGGAAGCGGTGTTGTTGAAATTGGAAGAAGCGGGTGCAGATATTGAGATCGGTGACGATTGGATATCTTTAGATATGCATGGTAAACGACCCAAAGCAGTGAGTATTCGTACAGCACCTTATCCTGCTTTCCCGACAGATATGCAGGCACAATTTACGGCCTTAAATTCAGTGGCAAAAGGTCAAGCAACCATTGTGGAAACGGTGTTTGAAAATCGGTTTATGCATGTGCAAGAATTGCAGCGCATGGGTGCGGATTTGCGAATTGAGGGAAACACAGTTTTTTGCAATGGACGCAAAAAGTTAACCGCAGCGCCAGTAATGGCAACAGACTTACGCGCCTCGGCAAGTTTGGTCATCGCGGCCTTATTAGCAGAAGGTGAAACAGTGGTTGATCGTATTTATCATATCGACCGCGGTTATGAATGTATTGAAGAAAAACTACAGCAGTTGGGTGGCAAAATTCGCCGTGTGCCAAGCGCTGCGCGGATGAGTATGACAGGGTAAGCTGATGAAAAACATGTTAACACTGGCCTTATCAAAAGGTCGGATTTTTAAAGAAACATTACCGTTATTGGCAGCGGCAGGCATTGTGCCCTTGGATGATCCTGAAACGAGTCGAAAATTGATTTTGCGCACTAGCCAGCCGAATGTGCAGTTGATTATTGTACGCGCATCAGATGTCCCTACTTATGTTGAATATGGTGGTGCTGATATCGGCGTAGCAGGGAAAGATGTGTTACTAGAGCATCCGCATGCTGATTTATATGAACCGGTTGATTTGCAGATTGCAAAGTGCAAATTGATGACGGCGGGTAGAGAAGCAGATCAAAACCCGGTTGGCCGCTTAAAAGTGGCGACAAAGTTTATTGAAAGTACGAAACGGTTTTATGCGCAGAAAGGCCAGCAAGTTGAGATCATCAAACTATACGGTTCGATGGAATTAGCACCGATTGTTGGTATGGCGGATGTGATTGTGGATGTGGTTGACACGGGAAACACCTTGCGAGCAAATGGGCTTGTACCGCTGGAACACATTGCAGATATTAGTTCACGCCTCGTGGTAAATAAAGCCTCAATGAAAACAAAACATGCACAGATCCAAAAATTGATTGATCAGGTGCGCGAAGCTGTTAAAGACAATGCTTAAGTTACAACAACTCAATACGGAAGACTCGAGTTTCTGGCTGCAACTTGAAGGCCTCTTGGCATGGGAAGCGTCATCGGATACCGTGGTGCAAGATACGGTCAAAGATATTTTGGCACGAGTGAAATCAGAAGGTGATGCAGCGGTATTAGAATTCACGAACCGTTTTGACAGGATGGATGCCAGTAGCCTTACTGAATTGGAAATTCCACTTGATCGGGCACAGATGGCATTAACGAGTATTCCTGCGGTACAACGTGAAGCATTAGAAACTGCGGCGGCGCGTGTGCGTGGTTACCATGAACACCAAAAGCAAGAATCTTGGCAATATACAGAAGCAGATGGTACGGTTTTAGGCCAACAAATTACGGCATTAGATCGTGCTGGTTTATATGTGCCGGGCGGTAAAGCGGCTTATCCTTCTTCTGTTTTGATGAATGCTATCCCTGCGAAAGTTGCCGGTGTGAATGAATTGATTATGGTGGTGCCGACGCCAGATGGAGAGGTAAATAATTTAGTCTTAGCCGCTGCCGCGATTGCCGGTGTTGATAGGATCTTTGCAATTGGTGGGGCACAAGCTATCGCTGCATTAGCATATGGCACGGAAACGATTCCACAAGTGGATAAGATTGTCGGCCCAGGCAACATCTATGTGGCGACAGCAAAAGGTATGGTCTTTGGTACGGTCGGTATTGATATGATTGCAGGGCCTTCTGAAATTCTTGTCGTGTGCGATGGCAAAACGGATCCTGAATGGATTGCCATGGATCTGTTCTCGCAAGCAGAGCATGATGAAGATGCCCAGTCTATTTTGATTTCACCAGATACAGATTTTTTAAAACGGGTTGCTGACGCGATTGAACGACTGCTACCGACGATGGAACGCCAAGACATTATTGAAGCCTCATTAAAAAGACGTGGTGCTTTTATTCAGGTGAAAGACTTAGATGAAGCGCTCGAGGTCATTAACTTTATTGCCCCTGAACATTTAGAACTATCAGTGGAAGCGCCTGAAGAAATGGCGAAACAAGTCAAGCATGCAGGTGCTATCTTTATGGGGCGTTATACGGCAGAGGCGCTAGGTGATTATTGTGCGGGCCCAAATCATGTATTACCAACCTCACGCACAGCTCGGTTTAGCTCACCATTAGGCGTTTATGATTTTCAAAAGCGGTCTAGCTTAATCAATGTATCAGCAGCGGGCGCGCAAACATTAGGCCAAGTGGCTTCTGTGTTAGCGCGTGGAGAAAGTTTAACGGCGCATGCAAGATCAGCAGAGTACCGGTTAAAGTGAGTGAATTTTGGAGCCCAATTGTTCATACGCTTGAGCCTTATGTGCCAGGCGAGCAACCCAAGGCAGCTAATTTAATTAAGCTCAACACCAATGAAAATCCGTATGGTCCTTCACCGAGAGTAATCGATGCGATTAAAGTGGCCACCGATGCAGGCTTGCAGCTTTACCCTGATCCCAATGCGACTGAACTCAAACAGACGATTGCCGATTATCATCAGATTGGAGTTGATCATGTCTTTGTCGGCAATGGTTCGGATGAAGTGTTGGCGCATGTGTTCCATGCTTTATTCCAGCATGAAGCACCGATATTATTCCCAGATATTACTTATAGCTTCTATTCTGTTTATTGCAAACTCTATCAAATAGACTCTGAACTGATTCCGCTGACGGAAGATTTTAGTTTAGATATAGCAGACTATCAGCAAGAAAATGGCGGCATTATTTTCCCGAACCCAAATGCGCCGACAGGCAAAGGGCTGGGATTAGCAGAAATAGAAACGTTACTAAAATCGAACACACAATCCGTAGTCGTTATCGATGAAGCCTATATTGATTTTGGCGGCGAATCGGCGATTAGTTTAGTGAAGCAATATCCGAATCTATTAGTCACACAAACGCTGTCAAAATCGCGTTCGTTAGCCGGTATGCGGATTGGTTTTGCCATTGGGCATCCAGAGTTGATTGATGCGCTCACTCGGGTAAAAGATAGCTTTAATTCCTATCCTATGGATAAGCTGGCTATTGCCGCCGGCGTGGCCGCTTTTGCTGATGAAGATTATTTTCAGCAAACGCGACAAGCGATTATGGATAGCCGAGAAGCATTGATTGTCGAATTAATTGAATTGGGCTTTGACGTCGTGTCCTCAGAAGCGAACTTCGTGTTTGCCAAACATCCTAAATTTAATGCCAGCGATATTGCTGAATCGCTTCGCAAGCAAGATATTATCGTGCGCTATTTCGATAAAGCCAGAATCAACCAGCATTTACGGATCACGATTGGTACAGAAGCTGAAAATCAACAGTTAATATCTGTACTCAGAAAGGTATTATGATTTTTATTACCAAGTTAAATCAAGGCAAAGAAAAGGGGCTTAACGCCCCTTTTCTTATGGTTATATTTTTGAGGGATTAATTGTGCTGGTGACGAAGAAACCAAACCGCACCCATCATTAACATTAAACCCGCTAATAAGAATAGCGCCCATTGCCCTAACGTTGGTATTGTTGAGGGGGCTGCAGCAGGGAAAATACAGTCAATTACGAGATTTCGATGTCCAGCGAAAGTGGGATTTCCGCCTGTGGCAGGTACATTAAAAGATAAGGTGCCAGGAAGATTCCAAGAGAGAGTAGTCGTATTAAGGGATATAACAGCAGGACCACTACCAAGAATAGCATTGCTGGCAAAGCTATGACCGACGCCAAGCACAACTGTGTCTGGCGCAGGGGTGAAGTCACCAACACTTTCTGGGACACCGGTCGAGTTATTAGAAAGATGGAAAAAATCTAAGGATACGGTACAAGATGTTGCCGTTACTGGTGGAGGGGGTAAAGTATAAGTAAAGTTTCGAAGGATAACAGGATTATCATTGCCAGAAAAGACTGCGGTTGGATCTATAACTGACGAGATTATTTGGTCAGCCGTCCCTGAAACGGTTAGCCCTGAAACGGTGCTTGTATAGGTATTACCGCCGCCTGCCGCAAGCCAATTATCAGCCCGGATATCGTAGCTAGCAACAACGACTGCTTGAGATACGCTTGAAATAAAGTAGAGCGATAAGAAAAAACATAATTTCAGATAGGTATTCATTTTATTCCCTCGGTTAATGAAGTTGTAAGAAGTTAAAACTTGTCAATGAATTAAATTTATGGTGGAAACTATAATAACATAAGTTTAATGAGAAAAACGTGACTTGCTTCGCTGTTAGGTTGTTTATCTGAGTTGACTATTTTTACTCCCTCGGCGATTAAACATCGTAGAATGAGCATTTTGAAAATCAAGCTCTGATTGACACTGAATGCAAAGCCGCACACCTGCAATCGCCTTCCGCCGCGCTTCGGGGATAGCGGATTCACATTTTTTACAATGCGTTAAACCTTCACCCGCAGGCAACTGGCTACGTGCTTCCTTTATCGCATCTTCAACGCTCGCATCTATTTGATCTTGTACTGCCCCATCTCGGGACCAACCACCAGCCATTATTTATGTTCCAAAATATATTTAATTTTGAGGTATATCATAATGATAGCATGGATGTTTTTCCGGTCATGATATCAACAGCCTTAAAGAGTCGTTTAAATACAGACTCTTGTCGATAAGGAATACCATGTTTCTTGCAGACCGCTGCTACCTTGGGTTGTACATATTTATATTGACTTAATGGGATATCAGGCCATAAGTGATGCTCTACTTGGTAATTCAACCAACCATACCAAAAATCGTTAAAATCAGAGCCTGTGGGATAATTGACAGAGCCGAGAATTTGACGAAGATAAAATTCACCACGGCTTTTAGCTTTTTTATCAAACATCATGACATCATCGCCAGCATGGTTTGGAATAATAACTAAAAAACTATGTAGGTTAGTGAATATTTCGGCCATTAAAGAGTTTAATAATACATTTACAGCCGCAATTAACCCTAAAGGTATAAATAATAAAGGAAGTAAAATAAAACGAAATAACACATAAGGTAAGATGCTCTGAAACCAAAGGGATCTTCCTTGCTTCGTAAATAAGCTCCACGCGCCTATTGCAGTTGTTTCTGGTTCACTTTCACCGTTTCGACGTGCATGGTACAAGCGTAATTCTTTATGTGTTCTTGGTGTGTAATATAATATTTTCCAGAATGGTGCAAAAACACCAATGATAATATACCGTAACCACATTGGTATTTTTGACTGTCTTAAACGTTCACAATTATGTTGTAAATGATCAGGGTCTCGGGCCTCACCTAAGTTATAGTGATGCAATACATCATGTTCCTGATGCCAACCTTCGGGTGTGATCCAGTCAGGCCAATCTAAGAATCGTCTCCAACCGATAGCAAACCGTTTGCTCGTATATTTAGAGGGAACATCAATTATTTTGTCATAACCTTTGTGTGCAATGGGGTGTGTTAATTGCGTCCACCGTGAAAAATTGCCAAGACTAATTAATAATGCTGAAATTGGATTGGGAATAATCCATGCCGTTCCATAACCAAGGAATAGGCATATTTTCCCCCAACGTTCCATTTTTTTTAGATGTTGAAAGTCCTTTTCCCCAACTCGTGCCAAGACCTCTTGGTGAATTTCATTGAGATCTATAGCCAGCTGCTTTTTATTGATTTTTTCGTAATTTTGTAAATTCAAAGTATCTGCCTCTCCTCAGATTCTTCCCCGCCCCAAAAATTTTGAGATGGCAACGGCGTATTATACCTCTAAAGGGGGAGTATTTGCCATATTAATTTACAGCAGTTTTATTAAGTATAGTTTAAAATAATAGAGAAGATTGACAAAGGGACTTTTTTATTTTAGTGGATATTTATCCTGTATTCACCACTGGACTGTTTTTATTTCCTCGGTAGTTAAACATCGCAGCAGATACATTTTTTAAATGTAAGTTGACATCCCTCCCATCAGATTCTAATTATTTTTGTGTCGAAGAATTTCAGCTGCCGAGAAAATAATAACGAAAGCTAAACAATATTGGGAAATAGACTCCATTCCATGGGGCCAGTTCGGAGTGGGGATACAATACTTAACCCTCAATCAGCCCATCCTTACTAGGATTCTCACACAAGGCTAACCAACTCCCAACCTTACGGAACACATATTTCAGAATCTTCCATAATTTTGGTAATAACCAAATCATGAGAAATACAAACAGTACTAGGGTGATTACAAACCAAAGCGGATGGTGCAAGGCGGCCCAAAGCCCACCAATAACGACGATATCTTCACCTAATGATGCACTGATATTGCTAAGCGGTTCTGGTGAGGTGTTAATCAGTAGGCGACTACCCATTTTGGTGGCGTGGGTGCCTGCGGCGAGTGTACCGCCGAGCAATCCTGCTGTGAGTTCCATCACGGGGGTGACATCTCCCACGGCACTGGCAGCGAGCATGGCGCCAGCAGGGATGCGGATAAAGGTATGGATGGCATCCCAGGCGGAATCGACACCAGGGATTTTGTCAGCAAAAAATTCAATGGCATACATCAATGCGGCAGCAGTAATGACCATGGAGTTTTCAAGAATTTCTAGGCCGGGCGGTAAATCAACGCCACCGGTTGCACCCATAAAACCGAGCATGACGATGGTGGCATAGAGGTTGATGCCGCTTGCCCATGCGGCGCCCATGCTGAGCGCAATAATACTAACAATATCCATAATGAAACCCCTTTGTTACGTGGTATAGTGTGCCTTTGCACATTATACTGATACTTTCATAGATGATAACCCGAACAGACCTATTATCCTATCTTGATGCCTTGTTATCACCCGAACAGTTTCAAGATTACTGCCCGAATGGCTTGCAGGTGGCAGGAAAAGAAGAGATCGCGACGTTGGTGACAGGGGTGACAGCGAGTCAGGCACTGTTAGATGCTGCGATGGCGGTGGGTGCGGATGCAGTTTTGGTGCATCACGGTTATTTTTGGAAGGGTGAAAATCCTTGTGTGACGGGGTTGAAACAACAACGTTTACGCACTTTATTATTAAATGATGTAAATTTGATGGCTTATCATTTGCCTTTGGATGGACATGCGGAACTGGGTAATAATGTGCAGTTGGCGAAGGCGCTAGGACTTGAGGTGACGGGTTCCATTGCAGGAACGGGAACACCTGAATTAGCTTTGTGCGGACGCTTACCTACTGCGCAGTCAACAGATAATTTAGCCACAATGCTAGTCGCTAAATTAGATCATGTTCCGCTAGTGATTAAAGGACATGATCGGCTGATTGCTTCGGTGGGCTGGTGCACGGGTGCGGCACAAGGTTATCTTGAGCAAGCGGCAGCAGCCGGTTTGGATGCTTTTATTAGTGGCGAGGTGTCAGAACAAACTACGCATTTAGCTCGTGAGTTAGGAATTACTTACTTCGCTGCGGGCCATCATGCGACGGAGCGTTATGGTGTTCAAGCACTGGGTGCGCATCTTGCGGTACAATTCGATATTGAACATCAATTTATAGACATACCCAATCCAGTTTAAAAGGCATTATTTGGTTTGCAGAAAATAAAAAAATTCTTTGATATTACCTTGTGGCAAGATTTGCCAGCGGGCAGCCATATGTTGTGGCGTGGTTTGATGCAGAGTTTACGCGTGGTGTATATCGTTATCCGTGAGTTGATGACGGGTGAACTAAATTTGCGCGCGATGAGTTTGGTATTTACGACGTTAATTTCTTTGGTGCCGTTGATTGCGGTGGCTTTTTCGGTGTTGAAGGCTTTTGGTATTCATAATCAAATTGAGCCTGCGTTATTGAGTTTATTGGCACCGTTGGGTGAAAAAGGGCCAGAAATTACGGCTAATATTATTAGCTTTGTGCAGAATGTGAAAGTCGGCGTACTGGGTAGTGTCGGTGTGGCGATGTTGTTTTACACTATTATTGCGCTGGTGAAAAAAATTGAAAATGCCTTTAACTTTGTATGGCGGGTGAAGCGGCCACGATCATTGGCGCGGCGGTTTACGGATTATTTAAGCGTGATCATGATTGGCCCTGTGTTGGTGTTTACGGGACTCGCTGTTGCGGCAACGGTGTTAAATGCGGATGTTGTGCAACAATTACAGGCGATAGAACCATTTGGTACGTTGATTTTATGGGCAAGTAAATTGGTGCCCTATTTGATGATCATTGCAGCGTTTACTTTTCTCTATACTTTTATTCCGAATACCAAAGTACAGGTTAAGGCAGCCTTGATTGGCGCGGTGGTGGCGGGTGTGTTGTGGGTAATGTTGGGAACAGTATTTGCCTCATTTGTGGCCTCATCTACAAGATATACAGCGATTTATTCTAGTTTTGCAATTCTATTTTTCTTTATGATTTGGCTTTACTTAGCTTGGTTTATTCTTTTGGTGGGATCGCAGGTGGCTTTTTATATTCAACATCCAAAATTAGTGAAGGTCGGTGGCCATCATGAGGCGTTGAGCGCGCGCATGCAGGAGCAAGAAGGCTTGAAGTTGATGAGCATCATCGCGAAGGAATTTCAACAAGCGCATCCTGCTTTGAGTTTGATGGATTTAGAACGAAAGACAGGGCTAACAGCAGATAATGTATTGGGGTTAGTAGAGAATCTACAAGAAGGTGGGTTCTTGACTGAGGTGGAAGGTGAGGAGCCTGCTTATTTGCCTGCGAAAGACACAGGGAATATGACGGTGGTGCAGGTGTTATCTTGTTTGCGGACAGCAGGGGAGTGTGGTGTGATTGACGCGGCTACGCCTGTTACAGCGGAATTGAATACGATGTTGACGCAATTATCCACTGCCCGGGAAAAGGTATTAGCGGATTTAACTTTGCGGGATTTAAGCCTAGGTAATATAAAACAAGAAAAGGCCTCTAAATGAGTGCGGGGTTACCTTTAGCGGGTAAACATATTTTATTAGGCATTACGGGGAGTATTGCAGCCTATAAAGCAGCGGATCTAGTGCGTCGTTTGCAAGACGCAGGTGCAGAAGTACGCGTGGTCATGACGGCGGCGGCCTGCGAGTTTATTACACCCTTAACATTGCAAACTTTGAGTGGCCATCCAGTTGCTTTAACGTTGTTGGATGCCGATGAAGAATCGGCAATGGGACATATTACCTTGGCGCGTTGGGCGGATTGGTTTTTAATTGCACCCGCCACGGCTGACACCTTATCTCGGCTTGTTCAGGGACGAAGTGATGACTTATTGACAGCGATTCATTTGGCCAGCGAGGCATCTTTGGCGATTGCACCGGCAATGAATAATAAAATGTGGGCGCATATCGCCACACAAGAGAATTTAGCGACGTTGAGAGCGCGTGGCGCGATGATGTTTGGTCCAGCAAGTGGTGATCAAGCGTGTGGGGAGCAGGGAGCAGGGCGATTATTAGCGCCGGATGAGATTGTTGCTTTATTGGTGCAACAGATTGTGCCTGCAGTATTAACAGGGAAAAGGATTGTGGTGACAGCAGGACCAACGTATGAGCCGATTGATCCTGTACGATTCATTGGAAATCGGAGTTCTGGAAAAATGGGGTTTGCTGTGGCGCAGGCGGCGGCAGAAGCAGGCGCGGAGGTGATGTTGATCGCAGGGCCTGTCGGATTAAATACGCCGGAGGGTGTGAACCGAAAAAATGTTGAAACGGCAGGAGAGATGGCAGACGTTGTTATGCAGCAACTTGAGTTTGGCGCGGATATTTTTATTTCGGCGGCGGCGGTGGCTGATTATCGGCCTATTAAGATTGATGAACATAAAATTAAGAAATTAGATCGAAAGAGTTTAGATTTATCACTGATCCCGACACAAGATATACTTGCAACGGTTGCCGCGATGACGACGGCCCGTCCTTTTGTTGTGGGTTTCGCAGCTGAGACGGAAACAGTTGCAACCTATGCACAAGATAAACTAATACGAAAAGGCTTAGATATGATTGCCGCCAATGAGGTAGGCGTAGGACTAGGCTTTGCGATGGACGATAACGCATTACAGGTTTTTTGGAGTAACGGTTCACAGATGCTACCACGCAGTCCCAAATTGGCACTGGCACGGTCGTTGATGACCTTAATTATTGAGCGATTTTATGCAAACAGTACAAATTAAAATATTGGACCCGAGATTAGGTGATGCAATTGAATTACCAACCTATGCAACACCAGGATCCGCAGGATTAGATTTACGTGCCTGTATGGAACGGGATACGGTACTATCTCCCGGAGAGACCATACTAGTGCCGACAGGGATGGCAATTCACATTGCGGATCCAGGTTTGGCCGCGATGTTATTACCGCGTTCTGGTTTGGGGCATAAGCATGGTATTGTATTAGGTAATTTGGTCGGTTTGATTGATAGTGATTATCAGGGTCAATTGTTTGTGTCGTGTTGGAACCGTGGCGATACGCCCTTTACGATTACGGTGGGTGAGCGGATCGCACAAATGATTATCGTGCCTGTGGTGCAGGTGGCCTTTGAACAAGTGGATGAATTTACCAATTCAGATCGAGGCGAAGGTGGTTTTGGACATACAGGTCGGCAATGATCAGGCGAGCGTAGAGGAAAAAGCATGACAAAATTACATCAATTATCAGAGGTTTTAGGTGGTAAAGTACTTTCCACCTTAGCGTTGATAGTAGCCTGTTTTATTGTGTTATCCGGCTTTTGGTATCAGCAACAGCAAGTTGTGGAAGCAGCACAGTCAGAATCCATACAATTACAAGAACGGTTAATAGAAATGACGTTCTCTAATATAACGACTTCTGTAAAACGTTTAACCAATAAGGTTGCACTAGCAGCGGCGGACAATGAACTCATTGATGCATTCCAAAATGGCACTCAAAATAGCATTGATTCGCAGCAGATAACCCTTGGGAAAAGATTTCCTGAAGCACTAGCAACATGTTTAATTTCAGCCAAAGTGGATGAGCCGGATTTGGAAGCATGTGTACCTATTAATTTTGGTGTTCTGGCATTGTTGAGGCAAGCCAAGGCACAGCCTAGTGTCACGCCTTTTGCAGTAACTAGCACAATCGATAAACAGCGTATATTAGTGGTAACACATCAAATTCCAAATAAATCAGGTAAAGTGGTTGGCGTGTTATTAATCGTTTTTGAGCCTGCAGAAATGATGGGGGCACTACCTAAGCTGGGACCTTTAGAGGGATTTATCGCGTTGCAGCAAGGCAAAGTGCAAAAAACAATACTTAAGTCTAGCGGCGATACTCGCTGGAAACAAGATGAACCTACAACAAGTCGTAAATTACCTGGAAGTTACTGGAACTTGGCATATTGGCCACCAAAACAACATGATGTACAGCCTTTTTGGGGGGTTGTTTTGGCGGTACTCTTGTCATTGATATTGTTATGGTTATGGCGTGATTTTTGGCAATCTTTTATGGTTCGTGAAGATATGACAGTATTAGGCAAGCAGGTAAATGACTGGCAGGAAGACAAATTGAAGCTAGACTATCCCGTAGCAGGACTACCGGCAAAAAAATTGGTCAAAACGATTTTAGAATTGGCGGCATTACATGCGGGGAGTGGGCATCAAGCGACGGCGGAGACGATAAAAGTATCGGATGAGTTGCCTGTCGAACGGCTAGAGTCAATTGAAATTGAGGAATTGCCGGTAGAATTGGAACCAGCGTCTGAAGAGGAGAAGCCGGTAATACAAGAGCAGGTGATAGAAATAGAAGAATCAACACCTGAGGAAATCACATCAGAGCAAGAAGCACCAAATGAATTGCTGGATAAAGAGAGTTCTAGCGGTGTGGAAAAGGAGGAAAATTATGGCGCGATTGATTATTATTCGGTGACACCTGAAAAGTTAAAAGAGGATATGGAGGCTAAGCCTGAGCCTAAGTTAGAGCCACCACCCGTAATGCCAGATTCTAGTTTGGCATTCAATGACGCATTAAACATTCAGGATACGTTTGAGCAGATAGAGATTTCACCCGTTATTGAACCGCTGGAAACGGTGGAGGTAGAGGCATCCGTAGCAGAGGGAATGGAACTTGACATGTTGGACGTGGAGTTGGAAGCAGCTCCTACCGCCTTAAGCGTTGATACAACAGTGTTTTTAGAGCCGACTATTTTTAGAAAATATGATATTCGTGGCATTGTTGGTGATACGTTAACAGAAGAAGGAATGATGTTATTAGGTTTAACATTAGGGCGTTATTTACATTCACTCGGAATGGAATCGAAGGCGATGCAATTCGTTGTGGGTCGGGATGGGCGGTTGTCGAGCAAGTCTTTAAGTCAGGCATTGGTTGAAGGGATATTATTCAGCGGGTGTGATGTGTTGGATATAGGAGAGGTACCAACTCCTGTGCTTTATTTTGCATCAGAAAACGGACCTTCAAAATCAGGACTAATGGTCACTGGCAGCCATAATGCAGCGAATTATAACGGGCTTAAAATGATTGTTGGGGGGAAAAGCTTATCTCCGGAAATAATTCAAGCATTATCTACGCAACAAGGCGAGGAAGATGTTCATTGGGAAAGAGGGATCCTTACGAAGCGTGAATTTGTGGCTGATTACCGGAAAGAAGTCGTAGAGAAAATTGATATTAACCGTCGTGTTAAGGTTGTTGTTGATGCAGGGAGCGGCGTTGCGGGCCCAGTCATTGTACCTTTATTGGAGCAATTGGGATGTGATGTCATTCCACTATATTGTGACGTGGATGGTGAGTTTCCTCATCACCACCCTAACCCGAGTGAACCGGATAATTTGCAGGATTTAATGGCACAAGTTATTCAACATCAGGCTGACCTGGGGCTGGCTTTTGATGGTGATGGCGATAGATTAGGTGTTGTTGATGAGTTGGGGAATATCATTTGGCCAGATAGGCAACTTGCACTTTTCGCGCAGACCATATTGGAGAAACAACCAGGAGCAGCAATTGTTTATGACGTGAAAAGCTCATCATACCTCAAACAAACAATTGAATCAGCCGGCGGAAAGGCAGTCATGTCCGCATCGGGTTATCCATTGATAAAAGAAGCAATGCAAGAACATATTGCACCGCTAGCAGGGGAAATGAGTGGACACCTCTTTTTTGGAGATAAATGGTATGGATTTGATGATGCATTATACGCGGCATGCCGTTTATTAGAGATTATAGGAAAAACGGAATCTGATGTAAAAGTGAGTGCTTTATTTTCTGCACTACCATATGCAAGTGAAAGCACACCTGAGTTGATTGTGCCGATGGCAGAAGGTGAAGCGGTGCTCGTGATGGGAAAATTTACAAAGCGGGGCATATTTATAGGCGGGGCTGTTTCAACATTGGATGGTGTGAGGGTAGAATACGCTGATGGTTGGGGCTTGGTACGTGCTTCACATACCTCACCCTGTCTGGTATTGCGATTTGAGGCAGATAATGAGCCGGCTTTACAGCGAATACAGGCGCAATTTAAACGGCAATTATTATTGGTTGCACCGACGTTAGATTTACCGATATAAATTTAAAGAGACGAAAATGAGCTTAACTAAACAACGTGCAGCACAAGTCGCAGAAGTTCTCACAGAAGCGCTACCCTACATTCAGCGGTTTGCAGGGAAAATTATTGTTATCAAATATGGTGGTAATGCCATGGTTGATCCTGCGCTTCAAAATAGCTTCGCCCGGGATATTGTCTTACTTAAAGCGGTTGGATTACATCCTGTGGTTGTCCATGGAGGTGGACCCCAGATTGGTGATCTATTATCTCGGATCGGAAAGGAAAGTAAATTTGTTGACGGTATGCGGGTAACCGATAGCGATACGATGGAGGCTGTTGAAATGGTGCTAGGCGGCCAGGTTAATAAAAGTATTGTTAATTTAATACACAGCCATGGTGGACGAGCTGTGGGCTTAACTGGTAAAGATGGTGGATTAATTAAGGCGGAAAAATTGCAACTATCGAGTGGGCTCGATCTTGGTCATGTTGGCCAAGTATCCTCTATTGATACCCAAGTGCTTGATATGTTAATCCAAAGCGATTTTATCCCTGTTATTGCGCCAATTGGTGTCGGTTCGAATGGTGAATCTTACAATATTAATGCAGATTTAGTGGCCGGGAAAATGGCTGAGATATTACAGGCTGAGAAATTAATATTATTAACGAATACGGCAGGCTTGCTGGATGCGGCAGGCGAATTATTAACGGGCTTGAATGCTTTACATGTAAAAGAATTGATTGTGGAAGGTGTGATTCATGGGGGGATGTTGCCTAAAATTGGTTGTGCACTGGATGCTGTGCAAGCAGGCGTGGCAAGTGCACATATCATTGATGGACGGGTGCAACATGCAGTACTGTTAGAGATGTTTACGGATGAAGGCGTGGGCACGTTGATTAGGGGAGGCCAGTAACCGTGACTAAAATATCAAAGCAACAAGCGATCCTAGAAGCATTTGCACATGAATTAGAGCAACATCCTGGAGAACGTATTACTACCGCAAAATTAGCAAAAGGATTAGGGGTGTCGGAAGCCGCGTTATACCGGCATTTTCCCAGTAAAGCACGGATGTTTGAGGGTTTGATAGAATTTGCAGAAGAGACTATTTTCACGCTGATTAATCGAATTTTGTCAGAAGAAACGGATCCAGTTGCACGCTGCGAGAAAACTATTGCATTAATGCTAGGCTTTAGTGCAAAAAACCCGGGGATCACCAGTGTGCTAGTCGGTGTGGCATTAACAGGTGAGACACCACGGTTAAGGCAGCGCGTAAACCAGCTGTTTGAACGGTTAGAGACTCAGTTTAGACAGATCTTACGAGAAGCCGAGTTGCAATTAACACAAGCTGAGGTGCGGCCTGTTAATGAAACAGCAAGCCTATTATTAGCGGTGATTGAGGGGCAAATGGCACACTTTGTGCGTAGTGGTTTTACACAATCACCTATTGCTTCTTGGTCGACACAATGGGCGGTATTACAGAGAGTATTAGCCGAATATCAGGCGAAAGAATAAAAATTATTCGGTTGCGAGTAATTGTTTGAGTCGTTCTAGTTTAGTTTTGTACCATTCTTCGCGTTTGTTTTTATCAGCCTGTAGTTCAGTAATAACTGTTTGATTAAGTGCAATGTTATGGGTAACAATATCAATATTGCTTTGTAATTGTTTATCTATATTTACCCCACTTAATTCCTGTTCAGCAGCACGTTGTTGCAGCTCATGTAGGCTAGTGCGTAAACGTGTTTGTTTTTCTAGTGCGGATGATAATTCTTTATTTCGCTTGCTTAATTCATGGTCACGGTCTTTAATTAAGCTTTCCTCAGAATGATAGGCTTCCAGAAATATAGCATCTTCTTTTTCTTGTTCGAGGCGAATTTTTTCAGCCACTAGCTGGGCTTCTTTTTCTTTTTCAGCGGCCAGCATAGCGGCAATTTGCGTATTAGTGAGGGCTGGGTCAACATGCCGAATTAACCGCATTGTTTTATCATCTAGGATGTCATAGCCTGATTGGCTGATGCTCGGAGGTAGTGTGCGACTGACAACAGTGACCCCATTGGGCGCAACATAGCGGTACATTTTTGCTGCTGATGAAGGTAGCGAGTAAATGAGTAGAAGGCAGAGCCCTAATGGTATAATTTTTTTTGTCATAAGTATGTCCATATAAGGTGGAAGCAGGATTAATGCCAATTACAAACAATCAACCCAGAAAAACATATCTAATTGATATTTATATATTTAATAGAATGGTAAGTGGGTACGAGTATTTTTATTCACGAATTGTAACATTTTGAAATGTCATAAAGTGACGTATCTCGTCATGTTTTGCTTTAAGGTGCATAAATTTAGGAATTGTTTGTTTTCTTGCGCCATAAGATCAATCCATAACGAGTGAGTAAACAATGAAATGAATTTAATAGATACCATTGTTCTCTTTTTAGTTTCATTAGTGGCAAATATATTTTCGGCTTTTAGTGGCGGTGGTGCGGGACTGATTCAATTCCCTGCCTTGATTTTTCTTGGGTTGACCTTCGGTATCGCCTTGGCAACACATAAAGTAGCGAGTGTGGCTTTAGGCGTTGGCGCAGCATTACGACATGCTCAAGAAAGCCGGCTAGAGCAGAGTTTAGCGTTACTTATTTTGTTAGCAGGCGTACCAGGTGTTGTGTTTGGTGGGCTGGTTATCTTGCATATTCCGGAGAGGGTGGCTGAAATTGCATTAGGATTTTTGACAGGGGGATTGGGTTTCTATTCAATATTTAAGCCTAATTTGGGCTTACATAACAAACCAAATCACCGAGATGTAGAGGGGATGATTCAAGGTGGTGGAGTATTATTTTTATTGGGGATCTTAAATGGCTCGCTAACATCAGGCACGGGGCTATTTGTTACTATTTGGTTAGTACGTTGGTTTGGCTTAGCTTAGATTATAAATTGGCAGTAGCGTATACCTTAATTTTGGTTGGATTATTCTGGAATGGTGCAGGTGCAGTTACCTTGGGGATTGTAGGCAATATTGCATGGGATTGGTTACCCGCTTTATTAGCCGGTTCTTTGTTAGGCGGTTATATCGGTGCGCATTTGGCGATAACGCAGGGGAGCCGTTGG
The DNA here is from genome assembly GCA_964598235.1 of uncultured Piscirickettsiaceae bacterium. GTDB lineage: Bacteria > Pseudomonadota > Gammaproteobacteria > Nitrosococcales > Methylophagaceae > UBA652. The sequence continues at coordinate 25,395 of CAZRAY010000001.1, forward strand.
ATTAAGCGTGCATTTGAGGTGATGACGTTGCTGGTGGCCGCTAAGTTGTTTTTAGGCTAAACCCCATATTCTCGCCGATAAGTAAGAATGGCATCCCGATTCTGGCTGAGTTCGGGTTGGTCATCAAGGTAACTGAGCAGGTCATTTAGGGTGATGATATTGATAACGGGAATATTATAATCGGCTTCGACTTGTTGGATGGCGGAACGGGCGTCTTGTCCACGTTCTTGTCTATCTAGCGCGATGATGACACCAGCAGGCTTGGCATTCTCGGATTGGATAATATTGATTGATTCACGCACTGAGGTGCCGGCTGAAATAACATCATCGATAATGAGCACTTTGCCATTAAGCGGGGCGCCGACAAGCTGGCCGCCTTCGCCGTGGTCTTTTATTTCTTTGCGATTGAAGGAAAAGGGCATGTCTATTTGATGATGTTCTGCTAGGGCGACGACGGTGGTTGATGCGAGCGGAATACCTTTATAGGCCGGGCCGAAGAGGTTATCAAATTGTAGGTCTGAATCAATGATCGCTTGGGCATAATATTGGCCCAAACGCGCGAGGCTGCTGCCACTATTGAATAAACCACTATTAAAGAAATAAGGACTAACCCTGCCTGATTTCAGGGTAAACTCCCCGAGTTGGAGCACCTCTGTTTTGAGTGCAAAGGCGATGAAATCACGTTGATATTGTTTCATTTTGAAATCTCTATAATTTAAGATTTTTTCTGTATTTGATATAGGGCGACTTGGCCGAATAGATTTGGCAATAATTTGGTACCAAAAGTGTCTTTATGCGCATGATTGACGATACTACGCTGCAGAATGTCGAGATTTAAGTCACGGCATAATTGCTCAAAATCATTGACGGTGCAGAGGTGGATATTAGGTGTATTAAACCAAGGGTTGGGTAGTGCACGAGAAAAAGGCATTTTGCCACCTAATGCAAGTTGTACACGATTTTGCCAATAGCCAAAATTGGGGAAGGAGATGATCGCCTTTTTACCGACCCGTGCAATTTCTTGTAATAAAAAGTCAGGATTTTTCATCGCTTGCAATGTTTGCGAGAGGATAACAAAATCAACACTTTGATTTTGGAATTGTGGTAAACCCTGATCTAAATCGGCTTGGATGACATTTACACCAGCGGTGATGCATTCAGCAAATTTGCTATTATCAATTTCGACACCATAGCCGTGGATATTGCGTTGCTGGAGGCTTTTGAGAAGCGTGCCATTGCCGCACCCTAAGTCGAGTACACGGGCGCTATCGGGGATCCAGTCGCTGATGATCTGTTGATCGATCCGTAAACTCATGTTGAGGGCTCCTTTATGCCCGCAGCGACTTTCCCCATATAGGCTTTAAAGACTTCCATATAACGCGGAATGGGCATTAAGAAGGCATCATGACCTTGGTGGGCTTCAATTTCTGCATAGCTGACGTCTTTATTAGATTGCAAAAGCGCATCTACGATTTCTTGCGAACGCGAAGGAGAGAATCGCCAATCGCTGGTGAACGAGATGACAAGGCTATCTGCTTGGATGCTGGCACAAGCGGCAGCAAGATCATCACCGAATGCTTTTGCAGGGTCAAAGTAATCTAGTGCTTTGGTCATGAGTAAATAAGTGTTGGCATCAAAGCGCTCCGCAAAATTTTTACTTTGGTAGCGCAAATAGCTTTCAACCTCAAATTCCACGTCATAACCATAATTAATGGTACCGCTACGAAGATCTCGACCAAATTTCTCTTTCATGGATTGATCAGAAAGATAGGTAATATGCCCAAGCATACGCGCCAATCCTAGGCCTTGGCGAGGGAGTGTATTGTATTTGGCATAGTGGCCTTTATGAAATTCAGGATCAGATTGAATAGCTTGACGGGCGACTTCGTTAAAACCAATATTTTGAGCGGATAATTTAGGCGCGGCAGCAATGATGAGCATATGGCGTAGGCGTTCGGGTAGGCTAATCCCCCATTCCATCGCTTGCATTGCGCCAAGGCTCCCCCCCACGACGGCTGCCCATTGTTGGATATTGAGATGATCGGCCAATACAGTTTGGCTACGTACCCAGTCGGATACGGTCACAATAGGGAAATCAGGACCGTAGGCTTCGCCTGTTTCTAGATTGATGCTGGTGGGGCCTGTGGAACCACTGCAAGCGCCGATATTGTTGGGGCAAACGACGAAGAATTTATGGGTGTCAATCGCTTTGCCGGGGCCGATTGCTGAATCCCACCAACCTGGGCGTTTGTCGGCCATATCATGATAGCCTGCGGCATGGTGATCGCCCGATAAGGCATGGCAAATGAGCACGGCATTGCTGGCATCGGCATTGAGGGTGCCGTAGGTTTCATACACGAGCTCATATTGCGCAAGTGTGCGACCGCAATCTAGGGTGAGCGGCGTAGTGCATGATAGCGTTTGTGGGCTTACCAGGCCGACTGAGTCAGCTGGTATGGTATCGGGCATGCTTTGAATTCCTATCTAATTAGGAGAAGTCTAAATAGTTGACTAAATTAGTGCAAGTTATGTTGTGATCAGTAAGGGTAAAACGAGCATTGAAAGTAATTGTAAGCCGAGTAAGCCGATAAGGGGGGAGAAGTCAATTCCGGCAATAAGCGGGAGACTCCTGCGGATTGGAGTGAGTAATGGTACATTCATTTTATAGACGAGGGGGGCGAAGGGATTTTGTATACCCTGTGGGCCGAGCCAACTGAGGATGACTCCAATGATAATACTGGCGGTGAATAGACTAATAAAGAGTGTAAAAATTGCCGCTAGCGTGAGAAATGAAAGGGGTATTAAAGAAAAAAATATTTGTCCTTTTAGAAGGCTAATGAGAGTAACTTTGATAGCGGAAATGGCAATCAATAATATGATGGTGGCAGTATCCCAGTTAGCGATAGTTTTGAGTGGGTGTGGTAGAAATCGGCGGATCAGCGCGATAGGTGGATGGGTGAATTTAAGTATAAATTGCGATGCAGGGTGGCTAGGATCCCACGCCGTCCAACGCATGATAAGACGAAGCGCAAGGAGGCCAAGATAGAGCCCAAAAACAATTTCAATGATGAAAATTAGCGGATGAGTGAAGTAACCGTTAGGCATTATCTTGTCCAAGTTGTTGGGCGAGAATTTGAGATTGATCCGCGGCAGCGGTGAGTGCATCCTTAACGAGTGCGCGGAGATTACCTGCTTCAAAGCTATTCAAAGCTTGCTCTGTTGTGCCACCAGGGGAAGTTACGCGTTCACGCAGTGTTGCAGTAGAGGCGTTACTTTCTAATGCCATTTTTGCTGCGCCAAATGCAGTTTGTAAGCAAAGTAGCCGCGCGGTTTCTGGATCGAGGCCCATTTCAATCGCAGCTTGTTCCATTGATTCCATCATTAAGAAGAAATAAGCAGGTCCACTACCCGACAGGGCGGTAACGGCATCCATCTGTGATTCATTTTCAATCCAGACGGTTGTGCCCACGGCGCGTAAGAGTGCTTCGGCTTGATCACGTTGTACTCTACTGACATGTTGGTTTGCGTAAAGTGCACTGGCGCCTGCTTGGACTAAAGCAGGCGTATTGGGCATAACGCGGACAATGGCAGTTGCTTTATTAGGTGATACCCAACGAGCAATATCATCAAGCTGTAGGCCTGCTGCAATAGAAATGAGCAGCGTATTGGGCGACCATTTTGGTGCAAGCTGTTTGACAACTGCTTGTAGCTGCTGTGGTTTCACGGCAATTACGAGCACATCAGCGCCTTTTGCGGCAGCTAAATTACAGTCATAACTCTGCACGGGATATAGTGCAGTAAGCGACTGACGACTATCAGGGTTAGGATCCGCCACGTGAATATGTTGTGGATCAAAGCCATCCGCGATCAAGCCACCAATGAGGCTACGGGCCATATTGCCAGCACCGATAAACGTGAGTTTTACGTCTTTCATAGAGGATCCTAAATAATTGTTAGTATTATAGGCATGTTTAGTTTTTAGGTGAGATAAAATTTAGTTAGCGGAGGCTGTGCGTTGACCAAACAAAGCCGTTCCAATCCGCACTAACGTGCTGCCCTCGGCAATGGCCAGTGCCATATCGCCAGACATACCCATTGAAAGCGTGTCAACGCTAGGATAACGCGCTGCTAAGTCTGTAAAGAGTGCATGGGCTTGTTGAAAGCTTATACGCTGTTGCACGATATCAGTGGTTGGTGTTGGAATAATCATGAGCCCACGTAGAGAAAGCCGTTCTTGTTGTGCAATTTGTTTTGCAAGCAGCAAAACTTGTTGTGCATCCGCACCCGATTTACTTGTTTCATTATCAATGTTGACTTGAATACAAATATTCAATGGTGGGAGATGAAGAGGTCGTTGTTTAGCAAGTCGCTGAACGATTTTGTCACGGCCAACACTGTGTATCCAATCGAAGTTCTCGGCAGCCTCTTTAGTTTTATTCGATTGAAGTGGGCCAATAAAATGCCATTCTAGGTCAAGATCTGAGAGCGCATTTATCTTAATTAACGCTTCCTGCAGGTAATTTTCCCCAAAACAAGTTTGCCCTGCTTCAGCCGCTTGGCGCAAAATTTCTGCGGGCCACGTTTTACTGACAGCTAAGAGCGTGACACTGTTTGCAGGTTTTTTTGCAGATTGTTCTGCTATTTTGATTTGCGTAAGCAGTTGTTGACGTTGTTTTTTTATCTCGGACATCTTGCAAGCTGACGTTGGTCGCGCTACCTTTGTCGGGGTGATTGATAATTTAAGTTGGAGTATGCAGAATGGATATTACGGAATTATTGGCGTTTAGTACAGAAAACAATGCGTCAGATTTACATATTTCAGCAGGCGAACCGCCGATGATTCGGGTTGATGGCGATATTAAGCGAATTAATGTGCCCGCACTTGAACACAAAGAAGTTCATGCCATGGTGTATGACATCATGAATGATAGACAACGCAAAGATTATGAAGAATTTTTGGAAGTGGATTTTTCATTTGAGATACCTGGTGTTGCACGTTTTCGAGTTAACGCCTTCAACCAAGATCGTGGGGCTGCGGGTGTGTTTCGGACCATTCCATCGGAAGTGCTGACCTTGGAAGATTTAGGTGCGCCTGCCATATTCAAGAAAATATCAGATAATCGACAAGGATTGGTATTGGTAACAGGACCGACAGGGTCTGGTAAATCAACGACATTAGCAGCGATGGTGGATTATAAAAATCAAACTGCGAGCGAACATATTCTGACGATAGAAGATCCAATTGAATTTGTCCATAAAAGCAAAAAGAGTTTGGTCAACCAACGAGAAGTGCATCGTGATACCTTAGGATTTAGCGAAGCGTTGCGCTCGGCTTTACGAGAAGATCCAGATATTATCTTGGTGGGTGAGCTGCGTGACCTAGAAACCATTCGTTTGGCGCTAACGGCCGCCGAGACAGGCCATTTGGTATTTGGCACACTGCATACCTCATCAGCTGCAAAAACGATTGATAGGGTGGTGGACGTATTCCCCGCAGCAGAAAAGAGTATGGTGCGCTCGATGCTTTCAGAATCATTGCGGGCTGTTATTTCTCAAACACTCCTCAAAAAAGTGGGCGGGGGCAGAATGGCAGCACATGAAATTATGATTGGTACACCGGCAATTCGAAATTTGATCCGAGAAGATAAAGTGGCACAAATGTTTTCATCAATCCAAACCGGCGCGGAAGTGGGGATGCAAACCTTGGATCAATGCTTAGAAGAGTTATTAAGCCGATCCAAAATCACCAAAGCAGAAGCCTTGTCACGGGCATTAAATAAAGATTTATTTAGATAGGATAGCAACATGGATATTATTACGATTTTAAAAACAGCTGTAAAGCATGAAGCATCGGATGTCTATATTACCGCTGACCGTGCAATCAGCTTGAAAATCAATGGGCGGTTGGCGACGTTATCCGATGAGGTGATGACAGAAGCCGCTGCGAGAGATTTGGTTATTAGCACTATGACGGAAGAGCAAAAGAAAGTCTTTGAGCGAGATAGAGAATGTAACTATGCGATTGAAACAGGTGAGGCAGGTCGGTTTCGTGCCAGCGCCTTTTTTCAACGCGGTAAAATTGGCGTGGTGCTACGTCGAATAGAAGGAAGGATCCCAACACTAGAAGAGTTATATATTCCAGAAGTTATTGACAAGATTTCGCTGGAAAAGCGAGGGTTAGTGATTTTTGTTGGGGCGACAGGAAGTGGTAAATCAACCAGTCTTGCGGCGATGATTGGTCATCGCAATAAAAATAGTACGGGGCATATACTGACGATAGAAGATCCGATTGAGTATGACCATAAACATGGTGGCTGTGTGGTGACCCAGCGTGAAGTGGGCGTAGACACCGATTCATATGAAATTGCCTTGAAAAATTCATTACGGCAAGCGCCTGATGTCATCATGATTGGTGAGATTAGGTCGCGAGACACAATGGAACATGGCATTGTATTCGCCGAAACAGGACATCTATGTTTATCAACACTACATGCGAATAATGCCAACCAAGCGATGGATCGGATCATTAACTTCTTCCCAGAAGAGCGCCACCAACAAGTATTTTTAGACCTCTCATTAAACTTAAGAGCGATTATTGCACAACGCTTGATTCCCAAAAAAGATGGTTCAGGTCGGTGTGTGGCCGTAGAAATATTATTGAATACTCCTTTGATTGCAGATTTAATTGCAAAAGGAGACGTTGCTGAAATTAAAGATGTGATGAAACGTTCAACGGAATTAGGCATGCAAACATTCGATCAGGCGGTGTATAAGTTATACAAAGAAGGCCAGATCACTGAAGAAGAAGCACTGAAAAATGCAGATTCGAAAAATGAAGTACGACTCATGATAAAACTGGGTAGTGAACTAGGGGAATTGTCGTCAGGCAGTATGGAGCTGGCAGTGGATGAAGATGAAGGCATGATGTTTTAATGTGGTGTGTTTTCCACACTTAGAAAATAAGTGGCAAATAAAACACAAGAAGGCTTGTCACCGTCAGTGGGATATATGATACACTTTAGCCTTCACGAGGAAATAGGTCTGCCTTTTTCAAGTGATCGACTTTGTTGTGCGGATGGTTTTAGCGTGCGGGTGGTTTGATTTGAACTTACTAAATGTAGAAAAGGAAATAAAAATGAAAAATATGATGAAATTAGCGGGTGTTTTATTGATGGGGGCGATGCTATCAGGTTGTGCTAGCCAGCGTGCTGGTGGAACAAGTGATTTATTATGTGCCGTTATCGGTGGCTTAGTTGGTGGTGCAGGTGCTGCAGCATTAGACGGTCATGGTGGTGCTACAGCAGGTGCTGCTATTGCAGGTGCTGCATTAGGTGTGCTTTTATGTCCAAATGGCGAAGAAGTGATGGCAGCAGAACCAATGCCAGCGGCAGAGCCAATGGAACCAATTTTTGTTGATTACGATAGAGATGGTGTGCCAAATGATTTAGATTTATGCCCAAATACAAAATTGCACACAGCAGTTGATGCAAATGGTTGTAAATTAGATGGAGATGATGACAATGATGGTGTTGCAAACTCTGTAGACCTCTGTCCTAACACACCAGCAGGCGTTGCAGTTGATGCAGATGGTTGCCCACAAGTAGGCGAAACATTAATGAGCCTAACCGGTGTTAACTTCGCAACAGATAGCGCAGTATTAACAAGCACAGCGAAAAGCATCCTAGATGGCGCAGTAGCGACATTACAAGGTTCTGATGGCTATGTTGATGTACGTGTTGAAGGCCACACAGATAGCCGTGGTTCAGAAGCGTATAACTTAGGCTTGTCACAACGTCGTGCTGAATCAGTAGTAGCTTATCTAGTTGCTCAAGGTGTAGACGGTAGTCGTTTACACCCAGTAGGTATGGGTGAAGGTTACCCAGTTGCTGATAATGGTACTTCAGCAGGTCGTGCGGCGAACCGTCGTGTAGACTTCGTTGTTGGTCAATAAGATTTGATTAGCAATTAAAAGAAACTTTCTTTTGTGAAAAAGGCCCGGAAGGGCCTTTTTTATTGTCTGTGATTTACAGCATGCACATGTCTAGTTAAGATAACGGTTTACTCATCCTGGATTTTCTCTTCATCACGAGAAAATGGGATAGTAAGCATTTCTGGTTCGGCTTCATATAGCCCATTTGAAATGTTTTATTTTACGATTGGGGGAAAAGAACTTTTGAACGCATAAGACAAATTGAATATCAAATTCGAGGAGGATGTTAAACTATGAACTATAAGAAAAGTTTGTTTTGGGCAATCATTTTTATTGTCCCAGCATTTTCTGTTAGTAGTGAAAACCTAAGCGCCGACACAATACCAGATCAGATTCTGCAACAGTTTAATGAATATAATGCTGCTATTGCTTCTAATCTCAACTCTGAGGAACTTAGCAAATATTTTGCCAAAGAATTAAATGAGTTCTGGTTAGGGTGGTTATTAGGGGATGATTCTTTTGAAATGCTTCAGAAATCCCAAAAATCTATAAATAATAGACTTCGATTTGGGCAGCGCATAACAAATATTTATGAGTGTAGCATTAAGAAGAAAAATGATGACATATGGTCCTTGAGTTTCATATATGAAACTGCGCATGGAGCAAATACAAAAACATATGAACTCGACTATGTTTTATCCAGAGGAGAATGGCATATTAGATCAACTTTGGCTGATTCAACTCACCCAAATAAGCCCCACTCTGGGAGCGCAATCCTTAGGGGACCTGGGGACGAACTTAACTCATGCTCAACCAATGAATGAATCAACAAATAAAATCAAGGGTTATAGCAATCAACCTGAGATCTGTTTAAGAAATAGTCATCATACTGAACCTCCCCTAGTTTAACGGGCACTTTAAATAAGCGACAATATCGCTAAGGAGAAACCAAGGTGTGAACCAACTTGATTAAATTAAATATAAAGAAATGGTGCGCCTGACAGGAATCGAACCTGTGACCCCCAGTTTCGGAAACTGGTACTCTATCCAACTGAGCTACAGGCGCTTATAAGAATGACGTATTATACGGGCTTTATATGTGCCAGACTAGATAAAAATTTAGCCTCGCTAAGCATAAAAAAGGATGGCCGAGACCATCCTTTTTTTGTTTTTAGCATGTTGTGTTTATGCTTTTCTTGGATCAATAGGCGATAACTTCCAGATCTCATTATTATATTCTGCCATGGTACGGTCAGTTGAGAATTTACCACTGCGTGAGCAGTTAAGAATCGCCATGGTGGCCCAGCGTTCTTTATCTTGGTAGGCGATGCCTGCAAGGTGCTGTGCATCAATATAGCTTCTAAAATCAGCAATGGTCATCCAAGGATCGTGTGGGCTGGTGACGGCATTGATGATGTTATTGAAGATATGGGGCTCAAGTGCATTGAAATGGCCACCTTCTAATAAGTCCATTACACGTTTTAGATCGCTATCTGCTGCAATCATGGCACGTGGTTCATAATTTGGTTTGGCTGCTTCGACTTCGGATTCAGTGAGACCAAATAAGAAGAAATTATCATCGCCGACTTCTTCCCGGATTTCGATGTTAGCACCATCAAGCGTACCAATGGTGACGGCACCATTCATCATGAATTTCATATTACCCGTGCCGGAGGCTTCTTTACCCGCTGTTGAAACCTGCTCAGATAAGTCAGCCGCTGGGCAGATAATTTCCATTGCCGATACTTGGTAATTCGGGAAGAAGACGACTTTGAGCCAGTCATCCAACATGGGATCATTATTGATGATTTCAGCGACGTTATTAATGAGTTTAATAATATCTTTTGCCATGGCATAGCCAGGCGCTGCTTTACCGCCGAATAAGACACAGCGTTTGGTCATGCCCGTGGTATCACCACGTTTAACACGATCATATAAGTGGATCACGTGTAATACATTGAGCAATTGACGTTTATATTCATGAATACGCTTCACTTGAATATCAAATAAAGCATCAGTATCAAAGGTCACGCCCACGGCTTCTTTTACCAAATTAGCCAAACGCTGTTTATTCGCGGTTTTAGCTTGTTGCCATTGTTTTTTGAAGGCAGGATCGGTGGCTTTTGCATCTAAGCGTTTTAGTTGGCTGAGATCGGTTATCCAGTCTTCACCAATTTCTTGATTAATGAGATTGGTGAGGTCAGGATTACACCATGCCATCCAGCGGCGTTGTGTTACACCATTGGTTTTATTATTAAACTTCTCAGGCCACAGTTGATAGAAATCGTTAAACAGGCCTTTTTGTAATAGTTCTGAATGCAATGCAGCCACGCCATTTACCGAGAAACTACCGACAATCGCAAGGTGTGCCATACGCACATATTGCTCATTGCCTTCTTCAATAATAGACAGGCGTGCTAAGCGACCACGATCACCTGGCCATTGTGTGGCGACTTTATTTAGGAATCGGGCATTGATTTCGAAAATAATTTCTAAAACGCGCGGTAATAAACGGCTAAATAAGCTAACAGACCACTTCTCTAATGCTTCTGGCAAGAGCGTATGGTTTGTGTAGGCCATTGTTTTAGTCGTAATATTCCATGCAGCGGCCCAATTTTGACCATGTTCATCCATTAATAATCGCATGAGTTCTGCAACGGCAACGGTTGGGTGAGTATCATTGAGCTGGAAGACATTTTTATCAGCAAAGTGACTAAAATCACGGCCATGGCTGCTGGTCCAGCAACGCAGGATGTCTTGTAAGCTAGCAGAGGCGAGGAAGTATTGTTGGCGTAAGCGCAATTCTTTACCATTTTCGCTGCTATCATTTGGATACAGCACCATACTGATGTTTTCAGCCGAATTTTTAGCGGCAACGGCATCGGTATACGAACCCGCATTAAAGTCTTCTAGGCTAAATTCGTCGGTTGCCTCGGATTTCCAGAGGCGGAGCTTGTTTACAGTGCCATTTTTATAGCCAGGAATAGGCAAATCAAAAGGGACAGCAAGCACATCATTGGTGGCGACCCAGCTCGCCTGAAGCTCATCACTACCTGCTTTCTTATGGAATTCAGTGTGGCCACCAAATTTAATGCGTTGGCTGAGTTCAGGACGTTCTAGCTCCCATGGATTACCATCACGCAACCAATGATCAGGGCTCTCAACTTGACGGCCATTTTCGATGCTTTGTTGGAACATCCCATATTCATAACGCAGCCCATAGCCCGTTACAGGTAATTGTAAGGTCGCGCAGCTATCAATAAAACAAGCAGCCAATCGACCAAGGCCACCATTACCTAAGCCAGCATCATGTTCTAATTCAGAGAGTTCTTCAAATTCAAGACCAAAATCATGTAACGTTTGACGCGCAGTATCATCTAAACCTAAATTAAGCGCAGCATTACCCATGGCACGACCCATCAAGAATTCCATGGAAAGATAATAAGCTTGTTTGCCTTTAGTTTTGTGATAGGCCTGTTTTGTTTGCTTCATCCGCTCGAAGAGACGGTCACGAATAGAAAGCGCAAGCGAGGTGTAAATATAGTGGCCGGATACACAGCTGGCATCTTGTCCTAGATGGTCGCCATAATAGCGTTTTAGGTCTGTGGTGAGCGCAGCTTTGTCCATGCCCAATTTGGGGGTGTCAGCAATCGCAGTGTTAGGAGTAATATGGCAGGCATAACGGAGACTCATGTGTTGTCCTCATCGACATTATTGAGAACAAACAAGCCTAATCCTAGAGGTTAAGCGCTAGGATATAAGTTGATATTCTCAGGGGTTATTTTTGTAAATTGAGACGAAGCCATTCCGATTTGGCATTTCAACCTTCGGCAATGTTTCAGCATTCATCACAGCATCTGCGGCTATTATATCATCTTGACTAAGAATATAGGCACTCAAAGCGTAAACTTCATCTGCGCTGAGTGAAAAAGGTGCTTGAATAGGCATCGCACGACGAATATAGTCGAACAGCGTAGTGGCATAAGGCCAATAGCTATTCACCGTTTTTTCTGGGTAATCATCGGTGAGAGAACCTATTTCACCCACTAACGGTTCTGCTGCGCCACCAATTCCTTCAGGGCCATGGCATGCGGCACATTGCGCGGCAAAAATTTCGGCACCTTGGGCTGCAGTGCCACTGCCGGCGGGTAGGCCTATGCCATCAGGCGCAATGCTGAGATTCCACTCGGGTTGATTCGTTAAATCATTAGCGGCAACACCTAACTTGGGACTGTTTTCTAAGCTAGACTCTATTTTAGCATTATCATCTGCGCGGGTGAGTGAGAAGACAATCGGCGCTGCGAAACATAAAGCGAGCAATATGATTTTATTCGTAGACATGATTAATATCTCCTTCTTCAGTGATTTCCCAGCTAACGATGGCGTTATAGTGGAAGAAACCATGTTTTCCACGATTTTCAATTAAGGCCGCGCGGGTGGGCTGCACATAGCCCGATTCATCCGTGGCGCGGCTTTGCAGAATGGAAAATTCACCTTTCCAATGCCAAGGCAGGCTAAAGCGGGTAAAGGCCTTATCTAATATGGGGCCTTGTAATTCGGCATCAACCCATGTTTCGCCGCCATCAGCAGACACTTCTACGCGGGTAATTTTGCCACGCCCAGACCAAGCGAGGCCAGTAATTTGATACACCCCTGGATTATCAGGTAATGTCATACCCAAGGAAGGCGAGGTGATTAAGGATTTGGCATCCATTTCAAAGGTAAATTGGCGCGCTTTACCATCAGGCATTAATTCGGTGTATTGTGATGTTTCATCACGCGACATGGTGGGTTTATCGGTCACTTTAAGTTGGCGCAGCCACTTGATATTGGCAATGCCTTCCCATCCTGGGAGTACAAGGCGCATGGGATAGCCATTTTCAGGCCTAATCCGCTCGCCATTTTGATAGAGTGCGAGCATGGCATCATCCATCAGTTTTTCAACAGGAATACTCATATTGAGTGCGGCGCCATCAGCGCCTTCGGCAATCACCCATTTAGCATCCGATTTTAACCCTGCCTCTTGCAGCAATAGTTTTAACGGAATGCCTGTCCATTCACAATTTGAGATAAGCCCATGCGCATACCCGGCTTTTGTTTGAATTGGACTATTGCGCCAGCCGCTATTGCTATTACCGCCGCATTCGATAAAACACACACGTGATTCCATCGGATAGCGCAGTAGATTTTTTACTGAGAATTTAAGCGGTTGTTTAACAAGACCATCAATCAATAATTCATGCTTAGCCGGATCGATTTGTGGCACACCATTATGATGGCGTTCGTAGTGCAAGCCGTTTGGTGTGATCGTGCCTTGTAGTTCGTGAAGTGGGGTCCAAGACACCCCATTTCCTAATGCGGCTGAATTGGCGGATATCCAGCGGATAACGTGTTGTTCGTGTGGCGATGGTTGACCGTAATTGGTAAATTCTGCGCCTGCGGCACGCATGGCTTCGGGTAAGTTTTTAGGGAAGGGGACCGGTGCATTTTCAATGATTTTATCTGTTTCTTCTTCAGCCCAAATGGGAAGACTGAGTGTTGCCGTGCTGGCAACGGCGCTGCCTAGAATAGCGCGCTGAAGGAATTTTCGGCGATCAACTGGCTTGCGGACTAAATCGTTTGCTAACTCAGTCGTTGTCGTTTTCGGCAGGGTCATCATTATCGTCCTCGGTGTCAGGGAAGAACCATTGATCAAGCTTGGCAATGGCGGTTTCTTTTCCTGTGCGTTTGAGTGAAGAAAATAATTGTACGGTTGCATTAAGAGATTGCTCCCTTAACTTTTTCTCCACTTGTAATTGGGCAGATTTTGCTGCGCCACTCTTAAATTTATCAGATTTAGTTAATAAAATATGAACAGGTAAATTGGCATCTTGTGCCCACTCGAGCATTTGAATATCAAAATCTTTTAAAGGATGCCGCACATCCATCATAATCATCAGACCACGCAAGGCGCGTCGAGTTTCAAGATATTTGCCTAACGTGGCTTGCCAGCGGAGTTTAACTTGTTCGGGTACTTTGGCGTAACCATATCCTGGCAAATCAACTAGCGAACGTGATTCATCTAGCGCAAAGAAGTTAATCATTTGCGTGCGCCCTGGCGTTTTACTGGTGCGCGCAAGACTTTTTATATCTGTAATCGTATTGATAGCGCTTGATTTACCTGCATTAGAGCGGCCCGCAAAAGCAACCTCGATGCCTTGGTCTGTGGGTAGTTCGTGTAGTTTCGTGGCGCTGATAGTGTAATGCGCCTGACGATAAAAATGGCTCATGCGGCTTCCTGAATAAAGAGGGGCTAAGGGTGCAAGTTAATATGAATAAGAGTATCATACATAAGGTTATAACTACGTTAGATTTAAGGGTAATGCAAATGAAAAAAATGGTGGCAATGATTGCAGTGGCAGCATGGGCTGGTTGGGCGGTGCCTTCAATGGCGACAGAAGTGACTGCGGGCGATGCGAGTGTTGGGAAAGGAAAAGCGGCGATGTGTGCGGCTTGTCATGGTGCGGATGGTAATAGCCTAAGCGATGCATTCCCTAAATTAGCGGGGCAGCATGCCGATTATCTGATTAAGCAAATAACAGAATTCAAAGAAGGTATACGCGTTAATGCCATGATGGCACCAATGGTTGCTGGTTTGAGCGAGCAAGATGTGTTGGATATATCGGCTTTCTATGCAAGCCAAAAAACAACACCGGGTGCTGTGAGCGAAGCATTAGTTGCGCTGGGTAAGCAAATTTACCGTGGCGGCAATAAAGAATCTAAAGTACCGGCTTGCATGGCATGTCATGGTCCAAATGGTTCAGGTGTGCCTGCTGCAGGTTGGCCTGCATTATCAGGTCAATATCCTAGCTATTTAGTGATGCAATTAAAAGCCTTTGCTTCCGGTGAACGCTCGAATGATCCTAATAGCATGATGCGCGATATTGCCGCTAGAATGACCGCTGAAGAAATGGAAGCGGCGGCGGCGTATGCCTCTGGATTGTAAATAAAATAATTCACCAGGATGACCTGAATGTCTTATCTTTCTTAGGAAATAGTAGGTAAATGAAGCAACCTAGTTTTGTGCGGCGGTTATTGTCGTTCCTGAGCACGATGGAACTGGCGATTACGCTATTGCTGACGCTGGCGATTGCATCCGTTATTGGTACGGTGCTACAACAAAATCAACCTTATCCTGATTATCTACTCAAATTTGGCCCATTTTGGTTTGATGTGTTCGAGTCATTGGGTTTATATGATGTGTATAGCGCACTGTGGTTTTTATTGATTTTGGTGTTGCTGGTTATTTCGACTTCGGTGTGTGTATTTCGAAATACACCGACGATGCTACGGGATATTTGGCATTTACGCACACAGGTGCAATCAAAATCATTGCGTGCAATGGCGCATCATCAGCAATGGACACAGGCGAATGGCGATGTTGCAGATTTAACGGCGCAGGCGCAGGCTTATTTTAAGGCGCAAGGTTTTCGACATAAGCTGGTTGATCGTCCCGAGGCAGGGGAAACGTTGATTTCAGCCATGCGTGGCGGGATGAATCGGATGGGATATTTATTAACCCATTTGGCGATCATTGTGATTTGTTTAGGTGGGTTACTAGACAGTAATGTGCCGATGAAGTTGGCGAAGTGGCAAGGTAATTTGCAAGTTGAAACGCGTGATTTATCCATCAGCAATGTGCCTCAAGAGAGCCGTTTATCTGTTGGCAGCCATGCTTTTCGTGGGAGCATTAGTATTCCGGAAGGAAAATCGGCATCGGTGGCATTCTTGGGATTGGAAGATGGTTATGTGATGCAGAAATTGCCATTTAATTTGGCAGTGAAAGATTTTCGTACCGAGCATTATGCAACGGGTCAGCCGAAGTCATTTGAAACCGATTTGGTATTAACCGCGCCTGAATTAGATATCCCTTTAGAACGGACAATTTCGGTGAATCATCCGCTGAGTTATGATGGATACACGATTTACCAATCTAGTTTTGCGGATGGTGGCACAGCATTAACCCTTAAGCCTTGGTCATTAAGCCAGCACCTTGAGCAGACGGATGTTATTTTGAATGCGAAGGTATTTGAGAAGCACGAAACCGGATGGGGAGAGGAGGTTGCGCAATTGGAAATCACCAATTTTAGATTATTTAATATTAATCCCGATCCGACGGATGAAGAACCAGAAAATATGCGTAATTTTGGGCCAAGCATCAATTTCAAAATTCGTAGCGAAACCGGTGAGGCAATGGAATATGAAAATTATATGCTGCCTGTGCCACGAGATGGACGTGATTATTTTTTTAGTGGTGTTCGGGGTAGCCCTAATGAGTCATTTAAGTATTTATATTTGCCTTTAGATGAGAATGGTAGTGTTACTGGGATGATGGCATTTATTGCAGCCTTGCAAGATAAAACGTTGGTAGATGTCATTGCGGCAGAGATGGCGGAGATTTCGTTAAGCGATGTGGCCACTGAAAAGGGTGAGTTGAAAGATAATCTAGAACAATCACTATCGGCATTGGTGGCATTATTTTTACGCGGTGGTTTTTCAGAAGTAGGCCGGTTTATTGAAACGGCTTTACCAGAGACTGACCGCGATACATTAGGCGAGGCGTATCTCTCGATGCTACGAGAAATGCTAGGGCGAGTATATATTGATTTACTCGCAACATCTTCGATTCAGACCATTAATGATTTGAATGATGAGCAGGTATATTTTTTACAAGATGCGGTGACGGCTGTAGGTGCTTTGCCTTTATATGGCGCACCAGTTTACTTGGAATTAATAGATTACACACATGTGCAGGCAAGTGGTTTGCAAATTGCGCATATGCCAGGCAAGCCAATTGTTTATTTTGGCTGTGCGATGTTGATTATTGGGGTGTTTTTGTTGTTTTATTTACCGCAACGCCGCTTCTGGTTGATTTTGAAGCCTGAAAATAATAAAACAACTTTGTTGTTCTCAGGCATGAGCAATCGTAATCCTTATGAGTTTGATAGTTTCTTTGAACAGACGCAGATGCAGATAAAGCAAGCGATTGACGGGAACTTTGACACAGAAAAACGTTCTGAGAATATGATATGAGTGAAAACACTTTTTCCCTAAAACAAGGTAACAGCCCTGTTGCTGTTACGTGGATCTGGCGTGGTTTGATGTTGGCGGCAGCGGTATTGTTGCTGGTGCTCTATGGCAAAGCAATGGATGGCTATGAGATTACCATTGTGGTGCTGGCGGCGGCTGGATTGGCTTATTTAGGGCAGCATTGGAGAGGATTCCGATGGCATACCTTGATAACTGCGTTATTGAGTCTATGGGCTATAAAGCTTTATGGAACGGATCTGACGCTTGCAGAGAGTAATTTCTTCTTAAATTATTTATTATCTAGCCAAACGGCCATTATGTGGATGAGCGCCTTATTTGTAATGGCGATGGTGGCTTATTTTGCAGGCTTGTTTATGCGCTCCGAGTTTTCGTACAAAGTAGGCACTGCGTTGACCTGGTCGGCAGCAACAATGGGGCTGATTGGCCTGATGGTGCGCTGGCGAGAATCTTATTTGATTAGCCCTGATGTGGGGCATATTCCTGTGAGTAATTTGTATGAGGTATTTATTCTCTTTGCGCTGATAACAGCGTTGTTGTATTTATATTATGAACGTCGCTATCAAACACGGGCTTTAGGTGGTTTTGTCTTGTTTGTGATCAGCGCAGCAGTGATATTTCAGCTTTGGTATACCTTTGGTCGTGGTGCGAATGCGATTCAGCCATTAGTACCCGCATTACAGAGTTATTGGATGAAAATACATGTGCCCGCGAACTTTGTGGGCTATGGTGCGTTCTCATTAGCAGCCATGATCGGGGTGGCGTATTTATTAAAAACATGGCAAACCAAATCTAATCCTCAGGGAATATTAGCGACCGGCTTGCCGATGCTACCGGTGATGGATGACCTTATGTATAAAGCGATTGCATTGGGCTTTGCGTTCTTTACAGTTGCCACGGTGTTAGGTGCTTTATGGGCAGCAGAAGCATGGGGTGGTTACTGGTCTTGGGATCCGAAAGAAACTTGGGCGCTGATTGTGTGGTTAAATTATGCGGCATGGCTCCATATGCGGATGACAAAGGGCTGGCATGGTCGGCCAATGGCGTGGTGGGCAGTGATAGGATTATTCGTTACTTTATTTGCATTTTTGGGTGTGAATATGTTTTTATCGGGTTTGCATTCTTACGGCACCTTATAATTTTTGTAAGTTTTAAAAAGGAAGAGAAATGAGAAAAGTAATTAGGAACAGTTTATTTTTATTGGCGGCATTATGGTTGCCTGCTTGCGGCCAAGCGATGCCTGAGGCTTATGTGGAAGGCACACATTATTTACCGACATCGCAACGGATGCCGACCAGTGATGAAAACAAAGTAGAAGTGACAGAAATGTTTTCTTATGCGTGCCCACATTGTTTTCACCTAGAGCCGGCTATGGATAAATGGTTGGAAACGAAACCAGAGAATGTGAATTTTGTAAGGGTACCGGCTATTTTTCGTGATAGTTGGTTGACGCTTGCAGAGGTGTTTTATGCCGCTGATGTGTTGGATGTACAAGAAAAATTACACCCACTGATATTCGAAGCATTGCATGTGAAGAAAATAAAATTTAAAAATCAAGCGGCTTATCTTGATTTTGTTGAAGAACAAGGTGTGGATAAAGAGGCATTTAAAAAAGCAATGGAATCTTTTTCTGTGCAGAGCGAAGTCAAAAAAGCCCTTATCTTTAGCAGAACATCAGGGATAACAGGGGTACCTGCGATGATTATAAATGGGAAATATATTGTGAGTGCAACAACAGCGGGAAGTGAAGAAGAAATGTTTAAAGTGGTTGATTTCTTAGTGGCTAAAGAAGCGGCACAGTAGGCAAACCGGTATTTGAAGAAGGGCAGTGATTAATAATCACTGCCCTTTTTTTTGCCTCATTATAAATGGAGTATGCTTCCGTTGATAGTTTGGGAAGACTCAGGATTCAAAGTATTGATATTCATCTATCAAGTATTGGGGATGGACATAGCAAGCATACAACTGATGCAAATTTACCTACGGCAATAGAAGAAATGGTAGACCACAATGCTGAGGGGATACCTGAAGCTGAAATCACACAATGGATGACAAAAATAGGTTGGAGTAGGCAACATACGATTGCGTTACTTAGAAAACGTAAACGAGTGGGCTCAGAGGAATAGTGTTATTAGTGGCTTTAGAGAGCACTAGGCGTTAAAACCTCAGGCAGTGTATCAGGCTCATCTAGCGGAACAACGTCTTGACGTAATAGAATGTCATAATAACGACGGATATTTCTTACATAGCGAACAGGTTCGCCTCCTCGAGCGTAGCCATGCTTCACTGTTTCAAACCATTTTCGCTTACTTAAACGTGGTAAGAATTCTCGCACATCAGACCACTTGTCTGGATTTTTACCGCCCCGTACGGTGAGTTTTCTTGCATCAAGTACATGACCAAGCCCTACATTATAGGCGGCTAGTGCAAACCAAGTACGATCAGGCTCAAGGATATCTTCATTTAAACGCGCCCGAATGCTAGCAAGATATCCTGCACCACCTTGAATACTTTGTAGTGGATCTTTACGATCTGATATTTTCATAAGTTTTGCTGTATTGGTGGTCAACATCATTAAACCACGAACACCCGTGGGAGAGACGGCATCTTTATCCCAATGGGATTCTTGATAAGCAATAGCGGCGAGCAACTTCCAGTCGAAGCCAAATTCTTCAGCGGCTGATTTGAATGCAGTTTGATATAGGGGTAGGTGGGTTTGGATGCGGCGATGTAGCTTTTTGGCATCTAGATAATCAAACCGCCGGATATGACCATAATGTTCTTCCATTAATTGATCAAGCTCCCCTGATGCTTCAAGCTGGTTAAAAAATGACACGAGTTCAGCATGGAGTGAACGATCTGAACTGCGAGGTATCGCCCATGCTAGGTCCTGCGGGTCTGTTAAATCAAAGGCAACACGGAGTTCAGGGAAAAGGACTTGGTTCGCAGCAACTTCATTGGAATCAGCTACTGTGTAATCAATAAGTTGACGATCAACCAACTCTAACAAGCCACTACTATCCAGCTCTTCGTTAGCTGTCCAATTTAGGTCTGGGAAATCTTCTTGTAATTCTTTTAGCCGCTCAACATGGCTGCTGTCTGCAACCACTTCAAGTTGACCCGATTTGAGTTGACTTATGTTTTTAAGTTTATCGTTACCTTGGCGATAGACTAGCTGTTGGGTGACTTGTTGATATGTGGGGCCAAACTCAATTTCCAGTTTTCGTTCTGGGGTGACTGTGAGGCCTGCGGCGGCGAGATCCGCTTTGCCTTCTGCGATTTGTTCCAGCATGGAGCCTAAATTCTCTGGTACGATTATTTTTAATGTTACATTAAGATATTCAGCAAAGCGTTTCGCCATTTCATATTCAATGCCAGCGAGTTGGTCTCCTTGAATATAATAAGTTGTGGGCGCATAGCGCGTCAGAACACGTAATTCACCGCGCTCTCGGATCTCTTCTAAATGGGGTCGCGCTTCACCGCAAGCGACCAATAATGTCAGGCTGATCAATAATGTGGAAATAAACCGCAACCCATTCTCCTTCTTTGTGGGATTAGACTGAAACTCTAGCTTACCCCGTTCACATGAAATATGCATCAGGAATTTTGACAGAAAAGTATAGGAGAAAGTTCTATGAAGATAACGGAATAGAAGAATTATTTTTATCGTCTAGCACGAAAAAACTGCCGTAATAATTGGCTACTTTTCTCTGCCAACACGCCATGACGAACTTGTATGTTATGATTTAGATTAGGTGTGTTAAAGAGATCCATGCAACTCCCTGCAGCGCCCGTTTTAGGTTCATGTGTGGCAAAAACAAGTTGGGTAATACGTGCATGAATCATCGCGCCGGCGCACATTGCGCAGGGTTCTAAGGTGACATATAAAGTGGTGTCGGGTAGGCGATAGTTTTGCATCTGTAGGCAGGCAGCTCGGATTGCCTGAATTTCGGCATGGGCACTGGGATCATGTTGGCGAATAGGGTTATTCCAGCCTTCTCCTATTACTGTGTCGTTATGTACAATAAGTGCGCCTACGGGGACTTCACCTTCTGCTTGAGCGCGTTCGGCAAGCGTAAGAGCTCTGGACATCCAGTAGGCATCATCCTTCATAGGTGGGGGAGGTGTTTCTCAATCAATGAGAGTAGCCGGTCGCTGGCGCCTTGGCTTTGTGCAATATGTTGGCGGCCCGCTTCTCCCATTGTGCTGCGTAATGCGGCATCTTGTAATAATCGGATAACGGTATCTGCAAGGGAATCTGCATTATGCACTTCAACTGCAGCATTGGCATTCAGGAAGTGGCTGCTAATTTCGGTGAAATTAAAATGATGCGGCCCTGTGATAACGGCACGACCCAATGCGGCTGGTTCAAGCAGATTATGACCGCCATGGGGGATCAGGCTACCGCCTACAAAAGCCAAGTCACTGGCACCATAAAACAGGGGTAATTCACCCATTGTATCGCCAACTAAAATACTCACATCATCGGAACAAGTCTCTTCTTTGCTGCGGCGAATTGTTTGAAACCCGGCTTGCTGGCAGAGAGTAAACACTCGATCAAATCGTTCTGGATGGCGTGGTACGAGGATTAACAGAACATCAGGAATAGCTGTTTGTATTTTCTCCATGGCCGATAAGATTTGGCTTTCTTCTCCTTCATGTGTGCTGGCAGCAACCCAAACTGGGCGATGGTCTGACCATAACCGTCTAATTGCGGTGCATTGTTCTGTTAGGCTGGCGGGTAAGTTTATCTCATATTTGAGGTTACCGATTGCGTGTGTTCTTGACGGATCGGCGCCGAGTGAAATCAGTCGAGTACGATCGGTTTCTGTTTGTGTAGCAATTTCAGTGAGGCGATGGATAATTTGACGGCTTAGGCCAGAGATACGTTGGTAGCCTTGTGCAGAGCGTTCAGACATGCGCGCATTAGCGAGCACAAGTGGAATATTACGGCGGTGGCAATTAAAAATAAGATTAGGCCAGATTTCAGTTTCCATGATGATCCCGATTTCGGGGCGCATATGGTCTAGAAATCGTTGCATTGCAAAAGGCAAGTCATAAGGTAAATAACAATGGGTTACTTGGCCGGTAAAATGATGTAATACGCGTGCGCTGCCTGTTGGCGTCATGGTGGTCATCAGGATTTGATATTCGGGATAATCGTGTTGTAATGTTTGGATCAATGGGCGGGAAGCTTCCACCTCACCTACCGAAACGGCATGACACCAAATAACGGGGCGTGGATCAGTCAGTTCAGGTACATAACCAAAACGCTCCGCCCAACGATGCCAATAGGCAGGCGCCCGAAAACCGCGCCAAATGAGACGAAGGAGGATAAGGGGCAGGCTGATAAAAAATAGCGCAGTATAAATATGCTTCAAGCGAGATAACCAGATGAATATGTTGGGTGAGAATGATAGCATAGACGTTCTATTCTATTTGCGATAGCGAACATGAAAATATTTCAATGGCAGTTTCTCCACCCTCGATTTTGGGGAACGTGGCTTGTATTAGGTTTAATGCGTATATCGGTGTGGCTGCCAAAATCAATGCAATCCGCATTGGGTGCATTATTAAGTATGATTATGCGGCCTTTTCTGGTTAAGCGGGAGGCCATTGCGCGGCGAAATCTCGAATTATGTTTTCCAGAATGGACGGTGCAACAACGTGATGTCATATTGGCAGAAAATAGTCGCATAGCAGGAACTATGTTAATTGAAACGGCAATTAGTTGGTGGGGCAACGAAAAATTATTACGTAAGCGGGTTAAATTTGAAGGTTTAGCGCATGTGGAAAAAGCTTTGCAGAAAGGTAAAGGTGTTATCTTATTAACAGGCCATTTTACGAGTATGGAACTGGGTGGCCGATTCATTTCTTTAGAAATACCAGGTTATGTCATGTTTAGACCGATGAAAAATCGTTTGCTTAATGCTGTGATGGCTGCATCAAGAGAACGTGTTTGTGATGGTGTTATTTTGCAGGATGATCCTCGTAGCATGTTGCAGGTATTAAGGAAAAATAAAGTGGTGTGGTATGCACCAGATCAGGATTATGGTTCGCGCAATAGTGTACAAGCTAAATTTTTCGGTGTACCTGCAGCAACGGTTACGGCGACGAGTAAAATGGCCAAGATGAGCGGGGCGGAGATTGTGCCTTTTATTCCTAAGTGCGAGTCAGATGGTAATTATACGATTACGGTGTTGCCGGCATTAACCAATTTCCCAACTGGGGATGATTTAGCGGATGCGCAGCGGATTAACGATATTATTGAGCAGGCTGTACGTGAAACACCTGCACAGTATTTTTGGGTGCATCGGCGGTTTAAAACGCAACCAGAAGGGAAAGGATTGCTTTACAAATAGTAGCTACCATTTGGATTACGGGGGAGACAGCCGAGGCTGATAGCAGCTATACATTTGTGATGAGACTTTCGAGGGATGAATTCCCAAGTGAGAACTAACGTCAGATGGTCCAATCTTATTTGTCTACGCGCGGCCTACATAATTGCTTTTTGGCATCGGATTGAGAGGTTGATCAGGGAAGTAATCGAATATGATATTGTTCAGAATAAACTGGAGTACAAATTAATAAAATAAGGATTGTGGATATGGCGCGCACTTTGCCTCCTAATTTGTTAGTAGGAATAGAATTGTGGAGAACACAATTCATAATTAAACATCAATGATAATCAATATCCGAATCGAGATCATGTGATTGCAGATTTTCCCCTGCTATCCGATGTTTCTCACTTGCCCAATCCCCTAAATCAATCAACTTACAGCGCTCGCTGCAAAAAGGCCGCCAAGTTGCAGTTTCATTCCATGTGACGGATCGATTACAGGTGGGACATTGACATTGCACAGTGGTTTCTGACATATCAGACTTTAGAGCGCACAACAGCTAAGTGTAAATTCAACATTATCCGTGGTCTGCTGTGGGCGATTATCAAGATCGAAAATCAGAAAGCGTACTGTGAAGCGATGTTTTCCGCCGCTAATTTCGGGATAATAAATAGAATCGGTAGGGAGCGTGACGCGAACCAGTTGATTAGGATGGCTGCTATCCAATGATTGTTGGTAAAAGCCCTCTTCAGCCACTCGGTTACTGGTGGTACCACTATTTCGGATAAGGTCAAGACAATCATCTACAGCCGTACGTGCGGGGGTGAAACCATCAAACCAATCGGTGATTTGTTGATGGCGTTGCTCTGTCGGGGTATGGCTAAGCCAGTAATGGTAGGCAGGCAGATCAACATGGCTGGTACCTCCGGTGACGCCAGCACGCTGGCGGATGGGGGTAATAAATTCGCTATCACGCAGCGCATGGCCGAGTGCATTTTTTGTTTTAAGTTGTTGCAATACACCTAGATTTTGTTCTAAATCAGCGAGTAGATCAGTGAGAATTTCTGTATCTACTTTAGGGTTGTTGGCTAAGGCAGCTAAGGCGGCAATGAGACGCTCCATTTCTTTGGTGATTTCTGATTTTAAATCAGTGCGATCAAATAGGCTGAGAATATCGAGTAGGCAGTGTATTGCTTGTCGATGATGATCAACGCTATCCCCTTGCAGGGCATGCAGGGTTTGACCAAATAAGAACTCGAGACGGAGTAGAGTACGATGGCGTTCGTTTAAAGGTTGTTCGTAAGTAATGGTCTGCGTCACGAGGAATTATAATACCGAGATTAATGTTAAGAATTTACGATAGTTTGCGTGAGTTATCGAAAGAGTGCAAATTTGCTTGTTTGAGGTAGTATTGATGCAATGTGTTTACTGAGTTATGGAGCTGCATGATGTTGCCGTTATTCTCAATAATATCATCTGCAACTTCATGATGTTGGTGTGGATCAGTTTGGCTTTTAATCATTGATTCTATAAGGCTGGAATCAATATTGTCACGTTGTTCTAGACGTTGTCTTTGAGTTGCGTTGTCAGTTTCAACCACCAAAACCTGGTCAACGAGATCGGTCATTTTAGCTTCGATAAGAAGTGGAATAACGAATATGCAATATGGTGCAAATAGCGCACAACTGCGTTGCTGGAGAAGCCTGCGGATTTTAGGATGGAGAATAGTTTCTAATTGTTGTTTTGCTTGAGCATCATTAAATATAAACGACCGTAATAGCACGCGATTAAGCGCGCCTTCAGGTGTTAGGATAATATCGCCAAATGTGTGGATGATATCAGTGAGGGTGGGGCTGCCGATGCGGACTAATTCACGCGCAATGAGATCGGCATCAATAATAGGCACGCCGTGCTGTGCGAATAAGCCACTGACGGTTGACTTGCCACTCGCAATGCCACCGGTGAGGCCAATTTTCAGCATATGTGCTTAGAGAATACCTGCCCAATTTTGATAGGCGGTATTGATTTTATCACCCCACAGCAAGGCAATAAAACCTGCGCAGGCGAGATAGGGGCCAAAGGGAATGGGAATTTGAGATTCTTGACGACGGATCAACATTAGCCCGCCACCGATAATAATACCGACGACCGAGGATAAGATAATCGTAACAGGCAAAAATTGCCAGCCTAGCCATGCACCTATTGCCGCGAGTAGTTTGAAATCGCCATAGCCCATAGCTTCCTTCCCTGTAATGAGTTTAAATGCTTGATAGACGAGCCAGAGAATAAGATAGCCAACAAGCGCACCAATAACCGCACTGCGTAAGTCTGTAAATGACTCAAATAAATTTACAAATAACCCTAGCCAAACAAGGGGTAGGGTTAGGTTGTCAGGCAAAAGTTGGTGGTCAACATCAATAAAAGTGAGTGCAATCAATGTCCAAGTGAAGACAAGTGCGGCAAGGCAAGGCCAGCTGAAACCAAAGTGGACAGCCACTAAAACAGAGGCAATACCCGTCAGCACTTCAATGCTGGGATATCGGATACTGATAGGATGTTGGCAGGTTTTGCATTTTCCGCGTAATAATAAGTAACTAAGAACAGGGATATTCTGCCAGGCACGAATCATCATTTTACATTGCGGACAATGAGAGCGAGGTTGATTGAGATTGAATACCTCTGTTTCTACGGGCTTACTACCCGCTAATTCTGCGCACTGGGCTTGCCAATCTTGTTCCATCATTTTAGGAAGACGATAGATCACCACATTTAGAAAACTGCCGACAAGTAAGCTCACTAAGCCAACTAACGTAACAAATAAGAGGGGAGACTGGCTTAATAATTCAATAACAGCCGACATTTAAATAACCGAACCGAGTTTGAATATTGGGAGGTACATTGCAATAACAAGCGTACCAATGATCACGCCTAGAACAACCATAATTAAAGGTTCTAACAGGGCGGTAAGATTATCAACAGCATCGTCTACTTCTGTTTCAAAGAAGTCAGCCACTTTTGCTAGCATGGTGTCTAATGCGCCTGATTCTTCACCAATCGCAGTCATTTGAATCATCATATTAGGAAACAATTCAGTATCGGACATCGCGCGATTAAGTTGGGTGCCTGTCGCAACTTCATCACGCATTTCAAGTGTAGCGTGGTTATAGACGACGTTGCCTGTTGAGCCTGCAACGGATCCCATGGCTTCTACTAATGGCACCCCAGCGGAGAACATAGTGGACGTTGTCCGTGCAAATCGAGCAATCGCACTTTTCCGAAGAATTTCACCTACTACAGGTAGTTTCAGTAACATACGATCGAAAAAATGGTGTACTTTTTTTGAACGTTTTCGGGCTTGGATAATAACGTATATAGCCAAGAAAATACTACCAAAAATAAGCCACCAAAATTTGCGGAAGAAATTTGAAACATCTACAACCATTTTGGTTAATGCTGGCAAATCAGCCCCAAAACCTTGGAATAGAGATTCAAATTGAGGGATAACGAATATCATTAGGATAGCCGTTACAAGGAAAGCCACGGCAATAATTGCAGCAGGATAAACCATCGCTTTTTTAACTTTTGATTTAATTGCTTCAGTTTTTTCTTGATAATCTGCAATTTCGCCTAGAAGGCGTTCTAAAGTACCTGATTTTTCGCCTGCAGCAACCAAACTAAGGAAAAGGTCATCGAAGTAAAGTGGAAATTTTTCCATACCTTCAGCCAAGCTAGAACCTGCTTTTACATCATCAGCAATAGAAAGTACTAATCTTTTCATGCTGGCATTTTCATGGCCAGAACCAATAATTTCTAAGGATTGCATGAGGGGGACGCCTGATGACGTCATTGTTGCCAACATCCGGCTAAAGACAGCAATATCGTTAGATTTTATCTTGGGTTTTCGCGCTTTAAATAGGCTACTAGATTTACGAACCTTAAGTGGCTTGATACCTTGGCGGCGTAAATCTGCTCGAACCGCATCAATACTGTCTGCGGGCATAAGACCTTTGACTTTTTTATTGCGTTTATCGACACCTTGCCATGAATATTCAGCTTTGGCGAGCGACTTCTTTCCCTTTGCTTGTGCCATGGGGTTTTATTCCTTTGTAATACGATTAAGCTCAATGATACTGAATTGTCCAGTAGCCACTTTGTTTAGTCCAGATTCGCGCAAGTTTAACACGCCTTCTTTTGCTGCTTGTACTTCAAGATCAGAGGCCGAGCCACCCTTTAATATGATTTGACGCATGGGTTCAGATATCGCCATAACTTGGTAAATACCAGTACGGCCCTTATACCCACCAACACATTTGTCACACCCTACCGCTTTGTAAACGGTCATGCCACTATTAATTTGTGCTTGCGTAAAGCCTTCTGACAACAGAACCTCTGCAGGCAAATCATCGCTTTGCTTACAGTTACTACATAATTTTCGGCCAAGGCGCTGGGCAATAATAAGTGAAACAGCAGAGGCAATATTAAATGGCGCAACCCCCATATTAGCAAGGCGGGTAAGGGTTTGAGGCGCGTCATTAGTATGTAATGTGGACAAAACAAGATGGCCTGTTTGCGCCGCTTTAATGGCGATCTCAGCAGTTTCGAGGTCGCGAATCTCACCGACCATGATAATATCGGGATCTTGCCGCAAGAAGGCGCGTAGTGCAGAGGCGAAATCAAGGCCGATATCTGGATGGACATTAACTTGGTTAATCCCTGGCAAGGTAATTTCAGCAGGATCTTCAGCTGTTGAAATATTACGATCTTCGGTATTCAAAATGCCCAGTGCGGTATAGAGGGATACAGTTTTACCACTCCCTGTGGGGCCTGTAATTAGGATCATGCCATAAGGCCTATGCATCACATCAAGAAAGATTTGCTTTTGTTTTTCCTCATAACCCAGCGCATCAATGCCTAATTTGGCCTGGGTGGCATCTAAGATCCGTAATACAATTTTTTCACCAAATAGCGTGGGACAACTACTCACCCGAAAATCGATATTTTTAGTAGCAGATAATTTCATCCGCATACGACCGTCTTGAGGGACACGACGTTCTGCAATATTAAGTCGAGCCAATACTTTTAGGCGTGCAGAAATACGACCAGCAAGCTCAATTGGCGCGGCAGACATTTCTTGCAATACACCATCAATCCGCGAGCGTACACGATAAGTGGTTTCATAGGGCTCAAAATGGACATCGGAGGCGCCCATTTTGATCGCTCGAGACAGCATCTTATTGATAAAGCGTACTACTGGAGTGTCATCTTCCTTGACCTCAGAAAGGTCCTCCATTTCCTTACCATCGGTATCTTCATATTCAAGGATGGTGTCAGCCATCCCGGCTAAAATTTCATTTTTATCGTCTAGCACTTGGTCGATAATGCGGGATAGTTTTGTTTCGTCAACGAGTACGCTGAATGTTTTTTGGTCTGAATGGAATTGAAATGCATCCAGTGCTTGAATATTCATCGGATCAGATACGGCGACATAAAGCCGGGTGCCACGCTGAAATAAGGGAAGCGCATGATGTTGCAACACGAGCTTTTCAGGAATGTGTTCCGCGGCGACTAAATTGAGGTCCATTGCTGTTAAATCAAAGAGCGGGATGCCAAATTCTTGAGATAATACGGTAGCAAGTCGTTCACTTTCTAGAATGTGATGACTTACTAAGTAGGTAACAAGTGCAATACCTTCTTCCGTTGCAGCTTCTTGGGCTGTTGCAATAGCCTCAACATCGAGCAGGCCATCATTAACGAGTCGACGAGCAACACCACTGAGTTGTTTTGTATTATTCAATGCCATTGTCGGCGGTTCCCTAATTTGTTCTGTGAATTATCCCTAATAATAAGCTAAGTTAGCCTTAAAACGCCAGTGTTTTGTCAATGACTTATCAGGCCATTAACGTATATACTGTTACGGTAATGAATTAGAGGGAGTATATGATGCAGAAATATCAGCGATATTTTCGGTGGGTGTGGGTGTTAGGGGGCCTTGCTTTATTGGCCGCATGCGGTCAAAAGGGTAACTTATACTTACCAGACAGCCAAGCATCGGTGATTGAGCAGGTTCAGCAACAATATGGATGATTTTCAATATCAAGGCAATGCTTTGTATGCGGAGGCAACCCCCTTATCCGACATTGCAGCGCAATATGGTACACCAACTTATGTATATTCACGCGCAACTTTAGAGCGCCATTGGCATGCATTTGATGATGCTTTTGCGGGCGTGTCACACAGTGTGTGTTATGCAGTGAAAGCCAATTCTAATTTGGCGGTATTGAATGTGTTGGCGCGTTTGGGTTCGGGTTTTGATATTGTGTCTGGCGGAGAATTGGCACGTGTTCTTGCGGCAGGCGGGCGAGCGGATAAAACAGTCTTCTCGGGTGTGGGTAAAACAGCGACAGAGATTACACAAGCGCTGACTGCAAAAGTGCGCTGTTTTAATGTGGAATCAATTCCGGAATTAGAGCGCATTAATACAGTTGCTGAAAGCATGGGCGTGTGCGCACCGATATCCATACGGGTTAACCCGGATGTTGATGCACAAACACATCCTTATATTTCGACTGGCTTGAAAGAGAATAAGTTTGGAATTGCGATTGAGCAAGCTGAAGCTGTATATACACAAGCTCAAGAAATGTCACACCTTGAAATAAAAGGGATTGATTGTCATATTGGTTCTCAGTTAACCGCCGTGACCCCCTTTGTCGATGCTTTGCAACGTGTATTAATGTTGGTGGATAAATTGGCAGAACAGGGAATAATTTTAACGCACCTCGATATTGGTGGTGGTTTGGGGATTACTTATGACGATGAAACTCCGCCTAGCCCGGCTGAATATGCGGCGGCGTTACACCCCTTATTAGCCGGGAGAAATTTGGAAATATTGCTAGAACCTGGTCGGGCAATTGCAGGAAATGCGGGGGTATTGCTTACCCGTGTGGAATATTTGAAATCAACCGAAGATCGAAATTTTTCGATTGTAGATGCGGCGATGAACGATTTATTGCGCCCTGCCTTATACCAATCTTGGCAGGCCATTATTGAGGTTGAGAAAAGGTCCAATATTGCGGAGCAAGAATACGATATTGTAGGACCTATTTGTGAGACAGGTGATTTTTTAGGTAAAGCGCGAACTTTGGCCATTGAAGCGGGCGATTTATTGGCGATTCGCTCGGCCGGGGCATATGGGTTTACGATGAGTTCTAATTATAATTCGCGACCACGGGCAGCGGAAGTCATGGTGGATGGAGATCAGCACGCGGTTGTACGAGAAAGAGAAACAATCTCATCATTGTTCGAGAATGAGGCGATATTGTCGGAATAGAAAATGACACTAAAATTCACTAAAATGCACGGATTAGGCAATGACTTTGTCGTGATTGATGCGATTAATCAAACCATCGATTTAACGGAGGAACAGATTCGTGCGATTGCGGATAGACGTTTTGGAGTGGGCTGTGATCAGTTATTATTGGTTGAGCAATCCCAGAACCCGGCTGTCGATTTTCGATATCGCATTTTTAATGCAGATGGTGGCGAGGTGGCGCAATGTGGGAATGGTGTGCGTTGTTTTGCGCGGTTTGTGATTGATAAAGGACTAACAGATAAAACAACGATTGCCGTTGAAACAAACTCGGGGATTGTTTATCCCACGGTTGCAGGAAAACTAATTCGTGTTGACATGGGGCGACCACAATTTTCACCTGAAGCACTTCCCATGTTAGCGGAGAGGGAAACCAATCATTATGCGCTAACCCTGGAAAGTGGCGTCGTAGAAATCGGTGCTGTCTCAATGGGGAATCCGCATGCGGTATTGCGGGTAGATGATATTGATGATGCAGCAGCCTTAAGTATGGGACCCATGATAGAAGGTCATGATATTTTCCCGGAGCGAGTTAATGCGGGGTTTATGCAGATTATAAATCGGAATGAAATTCGTTTGCGCGTATACGAACGTGGTGTAGGTGAAACATTGGCGTGCGGTACGGGTGCTTGTGCAGCAGTCGCCGTTGGTATTAGAAATGGTTGGTTAGCATCGCGTGTGAGCGTTACACTGGCAGGCGGAATATTAGAGATAGAGTGGGCGGGTGAAGGCGAACCGGTGTGGATGATAGGTCCTGCTGAGCATGTATTTGATGGGGAGATAGAATGGACGAAAATCAATTCATAACGGTAGAGCAAGTGGCGGATTATTTAACCACACATGCAGACTTTTTTGATCAGCATCCGAATTTACTCGAGCAATTTTCATCAGAGACCGTGCCGGAAGGTACCATTTCATTTAGTCAGCGACAAATCGAACGTTTACGGCAGAAAAATAAGGCATTACAAACACAATTGAATGCATTGATGGATGTGGGTGAAACCAATAGCGATTTACAAACAAGGGTACATTTTTTATGCCTTGAATTAATGGATGCTAGAACGATTGATAAAATTGTACCTATCTTATCCAAGCAATTACGAATTGAGTTTGGGGCGGACGAAGTGGCCTTACGTTTATTCTATCAGGGTGAAAATCCAGCCGTTTTGCCACCGTTGACCGATAATGTGCAGCAGCTCTCAATGGATGCGTTGAACTTAGCAGCCTTTTCCAATTTAATTGAACATGGGGAACCGCTTTGTGGCCGATTAACGGATGTTCAGAAAAATGTATTATTTGGCGATAAGGCCGTTCGAGTGCAGTCAGCAGGTTGTGTCTCTTTAGGATCACCAACATTGGGTATGCTGGCGATAGGGAGTTATGATGAAAATCGCTTTCATGCGGAGATGGGAACGGTTTATTTATCCTTTCTGGGTGACATTTTAGCGCGCCTACTGCAGCCGTATACAACCCGAAGCTATGGTTGATTTACAAGACAATGTAGATGACTTTCTGCAATATCTAACACAAGAACGCCGCTTGTCACCCCATACGATTAATAACTATCGGCGCGACCTTAAGCGATTCACCGCTTTTTGCGAAGAGAAAAATATTATGGCTTGGAATACCATTAAAAGCCCACATATCCGTCAATTTATGGCGCAATGCCATCAACAAGGATTAGGTGGACGGTCTATCCAACGTCTTTTGTCTACGTTACGCTCATTTTATGGTTACCTGATTCGAACAGGCTTAGCAACGATGAATCCTGCACAATCAGTTCAAGCGCCTAAGGCACAACAACGATTGCCGGCCACACTGGATGTTGATCAAATGAACAGCTTATTGGCTTATGATGAGACTGACTGGCGTGGTTATCGTGATAAAGCGATGATGGAATTACTCTATTCTTCTGGTTTACGCTTGGCGGAATTAGCAAGTCTCGATCATGGCGATATTGATATGGCAGATGGGATGGTCAAGGTGACAGGGAAAGGCAATAAACAACGGATCGTCCCTGTGGGTGATAAGGCGCTCACGGCATTAAAACGATGGAAACTACATCGAGATGCTTTGGGTTTTGAGGCGCAGACAGCGCTATTCATCAGCCAAAAAGGCAACCGTCTTGGTATGCGTGCCATACAAAAACGCTTGCAACATTGGGGTAAACAGCAAGGTGTGTCTGAGCAAGTTCATCCACATCGCTTGCGGCATGCGTTTGCTTCTCATGTATTAGAATCGAGTGGTGATTTGCGTGCAGTGCAAGAACTGTTAGGTCATGCGGATATTAGTACGACGCAAATCTATACCCATGTTGATTTTCAGCAATTGGCAAAGGTCTATGATGCAGCGCATCCAAGAGCACGGAAAAAACAAACGTAATCTGTTAGTCTAGCTAAAAATAAAATAAAATAATGAACATGGACAAAAAATGTATCAAAAGCAAATAATAATAACAGTGTTTTTAACCCTATTTTATGTTCAGCAAAGTATCGCAGGTGGATTCAGAGTGCCCGAATCTTCAGTGGAAGGCATTGCGCTTTCTAATGCCTTGGTTGCCAATCCGACACTAACAGATGCCTTTACCTATAACTATGCGGTGATGGGGTTCCATGAAGGAATCACCCTTTCACTAGGCGGTATGGGAATTATCACGGATTCAAGTGTCACGCCGTCAGCACCGAATGCAGCAATAGGGCGTGTGGATAATGAATCAGACGATGCACTTTTGCCTTCGCTTTATTTTATGCAGCAGATTAATCACAGATGGTCATGGGGTGTGCAAGTGGGGGTGCCGTTTGGTTTGGAAACAGCTTGGCCTATGAATACCTTCTCGCATTTCGACACCGCGGATACGATCCTAGGAACGGGCGGTAGCATTGCAGGGCTTCATCCAACAGGTAGCGATTTACAATTATTTAATATCTCGCCCAGTATTGGCTTGAAGCTTAATGAGCATCTTAGTCTTGCCGCTGGTTTGGATCATTACACAGTTAAGTCTGTCGAAGTGAATCAGATCGGGTCACAATTAAAGGGCGACGGCGATGAGCTTGGCTGGAATATCAGCATGATGTATCGCGCCGGAGATTGGACATGGGGCGCTAGTTTCCATTCGGAAACAGCAATAGATATTGATGGTGATGTAGATATTGCTGGATTAGGAGAGGTACCCAGCCGTGCCACATTAACCTTGCCTTATCGCTTCCAAGCGGGCGGCCATTACCAGTTTTCTGAAAAATGGGCTGCGGAACTTGATATTGAGCGAACGGGGTGGCATGCACACGATCAAACCGTGTTGTATGCGAAAGGCGGTAGCATTATTCCCGAGGATACAATTTTATCCGCCACCACAAATGATTGGAAAGACACCACAAATGTCAGGTTAGGACTCACTTGGCAGCTAAACTCACAAACAGCACTGTTGTTTGGAGCAGGTTATTCAGAAACGCCAATTCCAAAACATCATTTTGATGCTACCATTGCAGGGAATGATACCTATATGTTGAGTGTGGGCATGACTAGGGAATTAAATAAAGGCTGGGCCGTTAAGCTTGGCTATCAATATGCTTGGATCAAAGATAGACGAGTGACGGGGCGTGATTATATCGGCCAAGTCGCGGGTAGCGCTGGTGCGAATGTTGATCCCAATGGCAGCGATCTGTATAACGGAAAATATAACGGCGCGGCACATATGTTTGGCATCGGCATAACGAAAACTTTCTAATGCAGGATAAGCCTTTTTTTAGACTGCTTTTGCTGTTCGCCGTCATATTTTTGACGGCATGTTCTGATAACCGGGATATCATCGGAACAGGTCTTGATATCACACCGCAATTTTCCTCAATTGAATTAAATGAAGCCGAATTGAATGCAAGATTGTTGTTGGACGGCGCCCAATCAGCTGATTTTGTACAACCACCCGAAAAACATTTATTTGGGGATACAGACAAAATATATTGGTATAAAGCCAGCTTACCAAAAACAGTTTTTCCAGACAACGGAGAGGCAGAAGCCTATCTATTAGAAATCCCCTATCCCTTATTAGATAAAGTGAATATTTGGTTTCGGGGGGCGGATAAGCAACTACAACATTATCAGGCGGGCACACAATATCCTTTTGTAGAACGAGAGATAAAGGATGTGAATTTCACCTTCCCCGTGCCTGCGCTATCAGATGATGATCCACTTGAAGTCATTTTTTCGGTGAATACAAATTCCTTGCTAACCGTTGCTGTTTTTGCGTGGGAGAAATCACATTGGCAGGCGCAGCAACAAAATCTGAAAATGTGGCATGGTTTTTTATTCGGTAGTATCGCGATACTCATTTTCTATAATCTGTTTTTATCTCTCTCTTTAAAAGACACCAGTTACCTTTATTACATTTTGTATCTCATTGGTCTTGGGATGATTAATGCCATTAATGCAGGGATTGGCGAGCAATACCTTTGGCCAGACACACCAGGGATCAGCACACGTTCCTTGTTAAGCGTCATCGCGGCCACAACGATATTTGGACTGTTATTCGTCAATCGATTTCTAGATGTGCGGCAGCATTTTCCAAGACTTTGGATAGCATCAGTTGTTGTGATGATAATGGTTGTTCCTCCCGCTATTCCTGAATTATTAGGGTATTTGGATATGGGGGTAATAAACGGTATTTTATCGGGCATTGTATTATTGCTGACTAATATTGCGATGATTTATTATTTCGCGGTGGCCATTGCATCTTATCGGAAAGGTATTAAACAAGCTCGATTCGTTATTGTCGCCTTTTCCACCTTTGCATTTGGTTATTATTGGTATCAGGTTTTTGTATATCAGGGTGCCGCCCCCAGTATGCTCATTATGCATATGTTGGAAATAGGCATGGTTATTGAGGGCTTATTGTTATCATTTGCGTTAGCAGACAGGTTTAACTTGCTGACCCAAGAAAAAGAACAAATTGAAAAAGAAACCTTAAATACGCAATTATCATTCTCCAAACGATTGATTCAGGCACAGGAGGCGGAACGGGAAGTGTTTTCTAACACCATGCATGATTCAATTGGCCATGGTCTTTTAGTGTTAAAGCAGAATTTGGAGAAAATTACGAATGGTTGTCAGCCCGATAGAAGCAATGCAGAACAGGTGGCACACTTTGCCGCAGTGTGTGAACAAGCAAATTATTGTGCCGAGTTATTAGATGATGTGCGCCATATGTCGCATGATTTACATCCCCACTTATTAAAACGTTTAGGGTTGAAAACAGCAATTGAATCAACGTTAGAGCGTGCTTTTTCTTCTCAGGATATTGAATGGCAAGCAGATGTTGATGATTTACCCAATAACTTTGAAGCCGAGCGTGAAATTACGGTTTATCGCGTTATTCAAGAAGTGTTGAATAATATTCTCAAGCATGCGGATGCTTCTGAGGTGATGTTGTCATTACATGTTAAGAAAAATGAGATTATTGTGGATATCAAGGATGATGGGCAAGGGTTTGAGGTAAAAAGAGAGGCGGATGATTATTTTGGAATAAATACGATGAAAGGCAGGATCGCTTTGTTTGGTGGTTGGTTTAGAATTAATTCACATCCACATTCAGGCACCCATGTGGCATTTTGCATACCAATAAACTAAGTGAAACCTTACTCGAGAATATTTTTGCCTATAGCAAAAAAGACACTCCGCATTAAGCGCCCTACGTATAAGTACGTATTTTTCTAAGTATTAATGCGGATTGAAGCGCGACCGATTTCCCGATAGACTACTGAGAGTATGACAAAACAAAAAACACTATTGATTGCTGATGATCACCCCATATTCAGACAAGGGATGGAGCAGATCTTGGCGCCCATAAAATGGATTAAAATTATCGCATCTGCTGAAAGCGGGGATGCCGCTTTAGCACAGATAAAACATCTTAAACCTGATATTGTTATTCTCGATTTAGCGATGCCAGGCATGGATGGGCTTACGGTACTTGAACTTGCAAAATTAGAATTGCCACAATTAGTCGTTGTTATTGTTACGAGCTATGATGACCGTGCCTATTTGGATAGGGCGATTGAATTGGGTGCAAATGCTTATGTATTGAAAGACGGGGCAGGCGGTAATATTGTGAAGTGTCTAGAGACAGTTAATCAAGGGGGTATCTATATTAGTTCTACTTTGGGCAGCCACACACCGAAACTTCCTTCTTTGGGTCAGGATGTGGATTTATTAAATACGTTATCGAGTATTGAACGTAAAGTACTTTATTTGGTGGCTAAATTTAAAACAAGCAAAGAGATTGGGCTTGAGTTGGGGCTCAGTTATCGCACGATACAAACCCATCGTTCGAATATTAGTGCAAAATTGGGCATAAAAGGCTCTCATAAATTAATGAGTTTTGCCCGCGAGCATGAAAATGGATTATTAAACTGAAGTGTTATTTAACTAAGCGAAGGCCACTTTGTTCTAACAACAAAGTGGCCTTTCGCTTAAAATTTAGTTGAAACTTTTTTTAGTCTAGAATAGTTTCGTCCAACCTAATTCAAGTTGGTATTGCTTCATTTCTAACTCAACCGATTGCGTTGGGCTGATGAAGCCGCGTACGCTTTCGCTGGGCGCGTACATGGCGGCGAAATGAATGGCTTGTTTGCCATTATCGAATTTTTTGGTGAAGCCAGCTGTGATATGTTTTCTCATCACGCCGGGCGCCAAGATATTAAAGAATACTTCCGAAGAAGGGATAGGTTGGTCACCGACACTATAGCCCACGCGCCAAGTCCAATCGTTTGCCGCTTCCCATTTGGCGCCGAGTTTAATGGTGGTTATATCATCCCAACCAAAGCCGACCCCATTATCACCACCGAGGCATGAGGAGACCTGCCCCATCATACATTGACCAAAAGCAGGCAGAATGCCATTACCAATAGCATCAATATCGCCATACCATATTCTTTGCACATCTAAGGCAAGCGTTACGGCATTGCTTGCTTTCCAAGCGACTCCAATCGTTGCGGTGGCAGGCACATCAAAATCACCTTGCTCTGCAAATAGGCCACGATAATCATCAAACTCTTGCATATAGACTTTTGAGCGATAATGCCCACCCAAGGTGACTGTATTACCGACAGGCAGCATAAAGCCGATATTCACCCCCGCGCCAAATGCATAATCATGGCCATTATCAGATAGGTTGCTAGGCGATGTAGAGAACCCTGCAAAGCTATTGATCCCTTTTATTTCGAACCATTGATAAGCTAATATTGCTGAGGCACCAATCGATGCACCATTATCAAATTGATAAGCGACGCTGGGTGTGATGAAAAGCTGAGCAAGATCAACCCCTGTTTTGCCTGCACCAAAGGTGCCATTTGGCGCAATATGGCTGGAATACGATGTGTTCATACCGCCATTGCCAAATAGAGCTGCGCCAACGGTAATACGATCATTTAATCGTTTGCTGATCCCCATTTCGGGTAATACAAAATAATTGCGGTCACTGCGTACTTTCCCTGGTGCTAAAGCAGCATTAGGTGGTGGAGAAGGATTGCCTGATACTTCATAGCTGCGGCGTGGGCTGAATAATGCAGCCGTTGCGTCAAAACGATCTTCAATTAGGCTTAATCCAGCAGGGTTAGTGGCCATGATTAAGGTGTCTTGTGGCAATGCAATGCCTGCCCCACCCATCGCCCGAGATTGAATACCGTAACCGTGGGCAAAATAACCATTCGTCGCGAGGGCTGGCAAGGAAATAGCAGAGAGTAGAAATAGAGAGATAAGCCGTAACATAAGGATTTACCAAAAATAGGGGAGTGAACCGACGCATTATACGGCCTTATCCCAGATAAGTTTAACTCTATTTTTAGATACTTATATTTGGAAATGAAATATAAGATCGTTTATTATGGATAAAATCCAATAATAAAATCAATAGGACTTAGGTTTTTTAAAACAGTCGTGTGAGAGAGGTTAACCGATTAGTCATCTATTATTGAATGTCTACTAACGATGATTTTTGTATTTGTTCAATGGCTTGTTTGCCAAGAATGGCAAGCGTAGGATCCTGTGCTATGGCTTGATTTATGCTATCTATTGCGTTGGGTTTTCCAATTAGTCCTAGACCGCGAATCGTATTTTCTAAATAACCGAGATTTAATTTACGCATGTTATTGCTAAGGTAAGCATCACGATTTTGCTTAGATATCTGATCAAGCGTTTGTTCATCAAATAAATTGCCACCATCGGTTTTTAACCACGCTTGGCGTATTTCATAGTTCTCATTCGCTTTTTTACGAGCAACCCGTTGTAATTCTTCCGGGATTCCTCGCTGTAAAATATTAATAAGTAAGGGCGAAATATCAACCTCTAGTTTATCGAATGCCTGTTGAAAATCATTCAAAGCACTATTCGCACCACAGTCCATTGCGAGTAACTGAAATATTTGAAATTTTATATTTGGTGCTAGTTGGGCATCAACGTTTTTTTCTACGGCATGTGCTAATGACGCCATATTTAACGCTAGAAAGATAATAAAAAGTCGAAGCATATTGAGTATCTGGCGCATAAAGACCTTCTTAATATTTAGTTTGCTAGAAATATACCGTCATCCCATAAACGACGTGCTTGGTTTGGGCATTCAGCATTATTTGTTCCACCAATACAGTTCACGGTAGCTTGTCCTGGGCGTGCGTTGTAGAGGCTATTAATTGATGAGCTAGTATTAAAATGTGCGCGGAATACCTGTCCTTCCGTTATAAATCCCCGTATATCAGAGCATTGCGCCATCATATTTGTATTGTCAAAATTTGTAGAAGTACCGCTGCATGAGATTGAATGTTGAAGGCTTAATGCATGGCCCAATTCATGAGAAAGCAAATCATTCCCTGTATTTTGACCCATCACAATTCGGTCGCCAAAATTTGACCAGCCCCACGTGGTTGCGCCTTCAACCGTATTGATCCAATAGATATTAATACGGCCATTGATAAAGCCGATATCATTAGAAAAATCATCCCAATTACGGGTATCGCCACCAACGGAATTGAGTATGGCATCATCAATGTCTGGATCTGATGTCGCATCTCGGATTTCGAATTCACCGAAACGAATCCCCATCCTTTCTGCATCCCAAATTGCAGCGGTGCGAATGCAAGCATCAATAGCGTGCATTCTCTGATCTGCAAAAGGACCTTGAACAATCCAGACGGTAACGGGAACAGATAATCGATCCCCTAAGTTCATGGCAAAACGGTCATCACCTCCCGTCCAGGCCATCGGCGCACGTTGCGGCGCGCGATCTTCACCAAAACTAATGGCTTCATTTCTATTGGGAGAAGTTGCATTTGATAGTTCACCGACATTAAAGTCAATGACCGCTGTACTATTGGCAACATAACCTCGCTCGCTCACTGGGCCGCTTGCACCTTGCCCATCGACCAATAAACCAGCCTCGCCAGCACTATTTGCTAATTCAATCTCATCATGGCACCCAGAGAGTACGGATGAGAGTGCAATGCATAATATTATTTTGTGAATAGCCTTGTTCATGGATTCCTCCAGTCATTTTGCTATGTTTTCAAGCAGCAATTCAACTTTAAACCTCTATTTAGGAGATGTCAATAAGATATTTTGAGCCGCGGTCTTTTGTTAATGCGCCACCTCCCAGTTATCGCCAGCACCCACATCAACGATGAGAGGTACAGCAAGCGATGCTGCTTTTTCCATTAGTTGTTTAATTTGTTTACCTGCATCATCGACTTGGTCTGTTGGGATTTCAAATACCAGTTCATCATGCACTTGCATAATCATTCGAATTTGGCTGTTGGCCTCTTCTTGCAACCAGACTTGGATATCACACATGGCGCGCTTGATAATATCAGCTGCTGTGCCTTGCATGGGCGCATTAATGGCCGTGCGTTCGGCATATTGGCGGCGCATCCCATTGCTGGCATTGATCTCAGGTAGATAGAGCCGGCGACCAAATAGGGTTTCGACATAACCATCTATTTTAGCTTGCTCACGGGTATCGTTCATATAGCGTTGCACACCTGGATAGCGGGCAAAGTAGGTTTCCATATATTCGGCTGCTTGGAAGCGCTCAATACCGAGCTGCTTGGATAAACCGTGAGCAGACATGCCATAAATTAACCCAAAGTTAATCGCCTTGGCGCTGCGGCGTTGATCATTATCCACGTCATCAAGCTCAACCCCAAAAATCTCAGCAGCGGTGTGGCGGTGAATATCTTCACCGCTGGAAAATGCCTTGAGTAGGCTGTCATCTTCTGATAAATGCGCCATGATGCGGAGTTCAATTTGAGAATAATCGGCGGCTAAAATTGTATAGCCATCTGGCGCAACAAAGGCTTCACGGATCTTGCGACCCTCAGCGCTGCGAATCGGGATGTTTTGCAAATTGGGATCAGATGAGGATAAGCGACCTGTGGCGGTGACCGCTTGATGATAAGAGGTATGCACCCGCCCTGTTTTTGGACTCACCTGCTCTGGCAAGCGATCGGTGTAGGTTGATTTAAGTTTGCTTAGGCTGCGGTGCGCCATAATAATAGTGGGCAACTCATGGCCATCATCAGCCAGTTCTTG
This sequence comes from uncultured Piscirickettsiaceae bacterium, assembly GCA_964598235.1. Taxonomy (GTDB): domain Bacteria; phylum Pseudomonadota; class Gammaproteobacteria; order Nitrosococcales; family Methylophagaceae; genus UBA652. Next base: position 66,685 of record CAZRAY010000001.1, read on the forward strand.
GAGCACGGCTTCTGCGGTAGAAGGTTGGCCTTTAGGTGTTTTTTTCTTAATTGGCAGGCCGAGTTGCACATAGAGAATGTCTTGCAGTTGCTTGGGCGAGCCTAAATTAAATTCTTTATCAGCGATAACAAAGGCTTGCTTTTCTTGATCAGCAATTTGAATCGCCAGTGCATCGCTTTGTTGCTGTAACATCCAGAAATCGATATTCACGCCATTACGCTCTAAGGTGTTGAGCACCGGGATCAGCGGCATATCAATCGTTTGATAGACTTCGAGTAAGCTGGGAATGGCTTGTAATTGCGGCCATAGGGTTTGATGCAGTTGCAATGTAATATCCGCATCTTCAGCGGCATAAGGCGCGGCGACATTGATATCAATTTGGTCAAAAGTCAGCTGTTTTTTGCCTTTACCCGCGACATCTTCAAAATGAATAGTGCTGCGGCCTAGATAACGTTCGGCGAGGGAATCCATGTCATGGCGAGTTGCCGTGCTGTTGAGCACATAGGATTGCAACATAGTGTCATGTTTAATGCCTTGCAGATCAATGCTATGGTTCAACAGAATATGACGATCATATTTTAGATTTTGGCCAACTTTATATTGCTGAGGATCTTCAAGTAGCGGTTTAAGCAAGGCAAGCGTGTCATCCAGATCGAGTTGCTCTGGTGCGCCGGGATAGCTATGCGTGAGCGGTACATAAGCGGCTTCGCCCGCTGTAATGGCAAAAGAAACCCCAACAATGTGGGCTTCAAGGTAATTGAGGCTGGTGGTTTCGGTGTCGAATGCAAATAAATCGGTAGCGGTTAAGCGCGAGATCCAATCTTGCAGTCTTTCCTGAGTAAAAATGGTTTCGTAATCTATTTTTTCCACTTTATCAGGGATGACGACATCGTCATCCGCACTGTGGCGAGGGTTCGCATTGGATTTGGCAGGTTCAGCAATGGAGCCGCCTAATTCTTTTAGCCAAGTTTTGAATTCCAGTTCATGGAATAAATCACTCAACGCATCGGTATCAGGTGATTGCATCTGCAATTCAGCGGGTGCATAGTCTAACGGCACATCGCATTTAATCGTAGCAAGCTCGTAAGACAAGGGCAAATTAGACACAGCATCACGTAATTTCTCCCCTAGCTTACCTTTCACTTCATTCGCATGGGCAATCACACCGTCCAAAGTGTCATATTGCTGTAGCAACTTGGTCGCTGTTTTAGGGCCCACACTGGGCACACCTGGAATATTGTCGACTTTATCGCCCATCAGCGCGAGATAATCAATAATTCGGGCAGGCGTAATGCCATATTTTTCTTGCACCGCGGTTTCGTCGGTATAGGTGTTGCTCATGGTATTGATGAGGTGTACATGCTCGTTCACCAGCTGCGCCATATCCTTGTCGCCAGTTGAGATGAGGGTGGACATTTTGAGTGCAGTCGCTTGTGCAGCCAGCGTACCAATCACATCATCGGCCTCAACACCTTCGACCATGAGCAGTGGGAATCCCATTGCTTTTACAACCGCATGCAGTGGTTCAATTTGCTCGCGCAAATCATCCGGCATCGGTGGGCGAGTCGCTTTATATTCAGGATATAAATCATTGCGAAAGGTTTTGCCCTTGGCATCGAATACGACGGCAATATGCTCAGGATTATAATCTCGCAGCAAGCGTTTCATCATATTCACCACACCATAAATAGCCCCGGTCGCTTGCCCTGCGGCATTCGTCAGTGGCGGCATCGCATGGTAAGCACGATAAAGATAGGAAGAGCCATCAACAAGGACAAAAGGCGGTGATTTATGAGTCATATTTTTGGAATACTAAAATTTGTGCTAGAAAGCGGTAAGACTATCATATTTTGCATCAATGACTCAGGTGAACTATGATTCCTGACTGGTTTATAACGTTTGGTGCCACACAGTGATAATTATCCCCTTCGATAAAAAATTAGATTGGAAAAATCCGCCTGTTATTACTTTTGCATTTCAATCAGGAGATAACCAGAAATATGGGGAAACAATAGACTATTACTATGATTCCAGCCTGGCCAAAATAGAGTTACCTTGGTTTAAAGAGGCGCTTATTGAGCAAGGCGAGCAGAAGTTTGTGCGGCAGTGGGAAGGTGAATTTGAGGAGCGATATAGTCCTTGGTTTTTTTCGATGCAATCAAATAAAGAATTTATGGATCAGCTGCAGGCAGACCAAATTATAAAAAAAACGAATATAGATTACCAAGAGTGGAAAGAAAAGAGAGCAGAGATCAACCAGAGATTGGTTAATAATGTATCTCACGAATATGCATATAAAACAGCTGAGCCAACTATTGTCACCAGTATAACCCATATGTTTTTACATGCTGGTTTGGGGCATCTTTTAGGCAATATGCTATTTTTAATGGCGGTGGGGTTTATTGTTGAACTAACGATGCAACGCTGGATGTATTTATTGGCTTATTTGACCAGTGGAATAGGATCTGTCGCATTCTATACGGTCTTCGTAACACCCAGTCTCATACCGTCATTAGGTGCATCGGGTGCGATTGCAGGATTAATGGGTATGTATGCCGTATTATTCAATGTCCGAAAAATTCGGTTTTTTTACTTTATTTTTGTATATTTTGATTATATTAAGTTGCCAGCAATTTATTTGTTAGCATTGTGGTTGGGTTTTGAGATCTACCAACAACTGGCTTATTCTGCTGAGAGTAATGTCAATTATCTCGCGCATATTGGAGGCTTGATATCGGGTGGATTGATTGCATTCGCAATGCAGCAGTTGATGGCTTCTAAAATTAATCAGGATTATTTAGATGAAAATGACGAGCAAGCTTTGCTTGATCAATCATTGGAAAAGGCCAATGGCTATATGCGAGATTTAGAATATGAGAAGGCCTTGCCTATTTTGGACAAAATGATTGGCAAGCCCCCCATAATAGAGAAGTTTTATATCAATATTATCGGGCGAGTAAACTGGATAGAAGTTCTGATGCATATCATCGCGCAGCGATAAAAATATTGACCCTCGTGGATAAGGATGCCGCAACGGAGAGGTTAATGCTTGAAACATTGGGTGACTATCTTGAGGTACCAAAATCTAAAATGACCGTATCGCTATTGAATACCTTATTTCGACGCTTTGTCGCCAAGCCTGAAGCAATCAAAACAATTGAAAAAATACTGACCATTATGCGACGGCAGCCCGATAAATTTCCTTTGCTATCGACTAATCTCTCCGTATTTTCTAATCATTTATCTCGTTTTGGTGAGAAGCAGAAAGCAGCAGAGTACCAATCGTATATTAAGCCAGAGGTGTAGTTTGTGTTTTTTCCAAAAATTGAATCAAGGCATTAACGTCAGAACTTGTCTCATGTTCGGGATGATTTTTTCTTAGGAACGATAAAATGGGTGCTGCTTTTTCATCTTGAGATAAATCTTCAATAAATATTTTTGCCACCATTAGATAGAGCGGAGGCGTATCGGTATTATTAGGATACTTCTGATGGAAGCCGTTGATTAATAATATGGCTTCTTTAAAGTGGCGTGTTTTTCGCATTTCGGTGGCAAGCGGAAAATAATCAGTTGCATTTTTGGGTTTAAAGCTTGGATCCGCCTTGAGGCAATCCAGATAGACATTGAGTGCGATTCTTAATTTGTTTGCAGGTATCGCACGGGTAATCATTTCTTTACCATGGATGGTGAGTTGTTTTGTCTCGCCCATTATCTTGATAAGGTTATGAAATTTTTGGCGTAAGGTAATGTCCTCAGGCTCTTCTTTGATGGATGCAATCAATAATTCTTTTGCAGCATCATATTTGTCATTTTCAATGAGTTGATCAAGCTCGTTTAACACAACATCTTGGGGGGCTTCTTCAACCTTATCTTCATCCGGAACATCATATCCCAGATCGTCGTGATGTTGATACATTACATACCCCATCATGGCATACATTACCCACGCAAAATATATTTCAAAGAAGATGCCTAGAAAGGCATAAAGGATACCGGGGTCATCAGGTGCAAGAAAGTAAAAAAGGGCCGCTGCAGAACCATTGAGTAGGAATAGAAATCCATAGAGCACAGCATAAGTCCAGCCCACACTTCTGATGAGAAAAAGTAAGTTGACCGGGTTGATCGCCGCAAGAAAACTGTGCGTATAAGCCAAGGTCATAATGCTGGCAGGTAATACAAACAGATAAAAAATGGTGAAAATTATATTAAAAACAGAAGGAGAGCCAGAGACGTCTTGGGAGAACAGCAGGAAACCAGGTAAGGCAAAAATAAAGAACTGCTTAAAAGGCAGCTCATAGCCATCACCCAGAGTTTGTTCGTTAAGCTTGGGCGCTTCAAGATTCCCGTCGGAGGTGTTTTGAAGGATTTCTAGGCCATATTTTATCCAAGCGAAGCTAATGAGGATAACAACAAAAATGCTTGGGATGAGAGAGAGTAAAAAGGAAAAAAGCAATAAGGCGATCAATCCCGCCCCTTTGAGTGGCAACAAGAAAAAGGAAGGAATTGTTGCCCATAATGGCGTGATATCGTCGGTTTGGTATCTCATTATATTTCTGTAAACTCTTGTAGATTGTTCTGGCGGAAGTTTGAAATTTATTTTCTTCTATCCAAGGGCTGAAAGTGCTATCTTAAGCTATAACGATATCGTGATAAAGCGGAGGGATGTTATGTTACACAAATTGATGATTTTATGTACTGCCATAGGCTTAAGCATGTCAATCAGTTGGGCAGGAGAATCTGTATTAGTGGAACCGCCGCCATTGCCAGAGCGGATACAGGATGGAGAAGTGATTGAGCCAGACATCAACATTATTCAATATGAAGATCGGATTGTTGAAGAATATCGCCATGGTGATAAGCTGTATGCCATTAAGGTCACGCCTAATGTGGGCCGGGTTTATTATTTGATGGACACGGATGGCGATGGTTCGTTGGAGACCACACAGTATGAACTGGGAGGTGGGTTTTTGATCCCACATTGGATTTTACTTGAATGGTAGCCCTTCGACAGGCTCAGGATGGTTGGTTTTGATTTATAGGGAACAAGCGTAATTAATGTCAGTTTATACAGAAGTGGGGCAAGATGCCCTAACTGCCTTTTTGGCGAAATACACCGTTGGAGAGTTAGTTTCATACGCAGGTATCAGTGGCGGGATTGAAAATACGAATTACTTTGTGACGACCACGGAAGGTGAGTATGTGCTCACTTTATTTGAACACCATGCATTAGACGAACTGGGCTATTTTCTCGATTTAATGGCCTTTTATGCTAATCATGCTATTCCATGTGCTAGCCCTGTTACGGATAAGTCAGACGGTTATTTATCAATATTATGCGGCAAACCTGCGGCATTGGTAAATCGCTTGCAAGGGCGTGGGATTGAAGCGATACCGAGCTTGGCACAATGTGAGATATTGGGCGACACTCTGGGGCGAATGCAATTGGTTGGATTGGGCTTTGGTGAGCGGCGCGAGACAACGCGTGGCAGCGCATGGCGGGCAAATGCGGTAGCAAAATTGTTGCCTGTGGTGGATGCTGATTTAGCCGACCTATTACGTGATGAATTGGCAGCGCAATCGGGATATGATGATTTGGATTTGCCAAGTGGCGTTACCCATTCTGATTTATTCCGTGATAATGCCTTATTTGATGGTGACAAGCTGGCGGGTATTATTGATTTTTATTATGCTTGCGATGAATATTTATTATATGACTTGGCGGTAACGGTAAATGATTGGTGTATGGGTGAGAGTGGTGTAATGGATATGGTGCGTTATCAAGCTTTAATGGCAGCGTATCAAACACAGCGGTCGGTAATAGCGACAGAGCAAGCGGCATGGCAGATTGTGTTGCGCGTGGCGGCGTTTCGTTTTTGTTTGTCACGATTATTGGATCTGCATTCACCACGCGAAGGGGAATTAACCCAAACCAAAGATCCGGCAGAGTTTTTGGCCATTTTAGCGCAACATCGGAAAGGTGTTCCTGCGCTCTAATATGAAGGTGCTCATAATTAAGCTCACATCAATGGGCGACTTAATGCATGCCTTGCCTGCATTAACCGATGCGGCAAGAATTTATCCTGATATTGAATTTGATTGGGTGGTCGATAAGGCGTTTGCAGAGGTGCCTTTGTGGCATGCCAATGTAAAAAAAGTGATTAAAACAGCACATCGACAGTGGCGAAAAACGCCATTGAAGTTTATCGTTGGCGGCGGGTTGGAAGCATTTAAAGCACAGCTGAATGTAGCCGATTATGATGCGATTGTGGATCTGCAAGGTAATCTTAAAAGTGCGGTGGTGGGGAGGTTGCGGCGGGGCGATGTGTCAGGATTCGATGCGGAAAGCTGCCGTGAGAAACCGGCACATTGGGCATGTAAACACTCATTTTCGATTTCCGTACAGCAACATTCTATTGAGCGACAGCGACAATTGATGGCAAAATCATTGGCTTATTCTTTGCCAACGACAGCCCCCGATTATGGTGTTGATTTTAGTGATTTTCCCTTGCCTGAATTGCCGTTTGCTTTGCCTGAGAAGTTTATGGTGTTCGTGCATAATGCTAGCTGGGAAACCAAGCTTTGGCCTGTGGCACATTGGAAAGCCTTAGTTGAACTCGCAACGGCGCAAGGTGTATCCGTATTATTGCCTTGTGGCAATGATGCAGAATATGCGCGTGCACAAGCCATTGCAGCAGATTCACCGCTTGCATATGCCTTGCCGAAGTTATCCTTAGATGCGGTAGCGGCTATTATGTCTCGTGCGCAAGCGGCAGTGTGTAGCGACACGGGATTGGCACATTTGGCGGCGGTGGCGGGCATTCCTGCGGTCAGCTTATATGGGCCAACCGATATTGCGTTGATTGGTACGCATGGTGAAGGTCAGCAGCAGCTAGAAAGTAATTTTGATTGCGCACCTTGTTATCAGCGGCGATGTAGTCATACTGAATCGGTAGCAGGCGAACCAGTGTGTATGGCTGCATGGCAACCGCAAGCGGTTTGGGATGCGATATTCCGTTAAGCCTTTCTGACAGAAAAAGCATGTCATCCTCGTGTATACGGGGATCCATAATATTGAAACAAATGGATTCCCGCTCAAAAGACTGCGGGAATGACGGGTTAACTCAATAGTCAGAGGCGTATAAATGCAGACGAAGTTAGACCTCAGACGTTAAAAAAGGCATAATTTCACTTTATATTAAAAGAATTAAAATTAGGCCGCCATGACGCAACCCACTTTCCCGCCCTTCCACCAAGCCAATATTATAATTGTTGGCGATGTTATGCTTGACCGCTTTTATTATGGCAAGGCAGAACGGATTTCACCAGAAGCGCCGGTACCGGTGGTGAATATTGAGCGTTTGGAAGATATTCCCGGTGGGGCAGCCAATGTGGCGATGAATATCGCGGCCTTAGGGGCACAATGCCAATTAGCGGGTATTACAGGGCAAGATGAAGCGGCAGAAGTATTGCAGCAACGCTTACATTCGGTGGGTGTACGTTGTGAGTTTCATCAAAGCAGCCACGATACCATCGTAAAATCACGGATCATGAGCGCACAGCAACAACTCTTGCGAATGGATTTTGAGCAGCGGTTCACGACAGATGATGCCGCCAAATTGCTTGCCAAAGCCACCTTGAAGGATGCCGATGTGTTAATTTTATCGGATTACGATAAAGGTACGCTTGCCGATCCTAAAATATGGATCGCACAGGCAAAATCACAGAATATTCCTGTGCTGGTGGATCCTAAGGGTACGGATTTTGATAAATATTGCGGTGCAGATTTAATTACGCCAAATTTAACCGAATTTGAAGCCGTTGTGGGTGCCGTAACGTCAGAAGCAGATTTGATTGCAAAAGCACAAGATCTGATTGAACAACTGGATATTGCAGCCATTTTAATTACGCGCAGTGAAAAAGGTATGTCGCTGATCCGTCGAGATCAAGCTGAATTTCACTTACCTGCGATTGCCAAAGAAGTGGCGGATGTCACCGGCGCAGGGGATACGGTTATTTCTACCTTAGCTGCTGCATTAGGCGCAGGAGAAAGCTTAGAAACAGCGGTTACGTTAGCTAATATCGCTGCCAGTGTTGTCGTCAGTAAATTGGGTACCGCAGTCGTCAGTGCGCCAGAATTGAATGCTGAATATCGTCGCTATCATCAACAAGACCAAGATAATGTCGATCCTCATCGCGGCGCGCTCACGCCAGAGCAACTTAAATTAGCCGTTGATTTAGCCAAACAGCGCGGCGAAAAAATCGTTTTCACCAATGGCTGTTTCGATATTCTACATGCGGGGCATGTCAGCTATTTAGAACAAGCCAGATCATTAGGGGACCGCTTAATTGTCGCCATCAACGAAGATACGTCGGTCACGCGGCTAAAAGGCGAAGGCCGGCCAATCAATACCGCTGCCCGCCGCCAAACTGTATTAGCAGGCTTATCCACTGTCGATTGGGTCACTCGTTTTGATGGTGATACCCCAGAAAACCTACTGCGTTTAATCCAGCCCGATGTGCTTGTTAAAGGCGGTGACTATGATAAAAAAGGCGTGGTGGGCTGGGAGATCGTTGAAGGCTATGGTGGTAAAGTCAACGTCATGAGTTTTGTTGATAATTGTTCTACCACCGCGATTGTGGATAAGATTCGGCAGGATAAATAACCTTTACTTGCGAAATTATTAGGGAAAATAGATATGGAAATTATACTTTTTATTATGGTGTTGCTTTTTCTAGGCTTCATATTTTTAATGAAGAAAAACCAACCAGAAGCAGAACAAGATGACGCCTTTCCTTATTTTAAAATATCGGCACTTTTAACGCCCGCAGAGTTGTCCTTTTATCACGTACTTAAAATAGCGGTTTCAGAGCAATATGACATATTTTCTAAAGTACGTGTGGCTGATTTGATCTCCGTGCAAAAAGGATTGGAAAGAGCTAAAAGGTCGAGAGCATTTAATAAAATTAACGCTAAACATATCGATTTTATTTTATGTGATAAAACTACATCGGAAATTCTTTGTGCTATCGAATTAGATGATAAATCACACACACACAAAAAACGACAAGATCGGGATGTCTTTTTAGAAAAGGCTTTAGCCGCGGCGAGACTTCCCTTGGTAAGGTTTAAGGTTTCTAATGCTTATCAATCCAGTGATATTGAACGACAGGTTAGAAACGTTCTTGGATCGGAAGTTATTGAGGCTGTTCCTGGGGAGCCCGATGAAAATTCACTAGATTATCCCGATCCTAGAGAAGCCCCGTTAACTAAAGAAAGAAGTGCCCGAGATGTAGCGGAAATTTAGTATTGAGAACCGCCACGCGGGGAGAAAAGAAAGGAAATAAATTTTATGGGTGTTCAAATTATCCACAATGCCGTTACGCTGCAGATATTTTGAGTTAAGTTGGATTTTTGTAAGACTTTACAGAAGTCCGTACTTTATTTCTTGGTTATAGCAGCGAGATAAGACTTTTCCACATTATCGATTAAGTGCTTCGGATTAAGCGACCCCACAATCACACTCGCCACCGCAGGAAACTGATAAATCGCATTAAAGTTAGTTTGCACGGGGTCGGGACCGTTATTATCTAGATGACCACTAGCCAATGCTTTTTTGATAAAGATGGCTTTGCCTTGTTTGTCTGCTTGTTCGATAACAGTTTGCTCTTCTTTATAGTGCGCATTATGCATGACCATGACGATATCGGATTGTTTGAGCGCGAGCAGGCCACCGTCGGCGGTTTTGGTGGACATGCCAATCGCCCGAATCAGACCTTGTTGCTTTAGGTCAGCTAAGGTATCTAGGGCAGCTTGTTGTTGAATGATGTCTGTGTCATTACCATCAGAGTGAATGAGGACGATATCGAGTTGGTTGCGTTGCAGTTGTTTTAGGCTGTTATGTACGCTGGTGGCGAGTGCTTCTGGGGTGAAATCATAGTGTGATGATGCATTACTGGCATCGAAACTCTCGCCTGCTTTGGTGGCGATTATCCAATCTTTTCCTGTTTGCTTGAGCAGTTCGCCGAGGCGTTGTTCGCTGGTGCCATAGGCAGGTGCGGTGTCGATGAGGTTGATGCCGAGATCCCAGGCGAGATCGAGTAGATTTAATATTTCTTTATCGCTGGGCAATTCAAATGCGGTGGGGTATTTAACGCCAGTATTTCTGCCAAATTTCACGGTGCCTAATCCTAGCGCTGAGACGCTTAAGCCCGTATCTGTGATTGTACTGCGTGGGAGTGTCATGTGAAGGCGGACTCCCACAGGGGTGTGCCGATTTGGATCGGTAGCGGTGAAGGAATGTCGGGTTGCTTGCTTGCCGTTAATCCTGCTTGGGTGAGTTGCTTGATGACGGTATCTGTTAAATCTGGCGCGAGTGCGAGTTTGGTAGGCCAGGTGATGTGCAGATTCCCTTGCGAACGAACAAATACGGTATCGGGTCGGCTGCCTTCTGATTGCTGGGGTTCGGCGCGGTTGACGCGGTGGGTGGCCCAGTCTAATGACGGTAAATCAAGCCACGGTAAGATGTCTGATAATAATACTTGAGCAGCGATGACTTGTTCGGATTCTGTGCGTTCAACACCTGTTTCTGCAATATCGCCACCGATATACCAGACAGTTTCGCCTTGTTGGGTGGTGTGGCTGGTAATGGTGGCGAGCGGTTTTGTGCCTGCGCCTAAGCTGTGGGCATGAAGTTTGGGTAGGGTCTGGCTTGGATCGGTTGATTTACAGAGCACCATTTGCAATGGGCGGCGTTGCATTTTTGGGGAACCTATCCCTAGCGCATCAAGCAAATCTTGATTGCCTTCGCCTGCAGTGAGTACGACATGTTGGGGTAAGATGGTGAGTTCGCCAATATTGAGACTGGCGATGCCATCAGTAGATTGTTGCCAATCAAATTCAGTATCCGTAGCACATTGGATCATCCGATGTTGCCAAGGTGAGACCAAGCAATCTAAGACACTGGGAATATCGAGCACAGGTTCATTCAGCTGATAGAGGGCGCCTTTGAATTTTGCATTTTGGAATAGCGGCGGACGGTTAGCAGCGGAGATAGTTTCCATTTTCCCGCGCACGGCTTTGCTGGCAAAAAAGGAGATCATTTTGGAGGCAAGTTGGTTTTTTGACCAGAGCAGCTGGTGGTCCGCTAGGATGGTGGCATTAGAGAGATCTATTTCGCCTGTACCACCAAGACAGGCGCGCCAGCGATCTGGCATCTCGCTAATGGCAACGGCGGCATTAGACAGTAAACCATTAAGCGCATATTTACTGCCACCATGAATGATGCCTTGTGAACTGAGCGTTTGTGCACCACCGATGGCGTTTTTTTCGATGAGTGTGGCATGGTAGCCTTGCTGATTGAGGCGGTTATGCAACCATAGGCCTGCAATCCCGGCGCCGATGATGAGTACATCAGTATGATATTGGCTCATCTTATCCGTCGAGTGCTTCGCAGAGATAATGTCCAACAATTAAGTGCCCTTCTTGCACGCGGGCGGTTTCATCGCTGGGGATTTGGATAGTTTGATCGGCTAACGAGACAAGTTTTCCACCATCTTGACCTGTGAAGGCAATCGTAATACAACCCATTTCTTTGGCGACTTGCAGGCCATTAATGACATTGGCGCTATTGCCTGAAGTAGATAGCCCGATAGCAATGTCGCCTTCTCGAGCCAGCGCTTGAATTTGGCGATCAAAAATAGTTTCAAAGCCAAAATCATTGCCGTGGGCAGTGAGAATAGAGGTGTCAGTGGTGAGCGCAATCGCAGCCAACGGGGCGCGTTGTTTGTGATATCGCACCACAAATTCAGTCGCGAGATGTTGGCTATCTGCGGCGCTGCCGCCATTACCGAAGAAGAGCACTTTATTGCCTTGATTAAGCGCATCTTGTACTGTTTTGCAGAGCGTGTTGATGACGGGCTCTAAGGCAAATAAGTCATCCAGCATTTGCTGGTGGCGATGGAGTGTGGACTTAAATGACACGGCTTACCTCTTAATATCTCAGAATGATAGAATAGTAAGCTACTATTATGCCACGAATGGCGCGCAATTAACGTGAAGGAGGGGAAATGCATTACGCACTGGCGATCAGCGAATATTTTCCTCTGGGTGGGGCACAACGTGATTTTTTTGCGGTGGCAACCGCGTTGGCGGCGCGCGGACATACTATTTCAGTGATCACCTCTGCGTGGCAAGGGGATTGCCCTGATAATTGGTATTGTTATACTTTGGCGAGGCGATCTTTCAGTAATCACGGTCGGATGAAGGCATTATCAGCTAAAATTGGTACATTGAAACAGCAGCATAGATTTGATGTGGTAATTGGCTTCAGTCGTCTACACCATATTGATGTTTTCTTTGCTGCGGATGGCTGTTTTCGTGCGCGGGCATTGAGTGGATTGAAACAATATTTACCCCGTTATCAACATGCAGCTGAAACAGAGCGAGAACTATTTGCAAATCCTGATTTGAAAAGTCTATTTCTCATAGAAGCACAACAACAGCAATATGCAAACTATGCGGATATTGATATCAATGCGCACAATAGCATTGTGATACCCGTTAGTGTGGCGAAGGAAAATCTTTATTCAGCGGCAGTATTTGAAGCCGCCCGGATTTGGCGGCAGGCGCAGGGAGTGAGTGAGGAAGATATTGTCTTACTTATGGTGGCCGCTGATTTTCATACCAAAGGGTTAGACCGAATTATTGCCGCATTGGCGCAATGCTCGGCAGCGGAACAGTCTCGATGTATCTTATGGGTGGTGGGCGATGGCAAAGCAGCACAATACCAGTCAAAACTGGATAAATTGGCAGTGCGGACACAGTTTTGGGGCGGACAAACAGAAGTAACGCAATTTTATCTGGCCGCGGATTGCCTATTGCATCCTGCACGGAAAGAAGCCGCAGGCATGGTCATCGCTGAAGCCTTAGCAGCGCGATTGCCTGTTTGTGTGAGCGACGTCTGTGGTTATGCCTTTTTAGCGGTAGCAGATCCCGCATCGGCCATTATCGATCAAAATGATACTGTGGCTGGGCTCACTACCTTTTTACAACAGATGGCAGTCACTTTTAAGCCCAATCAACGTGGGAAGGGGAGCGCCGCGATCGGTACACAATCGCGTGCTGAATTTTGTGCAAACCAAATTGAACAATGGACCAGCGTATCATGACCATTTACCGACGACAAGATATTGCCACGCACTGGTCGGAAGCAGCCATCTTCGAACAGGTGAAAGCACAGCAAGGCAATATTTTTCGCAGCAAAGAAGGGCGGCGTACATTACAGTTTACGCTGGCAGACAAACCTTATTTCTTAAAATATCATGAGGGAGTGGGCTGGGGTGAAATTGTTAAAAATTTACTGCAACTTCGTCTCCCGATTATCAGTGCAAAAAGCGAATGGCAGGCTATTCACTTTTTAGAGGCGCAGGGCTTAGCAACCTTGTCAATTGCCGCTTATGGTGAACGAGGCTGGAACCCAGCCAAGATAAACTCATTTTTGGTGACAGATGCACTCACGAAGACGATGAGTCTTGAGTACCTAAGCACGCAATGGCGCGCAAAACCACCGACATTTCAAACGAAGAAAATATTGATTGAAAAGTTGGCAAATATTGCCAAAGTGATGCATGAAAATGGAATGAATCATCGGGACTTCTATTTATGCCATTTCTTATTGGATGAAAAATTTGCCGATGACAATACGATTACAGCAGAGACAGCACTACATTTAATTGACTTGCATCGTGCACAGATCCGAAAAAAAACACCTAGAAGATGGAAAGTGAAGGATTTGGGGAGCCTTTATTATTCAGCGGTGAATGTTCCGTTAACACAGCGTGATTTATTACGGTTTATGGTGGCATACTTAGGGGGCTCTGCTCGTCAGGTTTTGCAGGACATGTCGTTATGGCATAGCGTTTTAGGTCGTTCACAAAAATTGCAGCAGCGAGAAAGACATGGCTGAATCCTCCCAAATTCAGTCTTTCTTTGAAGGGGAGCGACAACTCACGTTGCCGTTTGATTTTTCGATAGGCAAAACTATTTTTACGATGACCGACACGCTTCGTTTATTGCCAGCAAAACGGGTTGTGTTTGCGGCTGAAACAGTGGAGTGGGGTCAAGTCGTGGTTAAGTTGTTTGCCTTAGACCAAAAGGGACAACGAGAATTGGCACGTGAAAAAACAGGGCATGAACTTGCCTTGGCAGCAGGCGTTAACGTTCCGCCATTGCTTGCGAGCTATGATGATGTGTCAGGCTGTAGTGCCATTGTGTATGGTTTTTTGGAGAAGGCAAAAACGCTTAAAATAAAAAAATCGATATATCGGAGTAAGCAACAGAAAATCAGGCAGCTATTTAAAATGGTGGCGCAGCTACACCAATATGGTGTGTATCAGGCCGATATTCATCTGGATAATATCTTGCAACAAGCGGGTGAATTGTATTTGATTGACCTAGGTAGTGTACGTTGTGAGGAAACAGGAACGGGACTAAGCAAGCAAAAAAGCTTAGAAAATCTAGCGCTACTAATCGCACAATTCAGACCCAATAAACAAGGTGCTTTGCTGGCGGGTTTGTCAGGCTATTATCAAACCAGAGAATGGGATTTTGACCTTGTGGAAAAGGAGGCGTTTGGCGTTATTCTGGAGCGGGCATGGCAAAAGCGAAAGCAAAAATTCTTAGCAAAGCAATTTCGAAGTACTACGGCAACGGTCTATCATAAAACTCCCGCATTAGAATATGCATTTAAGAGGTATTTTTGGGATGCCTTGCCAGATGACTTCCTAACACAGATTGATGATTATATGGCCAAAGGCGCATTACTTAAAGATGGTAATTCAGCAACAGTAGTACGTACAGAGCTGGCAGGCAAGTCAGTGGTTATCAAACGTTACAATATTAAAGGAAAAAAACATTTCTTACGACGTTGCTTCCGGGCGAGTAGGGCTGCGGTGTCTTGGCGGAATGCACATTTATTGGAATTTATTGGGGTGCGCACCCCTGCGCCACTAGGATTTATAGAGCAGCGGGTAGCCCATTTACGCTCAACGGCCTATTTTATTAGCCGATACCAATCAGCAATAGAAATGCAGACAGTATATGAAAAGCGTCTGCCTCGACGAAAAGAAGTGAAACAGTTAAGGCGATTATTTTCTCGGTTGGAAATTGAATTGATTAGTCATGGTGACCTAAAAGCGCGGAATATACTATTAAGTAAGAAAGGGAAAATTAGCTTGATTGATCTTGATGCGATGCAGACACATGCTAATGTTAAGGCTTATTTACCCTATGCACAAAAAGATTGGCAGCGATTTATGGCGAATTGGAAAGCTGAGAGTGTTTACACTGTATTGGCGTCTGTAGCAGAACAACATAGATGAAAGCTTGGAACGAATTTTATTCATAGATGCTTGCCTTATCACCGCGTTGGTTTTGTTGACTATAAATGGATTGGTGAGACTGAATGGCGGTTAACCTTTCTTTTGCTATTGCCCGCTTTTTCTTCATAACATAAATAAGTTGGTCATAGCTGGCTGTATCTTCCTTTGTTTGAAGAAGTGTAATCGGTCGGTGTCCTGATTGGACAGCCGCAATATTAAAATAATAAGCGATAAAAGGATCATCAGTTGCGACGAGGCTATCTTGTGGTAAGTGCTTACTGGCCCAGATAGCCGTTTCCTTAATATAGGATTTGGAGACGGAATAAGAAAGGTTGGCATAAAGCGAAACTAGCAGAATGACCGAAAATAAAAACAGGGTGAATTTATTCCTAGCATGCCAAGCGGTTACAATATAATGCGTTATTGCGGGTAACATCAGCAGTAAGAGAATCAATGCAAACATAATACAATAGCGGGTAATCATAAAGAATTGCAGGAAGCTAAAGGCGATAAGAATAAGGCCATTTAGCGTGAGTGCATAATGTAGAAGTGAGCGATGTGGGAAATGGGGCGTCAGTTTATGCCAGCGGGCAGCGATGTATAAACCAAAATAACCAATATGAATAGCTTCAATAATTAGAAAAGTGATCATACCCAGTAGGCCTGTAAACAAGATCAAAAAGCCATAATCGTGTGTAAAAGAGGGCAGGAGCTGCACTATCTGATCTGCTTTTTGATCAAAATGCTGCAATCGCTCGGATAGATTGTGACGTATTAGGTGATTAAGCCTGTCTGAACTGTGCATGATAGCTTGAAGCGATTGGCTGAATACGGCAAGCAGCAATCCAAAAAAAGGTAATACACTCAGCTGGACATAATGTTTGGCTTTATTACTTGGGGTGGAAAAATGGCATAAGGCGTAGAGTGGTAATGCGAGTAATAAAAAGGTTGCTTCGATCCGAAATAAAATGGCAGCAAACATGCTGAGTTGCCAATAAAGAGCAGTGCGCCACTGTGGTTTGTCCAGAAATGACATAAAGAAAAATAGGCCCAGCGTGCTAAAAGCCCAATAGCCAGGATCACGAATAATAAAATCTCGATAATCATTAAGGCTATAAAAAGCGAGAAAAATCAGCATACCCACAAACACATGTTGCGGACTCGGCAATATCTTGCGGCAGATCAAATAGAGACTATCTGTTAGCAATATGAAAAAGGCGGTCGTGAGTAGATAAGCACTCATTTCTAGAGGCAGGCCAGTAAGTTGGTGGAGACTGGCAATCAGGATCGAATAGAAAGGCCAATTAAAGTGTTCAAAGGCGGCACTAATGCCGCTCGATAAAAAAATGGTCGCAGTCTCTAAGTATAAAATGCCATCCTTATTGATAATGTCATCCATCGTAACAAGCAGGATGGAGAACAATAGACTCGCGAGCGCGACGAATAGTCGAGTGTGAGTTAGCAAGTAAGGTTTTATATTAGGCAAGTAAGATATCCAATTGTGTGATCACTTGTTGCGGTGATAAATCTTGCATACAACGGTGATGTTGTTCAGGGCATTGTCGCTGAAAACAGGGGCCACAGTCTACTGGAATTTGAATTGTTTTGGCTTGTGTATTAAGTGGTGGGGTAAAGTTGGGGGAGGTGGGACCATAGACGGCGACTAGCGGTTTATTAAGCGCAGCTGCGAGGTGCATCAGCCCTGAATCATTACTTACAATCGCATTTGCATGGGCCATGATGTCAATGGCATCGGTGAGTTCAGTTTGACCGCATAAATTTAAAATTGCATCTGGATGCGCGGTGGTTTGTTTGCGAATTTGGCTGGCACTTTCTTTATCTGCGGGCGAGCCGAGTAGACAGATTTGCCAGCCTTTTGCGGCGTAGTGTGTGGCAATTGCGGCATAATATTCGACAGGCCATTGTTTGGCGGGGCCAAATTCAGCGCCTGGGCAAAGGGCTAATAAGGGTTGTGCCTGTATGATCCCCCATTGCGCACATTGTGTGTCAGAAAGTGGTGTGGATTGTAATTGAGGGGCTTCATAAGTGGGTGCGATATTTGCTGATTGTGCTGGGTTGGCGAGCGATACGAAGCGCTGTACCATTAAAGGGAGGGCTGTTTTGTCCAGTATGCGTAGATCGTTTAGTAAACCGTAACGCATTTCTCCTCGCCAGCCCGTGCGAACAGGAATGTTGGCAAACCAAGGGATCAGAGCTGATTTCCAAGAGTTGGGCAAGGTAATGGCCTGATTATAATTTTCAACACGCAGTTGGTGCCCTAATGTTCTACGTGTTTTCCAGTCAAATTTACCGTGGTTGATAGGCTGAACAATTGTTTTTCTTACTTCAGGCATTCGCGCTAAAATGGCTTCACACCATGCTGGCGCAAGCACATCAATATTGACAGTGGGTTCTTGTTGTTTAAGCGCGATAAATAAAGATTGTGCCATCATCATATCGCCTACCCATGCGGGGCCAATAATGAGAATAGATTCGTGCATAACTAGTGCAGCGTGCTATGTGTGAAGTAAATTAATGCAACACCAAGCGTGATCAGGATAATTTGCTGTGCTGTTTCGCGAGGCTGATTTTTATGGTGTAAACCTGGAATTAAGTCGGCAACCGCAATATAAATGAAGCTGGCAGCAGCAATCACTAAAATATACGGTAATAGGTTTTGCATATCGACTAAGAAAAAATAGGCGAGAATGGCACCGGCTACGGTACCCAAACTTGAAATAATATTGTAATAAAGTGCTTTGCTACGTTTAAAACCGCTATGTAATAAAATCACAAAATCACCGAGTTCTTGTGGGATTTCATGGGCAGCGATGGCGAGTGCAGTGACAATGCCAAGGTGGGTATCGGTTAGAAATGCAGCAGCAATTAAAATGCCATCGACGAAGTTATGGATAGTGTCGCCTACTAATATTAAGGTGCCGGTTGCTTGTTTATTTTTATGTTGATGATCATGCCGCTCTGCGTCAGGTGAGTGGGCATCGCAATGGTCGTGGTGGCAATGCCGCCATAACACCATTTTTTCGAGCACAAAGAAGCCGAGTAGGCCCACTAATAATGTCATGCCGATATTGTGTGCATTGACAGAAACGGTGTGCTCCAATGCATGCGGGATAAGACCGAGAAATGACGCGCCCAGTAAGGTGCCGATAGCAAAACTCACCAGGTGTGGAATCATCTTGCTGCGTGTTTTGTCTGAGAGCAATAGAATGGAGGAGGCAAGCACTACACTGAGGAGGCCGCCAATTAGGCTAAAGCCGATGATCCAGGCTAATAAAGTCATATTGATACTAAAATAATTGTTAGATGATTAGGGGTATTGAGTGTGCATCATACCGTATTACACTAAACGTGTTGGTTTTTTGGACGGGAGGAATGTCATTTTGTATCTCACGCTGGGTGGGAGATATCCTATTTCAGAACAAGAACAAATATCCTTTTATTTTTAGAGAGGTAACGATAGTTTTAACTTTGTAGTACAATGTCTTTGTGATGTTATCAAGATAGCTGGGGTCTGTTGAGTGGAAATTGCCCCAGAAAATGGAGAGGTGTAAGAACAATGCAATTAAAATATCATTTTTTATTGTTACGTAGTCTCAAAACTTGGATGAGTTTTTTGATTTTTGCTTACTTTATGGTGAGTGCTCAGGCCAGTTTTGCTGTGGCACCTACAATTACGAGTGGCACATCTAAAGCTATTCCGGAAAATTCAATAGCAGTCTATACGCCGGTAGTGGTGGTTGACCCTGAAGGTGGCCCACTCAATTTTATTATTACAGGCGGGATCGATTCATCAAAATTCACAATTGATGCGGTTTCAGGTGATTTATCCTTTAAAGTGCCGCCTGACTTTGAAAATCCAACTGATTCAAATATAGATAATTTCTATGATGTTGCTATTACGGTAATAGATAATGAAACTTTATCAGATACCAAAGTGTTTACCATTAGTGTTACAGATGTAGTAAATGAAGGCACGACACCTCCCGTGATCCTCCAAGCATTTATCTCTGTCCCAGAAAATACAACTGCTGTAGCGACACCTGTTGCAGTCTCTAACCCAGATGGAAAAACGATTACTTTCAGTATTACAGGCGGTATTGATGCATCAAAATTTACAATTGATGCGAATTCGGGTGATTTATCATTCATAGATGCCCCAGATTTTGAAAATCCAACGGACACAGATGCAAATAACTCCTATCACGTAATTATCACCATTGTGGATAATGATGGCTTTACAGATAGTGAGGCTTTTGCAATAACAGTAACAGATAAGGACGAACAAGGAGGCGGTGGAGGTAGCACTACAATTACTATCTCTCTTGAGGAGCCTGCACCTCAATCAGTTAATTCGGGTATTGCTAATTTGCGGGGATGGGCGATCGGACTCGCGTTGATTGAAAAAGTAGAATTGTTTATTGACGGTCAGTATATTACAGATGTACCTTCTGGCGGTGCGCGAGCAGATGTGGCGGCTGCTTTTCCAAATCATCCAGGTTCTGATCTGTCAGGCTTTTCAATGGCCTTCTCTTATTCTGATCTGTCTGAAGGTAGCCATACCGCGGTCATAAAAGCGCATGATGTAAATGGGTTATCTCAAAACACGAGTACTATTTTTAATGTAGAGCGTTTAAGCAGCGGTTTTATTGCGGATCCTAACGCAGTTAGTTTACAACAGGCAGTTAGTACGATTGAAGGAGAAGATATTGTGGTCTCTAATCTCGATGCGAACGGTGTGGATTATGATGTCCGTCTGCGTTGGCGTGTGGCAACGCAGCAGTTTGAAATAGAGGAGTTGACATCGGTTACGACGGCCTTAACATCATTCTCAATAGCGAGCCCAATAGAGGATGGAGAATTAACAGTTCAAGTGTTGCCTGCAAGTGCTCCATTGCTAATAACGCTGGAAGAACCTATTGACAATGGCGTGAGTAATGGTATTGCAAACTTACGAGGTTGGGCTGTTGGTTTAACGTTAATCTCTAAAATAGAATTATTTATTGATGAGCAATATAGTACGGATATTCCTTTCGGTAGTTCGCGTGCTGATGTCGCGGCTGCTTTTCCAGAATATCCTAATTCAGATGCATCAGGATTCTCAATGGCTTTCCCATACTCCGAATTATCAGTCGGTAGCCATACTGCGTTAGTGAGACTGCATGATGTGAATGGTCTTACCGAAGATGCGAGCACCACTTTTAATGTGGTGAGATTAGACAATGCATTTATTACTGATTTTAGTGATGTGACACTGATCTTTGCTTCAGTGAGTATCGAAGGTGAGCAAATTATTCTGACGGATTTTTCTGCGGAAGATGTATTTTATACACTTACTTTACAATGGCAGGCAGCAACACAGCAATTTGAAATACAAGATATTGTTAAAAAAGATCCTGTTTTTGGCGATGGTGACACTGGCGGCGGCGGCGGCGGCGGCGGCGGTGACACTGAAGATCCTACAGATTTAGGAACGGGTGGTGGCGGCAGCGGTGGTGAAGGGGTAGAACCTGGTGAAGGCGATGGTGGGCTAGGCTAAACCATTTAGGAGTTAGGCCGCAAGGCTTAATAGGATAGCAATGCTAATTTTGAACAGTAGTTGATCCGTGTCTGTGCTGGCGTAAAGAGTATTTGTGTATAAGAAGAGGCGTATTTGCTCATGTAGGTAAACTATCACGTTTTAATTATTAAATTTATAAATCCGAAACTAGCTGTACATTCTTAGTTTGTAGCTGAAATCATAAGGAAAATTAGAGTTGGCTAATAATTAAGGTGAACATAGAGCGCATGCAAACAGCCCCCGACATTTTTTCCTATCGACAATTTTGGGCACACCGTTTTGGTGTGGCTCCACAACTTCCAATGTCGCGTGAAGAGATGGACGATCTTGGCTGGGATAGCTGCGATATTATTTTGGTTACAGGTGATGCGTACGTTGATCACCCGAGTTTTGGAATGGCATTGATTGGTCGACTGTTGGAATCACAAGGTTTTCGTGTCGGTATTATTTCACAGCCGGATTGGTTGAGTGCGGATGATTTTAAGCAGCTTGGCAAGCCGAATTTATTTTTTGGGGTTACTGGCGGTAATATGGATTCGATGGTGAATCGTTATACCTCTGATCGTCGTATTCGCAGTAATGATGCGTACACGGCAGCAGGTGAGGGTGGCAAGCGACCTGATCGCTGTGTGGTGCCTTATAGCCAGCGGTGTCGTGAAGCGTATAAAGGTGTGCCGATTATTATTGGTGGCATTGAGGCGAGTTTACGCCGGATTGCGCATTTTGATTATTGGTCTGAGAAAGTGCGTCGCAGTGTGATTATGGATGCGAAGGCTGACTTGCTGGTTTATGGCAATGGTGAACGGCAGGTGGTTGAAATCGCCCATCGATTGGCAGCTAATGAACCCATATCTGAACTTACGAATATCCGCGGCACGGCATTTATTAAACCCTATGGCCCCCGTGAAGACTGGTGGGAAAAAGAATCGACGAGTGTGGATACACCGGGCAAAGTCAATCCGCCGATTGACCCTTATTCGATGCAAACGCAGGAAAGTTGTGACACACAAAAAGCCGAAACCAAAGCTGAAAAGAAATCAGAAGCAGTCAAAACGAATATTATTCGCTTTCATAAAGTGATGCCAAAAGATTCCTCAAAAAGTGTCATTCGCTTGCCTGCCTATCAAGATGTGCGCAGTGATTCTGTTTTATATGCGCACACCTCTCGAATTTTACATTTAGAAACAAATCCAGGGAATGCCTTAGCTTTGGTGCAACAGCATGGTGAACGAGATGTGTGGCTCAACCCACCACCGATTCCACTGACAACGGCTGAAATGGATGGCGTGTTTGATCTGCCGTATAGCCGCGTGCCCCATAAACAATATGGCGATAAAAACATTTCTGCTTACGAAATGATTCGATTCTCAGTCAATATTATGCGAGGCTGTTTTGGCGGCTGTACTTTTTGTTCCATTACCGAGCATGAAGGTCGTATTATACAAAGCCGTAGTGAAGATTCGATTATCAAAGAAGTGGAAGCCATTCGGGATACTGTGCCAGGATTCACAGGGGTTATTTCGGATTTAGGTGGCCCTACGGCGAACATGTATCGTCTTGCTTGCAAGAGCAAGGAAGTTGAAGCCAGCTGTCGACGTCTATCGTGTGTGTTCCCCACGATTTGTAAAAATCTCAATACGGATCATAATCCACTCATTCAATTATACAAACGGGCGCGCGGTTTGCCTGGAATTAAGAAAATATTGATTGCTTCGGGTTTGCGTTATGATTTGGCCGTGCTATCGCCAGAGTATGTGAAAGAACTGGTCACCCATCACGTGGGTGGGCGTTTAAAAATCGCACCTGAGCACACGGAAGATGGTCCGCTTGAGCATATGATGAAACCAGGTATCGGTAGTTATGATGCCTTCAAGAAAATGTTTGATAAATACTCTAAAGAAGCAGGGAAAGAACAATATTTGATCCCTTATTTTATTGCCGCCCACCCAGGCACATCAGAAGAGGATATGCTTAATCTTGCGCTGTGGCTCAAACAAAATGATTTTCGAGCAGATCAGGTGCAAGCATATTTACCCTCGCCGATGTCTGCGGCTGCTGCGATGTGGCATTCAGGCAAGAATACCTTACATAAAGTGACGCGTGAAGGGGGTGATATCGCGGTTCCGAAAGGCATTAAATTACGCCGACTGCATAAAGCTTTTTTGCGTTATCACGATCCAGAAAACTGGCCGATACTACGGGATGCGTTAGAGAAGATGGGCCGCACTGATTTAATAGGCAATGGCAAAAAACATCTTATCCCGACTTGGCAACCCGCGGGGACGGGTGGACAAGGAGATGGACGGCGGGTAGCGAAAACGGCGCCCGGGAAGTTTATCCGTACCCAGCATGAACGAGGAAAAAAAGTGGGCAATAAAACGAAATCAAGGCCCAAAGCAACACGACGTCGCCAGTAATTATCCAGAATTCAGGTTAATTAGGATTTAGCGATTAAATCTATAGCGAGTTGATGCAAACGATCAAACTCCTGTTCTAAGGTGTTTTCAGGCATGACTTGGCCAATTTGGCTATACCAATAGTTGGCGTTATTAAAATCGCCTTCTTCTCGGTGTAGGTAGGCGTGTATCAAACAGGCGAGTTCGTCGTGATAGGATTGGATGAGTGTATGCGCACCATCCCAATCACCTTGCGCAATCAGGTCGAGTGCTTGGATATGTTCAGTGGCCATGCTATAGTCCCCTTAAGCGGTATTCCGCTGTTTTGACGTTGATCATTATGATAGCGTTTTTCTTTAATTGAGGGGAGAAATAAAATGGAAAATTTTCTAGCAAATTTTGGCTCAGGGCCACTTGGACATGCCCTAATTGGCTTGGCCATTTTGGTGGTGGGGCTGTTCGCAGTTAAAATTATTGCGGGCTTTATTCAGCGGATATTATCAAAAGCATCTTTTTTGTCACATGCGAATGATGATGGTTCAGTCACTGATTTCACACCACCGATTGCATCATTAATTAAGGCCATATTAACGATCTTTGTATTGATGGCAGTATTGCAACATTTTGGTTTGACGGATGTGCTCGATCCATTAAAAGAAATGCTATATAAATTCATGAATGCGATTCCAAGTATTATTGGTGCGGGCGTGATTGCTTATGCCGGTTGGATTATTGCTAAAATTGTATCGCAATTGGCAGGTGTGGCATTGGCCAAGGTAGATAGTCAAATAGCAGAAAAAACGGGTAATACAGATATGAAAGTATCGCCTTTTGGTAGTGCTTTTGTTTTCCTTTCAATTTTATTACCGATTGCAGTCAGTGCTTTAGGGGTGTTGAATATCCCCGCTATTTCTGGCCCAGCTTCGGCCATGATTCAGAAATTAATGGCGGCGATCCCAAATATCATTGGGGCAGCGGTTATCTTATTGGTGGCTTATTTTGCAGCAAAATTTGTTGTGTATATGTTGACCAGTTTATTAAAGGGGATGAATGTCGATGCGCTGCCTGAAAAGATGGGCGCACAAGGGATGTTCACTGAAAGCTTTACACTCACAAGATTAGTAGGTGGCGCAATCATGTTTTTCTCTATGCTAACGGCGTCAACTGCGGCAGTAGGTGTGTTGAATATTGAGGTGGTCTCAACCATATTTGGTAAAGTGCTGGAGTTTGGTGGCGGTATTCTAATTGGTGGGATTATCTTATTAGTGGGTAATTTCTTGAGCGCATTGGCATATCAAAAATTATCAGCGACGGGCAATACTGGGTTGGCAAACATTGCGCGCATAGCGATTATTGGTTTGGTGCTAGCAATGGGTCTGCGTGCGATGGGATTAGCCGATAATATTGTGAATATGGCGTTTGGCTTTACGATTGGTAGTGTGGCCGTTGCCTTAGCGCTTGCTTTCGGATTTGGTGGCCGAGATGCGGCTAAAACTGTGGCAGATAATTGGGCTTCAAGAATTACAGCGAAACCTAAAGCCAAGAAATAAAGTAAATAGGCTGAATTAAAAAAAGCCGTGTGGGAAACCATGCGGCTTTTTCATGGAATGAGTAAACCGTTAGTGGGTTTGTTCAGACAAAAAAATACCACCCTCCATTTACTGGAGGGTGGCATTTGATTTAAACGAGTAGGCTATTAACCGTAAACAGATTCTTTTTTGAAATGTGTTGCTAATAAATAATAAACAACGACGCGATATTTATTAGGATTCGATTTGCCATATGTTTCGATAACGGAGGCAATGGCGGCATCAAGTTCAGCGTTATCAGATAAGCCGAGTTTTTTAATTAAGAAATTATTTTTAACGGTTTCTAATTCCTTTGGATCGCCACCAGACACAGTTGAAGCGTCAGCATTATAAATAGATGGGCCACAACCTGTAGTGACTTTTGCTAATAGATCCATATCCGGTGTTACACCGCATTTATTTTTCAGGTCATCTGCATATTTTGCGATTAAATCATCTTTCTTACTCATGGTTTTCTCCTTTGCATTTGTAATTAAGTTTTTGTCGAGCGGGATTAACTATAACCCCAACCCTAATGAGAAGCAAATTTGCGGTTAAGGTGTTGCGATCCAAATTAAGCTGGCCATTCGGCCGGTATCGCCATCACGACGGAAGGAGAAAAAATGGTCAGGATTTAATACAGTGCAGTCTACATCACCATAGACATCGTAGACACCTACAGTAGCGAAACGTTGGCGTGCAATATGATACATATCTACCAACCATTTTTTTTTGTTAATAGTGGTAAAACCGGATGCATTTTCTGGGTATTGAGAGAGGAAAATATCACGCACATCATCATCTGCTTCGAATGCGGTTGGTCCAATCGCAGGGCCGAGCCAGGCCATTATTTGACTTGGCTCACAAGGTGCTTTGGCAATGGTCGCTTCAATAATACCATCAGCAAGCCCTCGCCATCCCGCATGGATAGCAGCGACATATTGGCCTTTTTTATCGCAGAGTAAAATGGGTAAGCAATCTGCAGTCATCACCGCGCAGACTGCATTGGGCGTGGTGGTGTAACTGGCATCGGCTTCATCACCTGCTTGCCAATCTTGGCTATTCACTACCCGCGTGCCATGCACTTGGCTTATCCAACAAGGCTCACTTGGGAGGCTAAGCGCATTGTTTAAGAGGAGACGATTTTGAGCAACGTCAGCGAGACCATCTCCTACATGGTCTCCTAAGTTGAGTGAATCATAAGGTGATTGGCTGACCCCGCCGATACGTGTCGTGCAAACAGCATGGATCTGAGGAGGCGCTGGCCAGTTAGGTTTAATGAGTGGAAGCAAAGAAGACATGAAAACCTCAAAATAAACAGTGTGTTTTTGATAGTATAGCGTCTTGTGTTTTTTATGATGATTTTTGATGCGAATTCCTCGACTATATTGTCCTGATCTTGTAATAACAAGTGAACCGATTGCCTTACCTTCACCGGTGGTGCGACATATTGTGCAAGTGTTGCGATTAAAGGTGGGCGCGATTATTCAGGTATTTGATGGTAAGGGTGGGGAATATGAGGCGACATTGACGTATGTGGCGAAGCGTGAAGCCATGATGCAATTGGGTGAGCGGATAGAAAATAGTGCTGAATCGCCGTTAAAGATGACATTATTGCAGGGTGTTTCACGTGGTGAGCGGATGGATTATGCATTACAGAAGGCGGTTGAGATGGGTGTGAACCATATTATCCCCGTTGAGACTCAGCGGTGTAATGTGAATTTATCACAAGGCCGAGATGCAAAGCGGTGGGCGCATTGGGAAGGTGTTATTATCAGTGCATGTGAGCAAAGTGGTCGGGCGAACCTACCTGTTTTGTCGCCAATTATGGATCTTCAGACCGCTATTTCGATATGTAATTCGGCATTATTTCTTGTGTTAGACCCTTTGGCTGAACGGGGTTGGCAAGGGTTGGAGGCGCCAGAGTCGGTTGCGGTTCTGATCGGGCCAGAAGGTGGCCTGGATGATAAGGAAATAGAGATAGCGTGCGAGGCGGGATTTGAGCGCATACGGTTTGGACCAAGAATTTTACGAACAGAAACGGCAAGCGTTGCAGCATTGGCTGTGATACAAACGTTGTGGGGAGATTGTGGTTAGTGGAAAGTGTTATTGTAATGTTGCTGCTCGTGGGCGGTGGTTGGTTTTGGTGGGAGAGTAGGGGCGCTGCTGAGCGGGCGATCACTGCTGCAAAGCGAGTTTGTCACACAGCAGAAGTCCATTTTTTAAATGATACGGTGGGCTGGGAAAAAATACGATTAAAGCGCAATCCACAAGGTCGTATTAAATTTGAGAGAACTTATTTTTTTGAATTTTCAACGGATATTGAGCGGCGATACCGTGGACAGGTGATCATGCTCGGATTGCAAACGCAACGAGTGGAATTAGAACCACATCGCGCGTAAGATAGTTCAATCTGTATTGGAGAGAGACGGCATGGCAGTAAAAACAGCATTTGTGGTGGATGATTCTCGTGTGGCTCGCGTTATTTTAGGGCGACTCTTAACCTCACAGGGTCTGGATGTCACTGAGATAGAAAGTGGAGAAGAAGCTTTAGAGCGCCTAAGAAATGGCAGGCATCCCGATGTTATTTTTATGGATATGGTCATGCAAGGCTTGAGTGGCGTTGAAACAACGACACAAATCAAGGCAGAAACAACAACGCAGCATATTCCCGTGATCATGTGTACAGGGAATGATGGGTCGCCAGAGAGGCAGGCGGCCTTATCTGCAGGTGCAAGTAGTATTGTGGCCAAGCCACCGGTAGAGGGAGAATTAGAGCAAGCATTGGCTCCTTTCCAGCATATAGAGCGGGAGACAGTAGTAGAAGAGGTTGTCCCAGAGTCTATTCCTGCCGCACCAATGAGTTGGAATACGCCATCACCAGAACAAGAGAAAACTAAAGAATTAAGTAACAACACATTCAATGAAAATGCATTTATGGAAGAGGTGCGCGCTGAGATTAATACCCGATTTGCAGTGGCGGCTGCGGCATGGATGCCGGAGGTAATCATGAATGTGGAAGCCTTATTAACGCAAGAAAAAGCGGATGTTGCAGGGCAATTTTCGGCAGCAGCAGAGGCGTGGATGCCGCAAGTAACAACGAATGTAAAAGCCTTGGTGGCCGAAGAGAAAGTAAACATAGATCAACAGTTTGCAGAGGCTGCCGCCGCGTGGATGCCAGAGGTGACCGAAAATGTACAAACACTGATAACGGGATTTGAACAAAATGTGTTGCCAAATTTGGTGCGCGATATGGCGCAACAAGCGGCAGCAGAAATTCTAAGCCAGCAACAGCAAGCTGGATCTGGGCAGGATGCAGCGGCGAAAATTAGCAAAGAAGTAGCAGAACAAGCCGTCGCTAATATTGCGATGTCAAAAGTTGAGCAAGCGGTTGCAGAGTTTAATGTGGTGGGCCAAATCCAGGCAGCCATTGCTGCACAAACGTCGGCTTGGTTAGTGATGCAGCAAACACAATTAGAAAAAACCATGCTGCCCGTGATGCAGAAAAAATTAGCGGCAGAATCTGCAGCGCATATCGAAGCGGGTTTAACGGATGAAGTTATGTTGAAAGTGAAGTCAAATGTACAAGAAGATGTGTATGCGACGATTGAACATCTTACTGAGAATGTAGTTAATCCACTTAAAAAACAAATAAGAATGTTAACAATTGCCTTAGTGGCATTAGCTGCATGGGTGATTATTTTTTAGGGTGAGTAAATCAGATATCGCATCCGTATTGACGTGGGCGAATCAGGCGTTAAGCCAGAGCTCTAGCCCGAAAGTGGATGCAGAATTGTTGCTTTGCCATGTATTGTCATGCCAAGCAAGCCGATTCCATACTTGGCCAGAACAGCAACTCACAACAGAACAGCAACAGCAATTTGAATCCCTTGTCCAGCAGCGAAAAGCTGGCCAACCGGTCGCCTATTTAACGGGTACCCGCGGCTTTTGGTCGCTAGATTTGGCCGTGACAGACGCCACGCTTATTCCCCGACCCGACACAGAAACCCTTGTGGAATGTGTGATAAAAAAACTAACCACACAAGATGTTGTCGTAGATTTAGGAACGGGCAGTGGTGCGATTGCCTGTGCTTTGTTTGCGGTGAGGCCCGATGTGTGTGTGTTTGCAATGGATTTTTCTGCGCCAGCATTGAAAGTGGCACAGCAGAATGGTCAGGATAAGCGAATTGGCCTATGGCGCGGAAATTGGTCTCAGGCATTAGCGAATGAGTCAGTGAATATAATGGTGAGTAATCCACCATATATTGAGGAGGGTGATCCACATTTAAGGCAAGGTGATGTGCGTTTTGAGCCGAAAACCGCATTAGTATCAGGGCTAGACGGTTTAGGTGATTTACGTCTGATTATCGATGATGCACCACGTTGTTTGAAAATAGGTGGCTGGTTAATGGTGGAACATGGTTATGATCAGGCCGAGCCTGTGAAGCAATTATTTTTAGCAGCAGGATTTGAGGGCGTGACAGGTGTACAGGATTTTGGTGGTCAAGATCGGGTGACCTATGGGCAATATAATGAATGATGATCAATTATTAAGATATAGCCGCCATATTCTCATGCCCCAAATTGATATTGCAGGGCAGGATAAAATTCGCCAAAGCCATGTATTGATTATTGGGGCGGGAGGGTTGGGATCGCCTGTGGCAATGTATCTCGCGGCATCGGGCGTGGGCACCCTGACGTTGGTGGATGATGATAGAGTTGAGTTGTCTAATTTACAGCGACAGATTTTGCATACTGAAGCCAACATTGGCCGGCAAAAAGTAGACTCAGCGAAAGAGAACTTGCAAGCATTAAATAGTGAGATAAATATCAACACCGTGGCCAAGCGATTAACCGAGATTGATTTAACGGATTTGATGGCACATGTTGATATTGCTGTGGATTGCACCGATAATTTTGAAACCCGATTTATATTGAATAAAATAACGCAGGCATTGAAAATACCATTAGTCTCCGCTGCCGCGATCCGAATGGAAGGGCAGGTAACGGTATTTGACCCACGTATTGCTGGTAGCGCTTGTTATCGTTGTTTATATGAAGACACAGGTGAGCTGCAAGAATCCTGTGCGGATACGGGGGTGTTGTCGCCCTTATTAGCGATTATTGGTGGCGTACAGGCGGTAGAAACTTTAAAATTATTAGCCGGCTTTGGCGATGGCCTGGCGGGGCGGTTATTATTATTGGATGCTTTCCGTATGGAATGGCGAGAAATTAAATTGAAGGCAAAATTAAATTGTCCTATCTGTAGTGGAATTAAATGAATAAACAAGCATTATCAAACGCAGCGGATTTAACGCTGCAAATAGCAAAAGAACAGGGCGCGACAGCTGCTGAGGTGGGCGTGAGCCAGAGCCAAGGTTTGTCGGTCAATGTACGGCAAGGCGACGTGGAAACGCTAGAGCATAATAATGACAAAGGCCTAGGCTTAACCGTTTATTTTGGCCAGAAAAAAGCCAGTGCCAGCACATCGGATTTCAGTGCTGATGCGATTGCCGATGCGGTGAAAGCAGCCTGTGATATTGCCCAGCATACAGAAGCAGATGAGTATGCAGGATTAGCAGATGCGGATTTAATGGCAACCGAATTCCCTAATTTATCGCTTTATCATCCATGGGCGCTTGATCCTGAGCAGGCTATTGCGGTGGCGACTGAATGTGAGGCTGCGGGTTTGGCTGCGGATAAACGAATCAGCAACACAGACGGCGGCAGCGTTTCTAGCCATCAAGGGTGTAGTATTCAAGCCAATAGCCATGGCTTCAAGGCCTATGGTCAAAGCTCGCGGCATAGCATTAGTTGTAGCCTGATTGCAGAAGATGCACAAGGTATGCAACGTGATTATGGCTATACCGTAGCGCGTGATTCGGCTGATTTAACCTCAGCTAAAGAGATTGGTATAGAAGCGGCAATGAGAACCGTTAAACGACTCAATGCCAAGCCAATCAAAACAGGCAGCTATCCGATTATTTTTGCCGCCGATGTTGCACCTGCCTTATTTCGCTCATTTACCAGCGCGATCAGTGGCGGGGCGATTTATCGAGAATCCTCTTTTTTATTGGATCACGTTGGCAAGCCGGTTTTCCCAGAATTTATCCGTATCCACGAACAGCCATATCTACTAAAAGGCTTAGGTAGTGCCAGTTTTGATGCCGAAGGCGTGGCGACAAGGGCGAAAAATTGGGTGCAGGATGGCAGGTTGGAAGGTTATATCTTAGGCAGCTATTCAGCACGTAAATTAGGGTTAACAACAACGGCGAATGCAGGTGGGGTGCGAAACCTTACGATTGACGCGGGGAGCCAATATGATTTATCAGCTTTGCTGCGTGAAATGGGTACTGGTGTATTAGTCACTGAGTTAATGGGGATGGGCGTGAATATCGTGACCGGTGATTATTCGCAAGGCGCGGCGGGTTTCTGGGTTGAGAATGGTGAGATCCAATATGCGATTGATGAGTTTACTATTGCCAGTAATTTACGGGAGATGTTTATGGGGATTCAAGCAGTGGGAACAGACACAGAATCGCGAGGCAATGTGCGTACGGGTTCCGTTTGGATTGATCGGATGCAGGTGGCGTCTTAGACTTTATTAAGTTTTGTCATTCCCGTGTAGATGGGAATCTATTATTGAGCAAAGGTAGCTAGGGTTACTCCGCTGCCGCTGGGCGTTCATTTCTTTTGCGTGGCCAAAAGAAACGGAACCAAAGAAAAGGCCACCCCATGTCTTGGCCTACGGCTCCCCGAAAAATCAAAAATATTCTGCGGCACGCACCAACATCGCTCCTGCGATGGAGGTGCTCTGCTGGCATCCCTGCCATCAGACCTTGAATATTTTTGATTTTTCGGCAAGACAACAGGGGAAAGGGTACGTTACAGTAACTGGCGCACCCCTAAAATTGTTTGTAAAGCTCTCTCTTGCTGGGGAGGGTTGGAATGTTGCTTTTCAAGACCTGACCCTGAGGTTTTTGCTGAGGTTTTATACAGTAACGACTTCTTTCCGCCCGAGAGAGCAGTACTTAATCTCACCAGAAAGACTTTCAAGTTTTAAAGATGCGGCTTCAAGTAAAATATTATTGATCCCTTGTAGGCCGATCTCCTTGTCCGTTATCTCATGCTTTTCACACTCTCCAACATAAAACCGAAATTCTTTCTGATAACTAAATTTAGAATCTTTAACTGTAAGTGAACGATCTAATGGATTGTCAGAGTACTGAACCAAGCCATAACGAACCCGATAGCCGCTTTCTTGATTAACTAAATTGGCATACGCGCTTATGTTTTTAGCAGGCAAGACAA
Organism: uncultured Piscirickettsiaceae bacterium; assembly: GCA_964598235.1. Classification (GTDB taxonomy): domain Bacteria; phylum Pseudomonadota; class Gammaproteobacteria; order Nitrosococcales; family Methylophagaceae; genus UBA652. Next base: position 98,916 of record CAZRAY010000001.1, read on the forward strand.
CAAAATAAGTTCCGAATTCTTCTAGCATTCGTTCTATTGACTGTTCAAACTCATTGTATGGTCCCATCACACACCAAGATTGTAGCCATGCATCTTGTTCCTCATGCGCTGGGTATATTAAGAGGCTTTCAGCATCTTTGAGATCGACTTGGTGGCTACTACTTACAAGGTTTGGCATTTGGTCTCCCAATCCTTTATCCCAATAGCCCAGACAAGATTCACTTCTATCTCCCCTACCTATATCTTCCCGCTTTCTGTAGAAATGGGGAGTCCTGAACATAGAAGAACCATCCTTGAATGCCAAGTAATGTTTTTCTGTACTGAAAAATTTAATTAAGGCTACCGCTTGCTGTGAGTTTTCGGTATTATTAGTCACTTAATTTCAAGCTCCAGTCCAGTCACACGAGATCTTCATGTGCACTATGAAGTTGCATAACTTGTTTATTAAGAAGAATGAAAATTCCCTGTAATTCTCACACATAGACGGGATTATTTTCCAGGTAATTCTATAATCAAGCCTAAACAAGGAATAATTACCTTTTCATAAGATATGGGCAATATTTGAGTATATTACATATTTCAGTGCATTATCATCTTTCTGTTGGCGTTCCCGCCTTAATACTCAACGCATGAATATCTGATACCATTAATTCATCAACCGCATCATAAACTAGCCGATGGCGTTTAATCAACGATAAGCCTTCAAATTGGGCGCTGGTGATGGTGACGTTATAGTGCCCGCCGCCTGTATTACCCGCATGTCCTGCATGGCTGGCGCTATCATCTTCTATGATGAGTTCGCTAGGATTCAATGCCTTAGTGAGCAGTTGCTGTAGGCGTTCTACGGTGTTCACGGTAATACTTTTTTGAATGGTTTGACGGTGACTTTTTCGTATACACCTGCATCTATATAAGGATCGGCATCTGCCCATGCTTGCGCGGTAGCTAAATCGGTGAATTCGGCAACGACTAAGCTGCCGGTGAAGCCTGCTTCGCCGGGATCGTTGCTGTCTACGGCGGGGTGTGGGCCGGCGAGAATCAAGCGACCTTCATTTTTTAGGGCTTCTAGCCGAGCGAGGTGTGCTGGGCGGGCGGCGAGGCGTTTTTCTAGGCTATTTGGCGTGTCTTGACTAATAATGGCGTAGAGCATTATTTCGCTTCCTCATCTTCTTCGATATATTTGCTGATATAGAGCGATTGGGCGATAACAAATAGAATCGTTAAGCCCATTAAACCAAATAATTTGAAATTGACCCAGGTGGCTTCAGGGTAATTGAAGGCAACATAAAGATTGGCGAGGCCTGAGCCAATGAAAAAGAAGATCCAAGCAATATTAAGGTTTTTCCAAACAGGTTTGGGGAGGGTGATTTGTTCGCGCATCATTTTTTCTAGTAAGGTTTGTTTACTGAAGAGGGGAACGAGGAAGAAACCAGTGGCAAATAACCAGTTAACAACCGTTGGCTTCCATTTGATGAAGTTGGGGTTTTGCAGCCAGAGTGTTGCGCCACCTAATATTAATACGAGCACTAATGTAATGAGATGTGATTTCTCGACCTTTTTGGTGAAAAACCAAGTGAGAATAACTTGTAGGAGAGAGGCAACGATCATCACTGCTGTGGCGACATAAATGCCACCGATTTCATGGCTTTCGCCACCCCATTGATAGGTGCCGCCGCCGAACTTATAGGCGATAAAAAAGAGAATAACGGGTAGGAAATCAAAGAATACTTTCATGGGGTCTCAGGGTTTTAGGGTAAAGCCAGCTATTTTAACGTAAAATCATGGCTATGGGAGAGATGACTTACGATTTACATTCACATACAACGGCCTCGGATGGTTCATTATCGCCAAGCGATTTAATCGCACGTGCGGTTGAGAAAGGGGTCGATGTATTGGCGGTGACGGATCATGATGGCACCGAAGGCTTACGTGAGGCAATGCAGGCAGCAGATGCGCAGGGCATAATCCTTATTCCGGGTGTTGAAATTTCGGTGACATGGGGAAGTCATGTTGTGCATATTGTGGGGTTGAATGTTGATGTGGACAATGCCGCTTTGCAAAAAGGCTTGAGCGATTTGCGGGCGCATCGTTTTGAACGGGCAGAAGAAATCGCGCGGCGACTGGATAAAGCAGGTATTCCAGGTGCGCTGGAGGGTGCGCGTGAATATGCGTCTGATGTGATGCTGGGGCGCTTACATTTTGCTCGATTTTTAGTGGCAGCGGGTAAGGCAAAAGATATTCGCGATGTGTTTAAGAAGTATTTGGTACATAACAAGCCGGGTTATGTGCCAGGCACCTGGGCGAGCCTTGAAGAGGCCGTGAGTTGGATTACGGCAGCGGGTGGACAGGCTGTTATCGCACATCCTGCACGTTATAAGATGACCGCAACAAAACGACGGAAGTTAGTTGAGGATTTTAAAGCGGCGGGCGGCGTGGCACTGGAAGTGGTGTCTGGTAAACAAGATTTAGAAGAAGTACGTACGCTGGCTGCTTTGGCAGCACAATATGATTTATTGGCATCTTGCGGCTCCGATTTCCATTCACCCACACAGCATTGGTTGGAGTTAGGCCAGCTGACGCCCTTTCCTGATAATTGCACCCCTGTTTGGTCAGTGTGGTCCTAAGAGTATTTTTACATGAGCCAATTTTTCCATATCCATCCTGACAATCCTCAAAAAAGGTTGATTGGCCAAGCCTGCGATATTATTCGTAAAGGCGGCTTAGTGGTGTATCCGACTGATTCGGGATATGCCTTGGGTTGCCATATTGGCGATAAAAGTGCGATGGATAAAATGCGGCAAATTCGCCAGCTTGATGATGACCATAACTTCACTTTAGTGTGTCGGGACTTATCAGAACTGTCTATTTATGCTAAAGTAAACAACAGCATGTTTCGTGCAATTAAGGCAAACACACCAGGTGCATATACCTTTATTTTGCCAGCAACCAAAGAAGTGCCTAAACGTTTGCAACATAGTAAGCGCCGCACGATTGGCCTGCGGATTCCAGATAATGAAATTGCTTTGGCGCTACTCGAAGAGTTAAATGAGCCTCTAATGAGTTGTTCACTTATTATGCCCGATGAAGATTTGCCGATGATGGATGCCGCGGAAATTTCAGACCGCTTAGGCAATCAGGTGGCTTTGGTGATTGATGGTGGGTTTTGTGGCAATGAGCCGACGACAGTGATTGAGTTTATTGACGATATGCCTGAAGTATTACGCGTGGGGTTAGGTGACACGACACCATTTGAATAAACAAGAATAAGGGAAGATATCTATGTGGACATTTTTACTGGTGCTAATATGTATTATTGGCATTGTGTTATACATTGGTCATCGGGCACATCGTGCTGATTGGGGGAGCTGGCCAGTAAATTGTCTAGATGGATTGAGTCGGTTAATTTGTCGGTATTATCATCGTCTGTCTCCGACGACAGTGCCACTTCCCGAAGCAGGGCCTGCTATTATTGCAGCCAATCATGTTTCGGGTTTAGACCCAATGATATTGTGTGCTATTAGCGATAGACCGGTGCGTTATATGATTGCCCGAGAGCAATATGAGAGAGTTGGATTTCAATGGTTGTTTAAAGCGGTTGGCTGTATTCCTGTTGATCGCAAAGAGCGCCCTGAAAAAGCATTGAGAGATGCTTTACGTGCATTGCAAAAGGGTGAGGTGCTGGGTATATTTCCGCATGGAAAAATCCAACATGAAGGTCAACCTGTTTCTAAACTGAAAGGCGGAACGGTGCGGCTTGCCTCGTGGAGCAATGCGCCTATATATCCTGTTAGGATTAGTGGTATTAAAGGGGGAGGGAAAGTAATGTTGGCCCCTTTTATTAGAAGCCATGTTGCGGTTGAACATATCGCTCCGATAAATTGTAATGCAGAATCAATGACAGAAAGCTTGGCTCAAATTGAACAATTTATTAATGGGCCAGAAGAAATAAAAATCCCCAGCCTGCATATGCAAACTGAGGATTAGATTTAATAAAGGAAATTTCAGGAAGAACCTTTATTGATTGAAGTGTTTTTCTAGATTACCCAAGCCTGCATCATAGATACCTGAAATAGTATCCGTTGCTTCTGTGTCTGTTGCGCCATTGGCATCAAAAGTGGATGTCCATTTTACAACCGATTTCCCATCTGCAGCAGGGGAAACGCTGATGGTTGATTCATAGTTAGCAACAGGTAGTGGTGATTCTGTGATGGCATAAGAATAGCTGCTTGCGCTTTGTGCGGTGAGTTTTTCAGTAATTGAAGCACCATTACCGAGTGTAAGTACGCGCACTGCGCCAACCCCTGTTTCGTCGCCAACTAATTCACTGCCGACAACCACGGGATGCCATACATCTAAATTATTGAAGCCACCGACCATTTTCCATGTTGTTGATGGGCTGGCGTTAACCGTTGTTTCTTTGCTCACGCTTAAGCTGCTTGCACAACCACTTGTTGCGATAGTGAGTAAGCTTGCTGCACAGAGTATTTTAAGTGTTGTCAATTTCATTATTGTATCCTCTCAAATGGCCTTGTAATTAAGGTGGTTCCATTATCGGAGGGTGGATAGCAGAAATAAATACCCATGACGGACTAGTCCTTTAGGAGTAGAAGACCTTTCCACGCGTCATCTTTTTCACTATGACGGTGTTGAAAACAGTCTCAAAATACTCATTTACACGTGTAAACTGCGTTTTTTTAGACTGTTTTCGCCTTGTCCTAGCAAAAAATATTTAGCGGGCAAAGGTCTCCAGTTATTTATTCAGAAAGCAGCTGGTAAATCAGTTTATGCAATGAGGCAGGCTTAATGGGCTTGATAAGAAGATCATAGCTGGCTTGCTGTACGAGGTCTCGCACAGTAGGATCGGTTGTGCCGGTCATGATGATGACTGGGATCTGGCTGCTTTGATAATGAGCACATGCTTGTTGAGCGAGATTTAAACCCGTTTCATTAACGAGCTGATAATCAGCAATGATGATCGAGGGCGCTTGTTCTTGAGAAAGCAGTTTCTGCAATTCACGGTGGCTGGTGAATGCTTTTACTTCGCAGCCCCATTGCTGCAAAAGCTGGGTCATTGCATATTGGGTGCTCTTATCATCTTCAATCACCCATACTTGGCAAGGTGGGAGTGTAGTGGTTTGGGAAACTTCTTCGACGCTTGATAATTGCTTGATATCGCCATACAGTACATCGATGTAAAACAGCGTGCCTTTAGCTAATTCAGATTTCACCCCAAGATTGAGGTTCAGCAAATTAGCAGTTTCTTTTACAATGGCCAAGCCGAGGCCCAATCCATTATCAACGAGCTGACGCGCACACTCGTCGCGATAAAAAGCATCAAAGATATGGAGTTGGGCTGTTTCGCTTAAACCGATTCCCGTATCAAATATGCAGATCCGAATAGACGATGGTTGCCGCCGACAGCCGAGTAAGATCCGCCCATATTGTGTATAGCGAACGGCATTAGACAGCAGATTCCGTAAAATTCGTTCCAGTAAGGCGGGATCAGTAAACACGCAAGCCGTGCTGTTAATCAAAGAGAGATACACTTCTTTCTCAGCAGCCTGAACCTCATAGTCAGCGGCTAATCTCGCGAGCAAACTATCTAATCTGAAATGTTCGGGATTGGCTTGTATTTCGCCTGATTCAAGCAAATTAATATCAAGCAGGGCACCAAAGAGATCATCCATGTTCTCAACGGCATCAAGGGTGCGGTCTATTAATTGGGTTTGCTCCGTTTTGGATTCACTGTTTTTGAGCAATGTGGTGAGCAAGTTAATTGTGTGCAATGGTTGCCTGAGATCGTGGCTGGCGGCGCGGAGTAATTGTGATTTGGCGAGATTGGCTTTATTCGCCTCGGTTTTTAATTGGCGTTGAATGGTCAGTTGCGATTGGCTGCCTTGCAAATCAGTAGTCAGCTGGTTTACCTTGCTGGCACGCATTAAAGCGAGGAAAAGATAGAGCGCTAGCAAGAGCGCTAATAATCCACCACCGATGAGGCCAAGATACGGCAGCCATGTCTGAGCTGGGATGGCGAGCGCATTTGGGAAAATGGCCGCTAACCATTGCTGATCAGCCACACCAATGGGATACATCCAATAGCGCCGGTCGCTTTGTCGAACATCGTTTGCTGTTTCCATCTTATCAAGAGAAGAATAGAGTATTTGCTGTTGCAGGGCGGCGGTTGGATTGAGTAACACGACGTCATAAGATAAATCTTTATTGTGGAATACCGTATTAATCAACGAGGCGATGTCATATAAACCAAATAAATGGCCTAAGAGTTGCTTTGAGCTTGAATCACCTTTTTGATATAAGGGATAAAAGGCTTGAATACCAGAATGGGCCTCATCAGCCATATAAAAAGTAATGGCCTGAGTGAGTGCGATCGATTGTTGGCGCGCGGCTTTTTCCATAATATGCCGGCGCGAGGGGATTGCGCCTAGATTAAGGCCTTCTTTCATATTGGTTGCGCTGGTGGAAGAGAGAAATTGGATAGGGTAATAGCTTTCAGTGGGTTGAACGGAAAGCGGAAAGCCATGGCCAGAACGTTCGTAAACATGAAAATCAGGATCATGAATTCGCTGCATATTCGATTCAAAATTATTTAAATCTCGGCCCAATACTTTAGGGGCCCAGCCTAATCCCAGTGTTGCAATGTCCGCTTGCGTAGCATCGTCTAAGAAGGTAGATAATTTTTGCGGGGAGATAATACCAGACACATGATAGGCTGTAGCGAGTTCATCCAAAATGCTCAGGGAACGGGTGATCAGTGTTTGCAGTTGCTCAACTTGAATGCGTGCACCTTGTTCGGCTTCGATATGTAGACGCTCTTGGGTGATATCGCGTAAGGCTAGAAAGCCAAAAATTGACAAAATGAGACCACAAAACAACACTGATAAAGCAATCAGCGCGGGCATATTCGTTTTGTTTAAGAATGACTTTATATCCACGATGCTATCCTGCACCAGTTAGCAGATGGGATCAACAATTCAATACCTTTAATCTCAATATTAGATTATTATGCCTGTATGAAAATACGCATTGCAGATGATCATCAACTTTATAGAGATGCTTTAAGCATTTTGGTGCAACGGTTGGATTCGGCTGTTGAAATAGAAACAGTAAGTAGTTACGCCGCGCTATTATCGCTGGCCGCGCAAGGCGGTTCATGTGATGTTATGCTCGTTGATCTCAATATGCCTGGCATGAGCTATTACGAAGGCATTGGCCAATTATCGCGTGATTATCCTGATACACCCATCATCGTGATCACCTCATCCGACAAACCGGATGATGTTGCCAAGGCTTTGGATGCAGGCGCTTTGGGATTAATACTCAAATCAACGGATAGCGAAGATATACTGGCATCCTTGCGGTTGATGTTGAATAGCGGTGTATCCATTCATCCCAGCACCATATCGGTGAAGAAAAAGGATAAGTCGCTAGCGCAAGCATCAACGTTAGAGGGGCTCACGCCCCGCCAACGAGAAGTGCTCCACAAGCTCTGCCAAGGCGATTCAAATAAGCGAATCGCCTTGGATATGGATTTAAGTGAAAGCACTGTAAAGCTGCATGTTCGGGCTATTCTACGGGGACTAGGCGTGGAAAATAGAACGCAAGCTGTATTGGCGGCGCAAGATATGCTTTAGCGCCCTGTCCTTCCGTGTGGGCGGGGAATACAGCTATGGCCTAGCACCGTCATTCCCGAAGTGTTTTGATCGGGAATCTATTGTTTTTATAAATCATGGACCTCCGTATGCACGAGGATGACTTTTATATTTCGTGAGATAATAACCCTTTTAGAATTTAAGTGGATAAACCCATTATGACCATCGAGCAAGACCTATTAACACGCAGTGAATCAAAATGTGAACTCTGTGGTTCGGATGTGGATTTGGATGTAGTGGAAGTGCCGCCGGTTGAGACAGCGAGCGCGGACAATTGTATTTTAGCGTGCGTTACTTGCCGTGGCCAAATGGATGTATCTGATACGACTGGCACGGTGGACGTGAATCATTGGCGTTGCCTGAATGACAGTATGTGGAACCCTAATCCAGCCGTGCAAGTGGTAGTATGGCGCTTACTCAAGCAGCTAGGTGCTGAAGGTTGGGCGCAAAGTGCATTAGAAATGATGTATCTTGAAGAAGACACGCAAGCATGGGCTGAAAAAGGTTTTGAGGACGATGACGATCCCATAAGCGAGAGCAAAGATAGCAATGGCGCAACGCTGCATGCGGGTGATAGCGTGACCCTGGTTAAAGATCTCGATGTGAAAGGGGCGGGCTTTACCGCTAAGCGCGGCACAATGGTCAAAAACATCTCACTCACCGACAACCCCAAACATATTGAAGGCCGCGTGAACGGCACGCGAATTGTGCTGTTAACGGAGTTTTTGAAGAAGGCTTAATTTACTGTTCTATTTTAAAACCGAGAAATAATTATCTGCATCGGACCTCGCCAGTGATTTCAATTCAATCACGGGAATCGTGGCGATATCATCAAGTTCACAAACAAACATGGCATGTCCTAATCCGATATATTTAACACCAATATGATTTTCTTTGAATGCTAGGTGGAAATCAAGGCTCCCTAAATTGGGGACATCACCTCCTTCATAGAGACACTCATTTGTTTTATCTTGATCAATATGGCGTAGCAAAATGGATTTAAATACATCGGATAAGGTTTCATCATCATCTTGGTAGATGTTGAATAGCGATTTCAAATCGATAGCATGACCGACAGCGGTATCAATCACGGTAATATTATAAAAATTACTAGGATGTGCACCGCCACAATAAATACTGCCAGAATAGGATATTTCTAATAAAGGTGGGTGATAAAAGTCAGTTTCAAAGTCGGGGTGGTCCATCACATAACCGACGGCATCTCTCGCATTGATATAAGCCTCGGATAAACACCAGATAGAAAGTTCTACGGCTTGTTTGTGATTGTTTTCGAGTAGTTGATTAATGTTTTCTCGCCCATTATTGTTACCTAAATTGAGAATGCGGGAGTTGATGATTTGGGTGATGGGTTCTTGATAATGTTGTGTGATAAGGCCGTTGGCATGATGTGTTTCTTTAGCCAAAGGATTAAAATGGATTTGTTTGGCAATCAGGTAGTCAAAGAAGCTATTGCTATCTGCATCTATTCTATTATCTTCAATGGTCGTTAAATTAAATGCTAATCTTATTTTGCTGTCAACGGATGTCCAAAACCCTTTAAAATGCGGGCTGGTAAATGCACCATTAAAGACAGCATTGGGTTCAAACACATAATTATTGGCGGTATCCCAATCATCAATTTCAGGAGGGAGTTTAAATTCTGTTAGATGATTGAGGTCTTTCCCTTCGAGATAGATAGAGACAAGCTGGTTGTCATAAGCATATCGCCCAGTGATACCATTATCAGAGATGTTTAACATCATTAATATAGGGTATGGACCTAGATTCCCCTTGAGCACTATTTCTTGGGCAAAGGATAGGCTGTTAAAAGAGAGCAGGCAACATAAACTTAAAATTTGAACATAAATTCGCATAGGATTGAGGACCATTATCAGACCAAAGTAAGAATTATTATATCATTCTAGATCTTGCGTTAAATATTGATATACCAAAGCATAGAGTGATAGCCATTCTTGTTCATATTGAGCAAGTTCTGCGGTGTGGGAAGGGCCGACATAGTCGAGTGAAATGGTATCGCCCCTATAGGAAACTTCAATTGTTTTAAAGCTCACATGAAAAAATCGTTGATTACTGTGGGTGCCTTTATCATGGAGTAATTTAGCACGATGATAAATTTGTTTGATAGATTCATTGGTTGTCATGATTGAATTGTCATGTGAAGCGATGATAGTGAGCCCTTTGCTTTTGAGTTCAGTCATGGGTTTTTTATTATCAAAATGTTCCATTCGAGAAGGCATATAACGAATTTTGACGTAATCTTCGAAAGATTCAACGGTGCCGGTTTCATCAACGGCAAAAGCCAATGTGGAGATAAAGAATAAGCAGTATAAATATTTCATGTATTTCCCTAATATCAATAGGATTAAATCGCTCCCCCTCCAACAAAGGAGGAGGCGCGTAGGAAGCTTAATATTTTAAGCTATCATCATCATAAACCAGCCCTTTTTCTTTGGCTTGAGAGATGATTGTGCCATAGATTTGGGCATCCAAAGAATCTTTAGCGCCGCCATCCTTTTCAACTTCTTGTTTTAGAAATTCATCTCGTTGTTTTGCCAAGCTGTCTATTTCAAACTCTATTTTACTGCGTTCAGCTTTAGTTTCAGCAATAAATCCTGCCCGTGCTTCGGGTGCCATAGCTTGTAATGGTTTAGGCAGCTCTCTTTGGGGGATATCGGTTAAGGCAATACGGCCGCTGCTAATTTCTTCAACTAACTCATTTTCACCGAGTGCATTGGCTTTACCACTCGCAGAGGCGTTAAAGGTGGCACGCCGTGCTTTCGATTCCACACTGGCTTCACGAGATATTTTATCGATGGCCGCTGTTTTATTAGCCTGTTTGATTTGTTGTTCTTCATTACCATAATAAAACTTTGTGCCGTCTAGCTTGGCAGACAGCGCGGCGAGTTTCTTATCAAACGGTGTGGCGATCGCCACAGCATTACCTGATTGCTCGACTTGGAAGTAATTACCGTGTCCTAAGCTCGCCACTTGTTGCCAATTGGTGGTGGTGTCGCTATCTTGTCCACATTGAATGGTGTTGATGATGATGCCTTTATTGGCGGCGAGCGCCATCGTGGTTGGATATTTAACATCATCTTGATAATCCATATGGGCGGGTGCATCACCAACAAGGAAGACGACTTTATAGGTGTTCTGATCGTCGCTCCACGCCATATTATTCACCGCATCATGCAATGCTTGATTAACGCTTTCAGGGGTATCACCGCCGCCATCTGCTTTAAAATCCATCAGCTTGGCATACATCGAATCGAGATCACTTGATAAGGCGACAGTTTGTGTTACATAAGCATCACCGCGGTCACGATAAGCCACCAAGCCCATTTTAATTTCAGGCGCGGTTTGTGCCGAGGCCATGGTGTTAGCAATAGACCATATTTTTTCTTTGGCAGATTCAATCAGACCACTCATGCTGCCCGTAGTGTCGAGCACAAAGACCACTTCAATTTTGGGTTGGGTGATGGTGGCAACAGGTTGAATCGGATCAACAATCGGTCGGACATCGGTGGGTGTCGCAATGGCATGTTGTATCGTTGGGAAAAAGCTGACCGTGACAACGGTAGCGGTGAAGATGCTGATTGCAATTAGTTTAGTTTTCATCATGTAAGTCCTCAGTGGGTAGAAAGTTTACGAACAGCCGCGTCTGCAGCCTGATAGGCACGTTGAAACTGTGCGTCATTATTGATGGTTTTAGTGTGTGTATTTGGTTTTGAGTGTCGGGTGGGGATCAATACAAATAAGGCTTGGGTGAGAAAGAAGCACCAGATGCTCAGAAATAAACTGCCCGTGTGGCTAGCCGCCCAAAAAGCCGCCGCGATACTCAAGCTGTGTAGGCCGAAATCAGCAAGTGCCGAAAACAGGCTATTATAGAAATAGAGGGAACGTACTAACCAAATGGCAATCATATGGAATAAGATAAATAGTGTAATTGGCGGCCAGAAAAACCACAGCGTGACGACCATCATGGACCAGATCAAGATCACCGTGACACGGCCAATACGTTCCCGACTTCTGCTAAGTAAATAGAGCAAATAGGCAAAGCCGAGTCCGCTAATTAAGAACCGAATAATGATGCTATCAGAGAATATCGTTGATAATGCAAAATAGCCGATGCTACCGATCAAGCTGCTAATAAGCGCAACCATCATGCCTTCAAATAAAGTCGCTTGTTTGGTTTTCATGAGGTGCTCCATTTTTGTTTTTCATGTAAAAAAGCCACTTCAATATCATCGTCGAGAATGGGAGGGTGAGATGTATTCCAGTGAGCAGCTGATGTTTCTGTCCTATTTTCTTGATTAAATATCTCAGATTTTTGTTTCATGCTATCCAATTGTGCTTGCTGTTCTATCAGTTGTGATTGCAACTTGTCGATGGTTTCTTTGGCTATATTTATCTTACGAACCAGTTCTTTTAAAGCTTGCTGGGTTTCCAATTTTCGCTTGATCAGGGTGCGCGCGAGATCTTCTTTATTGGATTTGAAACAAAGCGCGAGTTGCTCGTCTAATTCGGTTAAGGATCGTTTGAGCTCCATTTCTTGTCGGCCAAACAGTTGCTGTTCATGTTCAAGCAATTTAATTTGGGTTTCATTTTGTGCCAAGGTATCGGACATTTCTCGAATAGCCTGTTTAAGTAATAAGTCAGGTTCTTCGATGTGGTCGAGAACTGCATGCATATCGGCATGAAATAGCCGCGATATTCTAGTGATTAAAGCCATGTCGTTTTTCTCCTGTGGTTGATGACATGGTTCACAGTGTAGGTGGGTGGGCAGGTGAACAATAGACACGTTTTAGTAAAATATTGACCATGGTTTTTTACAAGAAATTTACATAACGCGATAGCGTTCTCTTGGTAAACTATTGGCATGCAAAATAAAACACGCCTGTTAATCGTTGAAGATGAAGCCGCCATTCGGGAAGGCTTGATCGACGTGTTCATTTATCATGGCTATGAGGTAGAAGCAGCCGGCGATGGCGCCGAAGGGTTGCAGAGGGCATTAACAGGTGACTTTGATTTGATATTGCTGGATGTGATGTTGCCGAATATGAATGGCTTTGAGATATGTAATCGTGTGCGTGAGCAGGATCGGGATCAGGCGATTATTATGTTAACTGCAAAAAGCAGTGATGAAGATATTATTGAAGGATTGTCTTTAGGCGCGGATGATTATGTTGCCAAGCCTTTTTCGGTGGCGCAATTGGTGTTGCGCGTGCAAGCCGTATTGCGCCGCACACAAAACACATGGGCGCAAGATAATCATATCCAATTAGGCACGCTGACGATTGATAGCCAGAATATGTCTGGTCAACGGGGAGACCAGCGGGAAGAAGATGTGTTTTCTTTCACTCGCCGTGAGATGGATATCTTGCATTATCTCTATGCACATTCAGAGCGACCTGTATCGCGCGATGAATTGCTGAACAAAGTATGGGGCTATGCAGCGGATTTACAGTTAGAAACCCGTACGGTCGATATTCATATCGCTAAGCTTCGCCGTAAGATTGAACTCGATTCATCCAAACCACAGTATCTAATTACGGTGCGCGGTGCGGGTTATCGGCTGGTGGTTGAATAACGATGTTACGCAGTAAACTCGCTGGGCTGAATAAAAAAACATTGCGCCGTTGGCTAACGTTGTTCTTTTTGGCTTTGGCGATCCCCACCGCGATCTTAATTCAGCAGTCCTATAGTCGGTTAAAATGGGAAACCTTTCATCAGCATCAATTAGCAGCGGGCGAATTAGCGCATCGTATTGATAGCCAATTTTCTCAACTGATTAATATAGAAGAGCAGCGGCCGTTTACGGATTATGCTTTTTTGAATGTCACCGGTGAGTTGGAAGCTAATTTTTTACAGCCTTCACCATTATCCCGCTATCCAGTATCGCCCCATATACCTGGTTTAATTGGGTATTTTCAGGTGGATGATGACGGAGAGATGATGACGCCGCTGATCCCTGACAAAAAAACGGATGCCAGCCAATATGGGATTACGTCGACTGAATTAATGGCCAGGGTAGCGTTGCAGAATACGCTTCAACAGATCCTGAGTCAGAATAATCTGGTCGACTATGCGGCAGGAGGAAAATTTAAGTTTGATCAAGATGTAGCAAATAGCAATACGTCTGTAACGAATGATGATGCAATGTCACTAGATGAGAGTGATATTGCGATGATGACAGATAAACTTGCACCTGCGCCATTAGAAGTGGAGAAGAGGGCGTCAGTGAAAGGGCAAGGCGCCTTTGATTTGTTGAATAAAGTTGTGCCCAAATCTAGCCCTAGCAAATCAGCACCATCAAAAACTGCTGAGACAACTAATTTAGGCCGCTTAGACGATATTAAATTACGCCAGCGCTATAAAGAAGAGCAAATCGAACTGTCGATAGTGGAAGAAAAAGAACAACAAGCACAAATCGTCGCAAGAAAACAAGTACGGACGGAGCAAAACAGATTGCCGGAATCCGTTGTAACGCCAAGGCTAGCGCTTGAGCCCGCACGTAGCGTAGCCGCCGAAGAAGGGCTGGCTGCAAGCGGGTCTGTGCAAACTGAATTTGAAACCGTGCGGGTACGCACCTTTGAAAGTGAGATTGATCCTTTTGAATTTAGCCAATTGGATAGTGGTCATTTTGTGTTGTTTCGGAAAGTGTGGCTGAATGAACAGCGTTATGTGCAAGGTTTGTTGATTGATCAAACTGCGTTTCTGGAGCAGCAGATTAATAGCGTGTTTCGAGAAACAGCGTTATCACAGATGAGTGATTTGCTGGTGGTGTATCAAGAAGACGTATTGAAGGCGTTTACGGGGAGGACATCACGCGGTTATCTATCCAGTGCGCGTGAGTTAAGTGGTGAATTGTTATACCAAACACGCTTATCTGCACCACTGAGTGAGATGCAATTACTCTTCAGCGTCACCCAGCTTCCCGCGGGACCAGGTGGCAAAGTGATTCTTTGGTTGGCATTGATTATGACATCGGTGTTATTGGCTGGGTTTTATTTAATGTATCGCTTAGGCGCGGGCCAAATTAATTTAGCCAATCAGCAACAAGATTTTGTATCGGCAGTGAGCCATGAATTAAAAACGCCACTGACCTCAATTCGCATGTATGGTGAAATGCTCAAACAAGGGTGGGCCAGTGAGGATAAAAAGGAAAGCTATTACAACTTTATTTTTGATGAAAGCGAACGGTTATCGCGTTTGATTAATAACGTTTTGCATCTGGCGAGCATGACGCGGAATGATAACCAACCGATATTCACAGAGCAAACAGTGGCTGCTTTAATGGAGGATGTGCAATCAAAAGTGACCACACAGGCGGCTGGGGCGGGGTTTACCTTAAACCTACTTTGTGATGATTCAATATCAGGAGAAACGCTCAACGTTGATATGGATTGGTTTGCTCAAATTATGATTAACTTAGTGGATAATGCGATTAAATTCGCCTCTCAAGCTGATAAGAAAGAGATTGATTTAGCCTGCCAGAAGTTAAGCAATGGGCGGGTACAGTTTAGCGTGCGAGATTATGGCCCGGGCATCGATAAAACCCAGATGAAAAAGATCTTTAAATTATTCTATCGCAGCGAGAATGAGCTCACCCGTGAAACGGTGGGGACGGGGATTGGCTTGGCATTAGTGCATCAAATGACGGTCAATATGCAGGGAAAAATTGATATTGTTAATGCCCATCCAGGTGCAGAGTTCAGGCTCGTTTTCCCAACAAAACTTTGATGACAACCTTGTTTTATGCCCATTTAAGCGGTGAAATTCTAACCAAATAAATGGCCACAAAAGGCATTATCATGCCGACCACAATCGCAATGGTAATTAAGGTGCCTAGGTGGGTGTAATCTGCTGCCGTAGTGACAATATCAGTTAACGGATCTTTGACTTCACGGGTCACGGTATATATTTGATTAAGGTGTTTGGTGCCCAACTGAGAGAGCGCCAAGGCGAGATTGGTGAATGAGGCCATAATGGCGAAGTAAGTGGCTTTTAGGTTGGCGGGCGCAGAATTTGCGATCCATGCGAGCACGGGGATCATGGCGATTTGGCCGAGGGGGGATTCAATGGCCGTGTCTACCAAGGCAATAAATCGGGCATCGACTACACCGCCGGTCATTGAAGCGGTCCACTCATGCATACCATGGAACATACCTAGGAAAGGCAGGGATAATACTGTGGTTACGATGGTGAGCATGCCGACGATATAGGCAATGGAATGGCCTGCCATAAAGCGACGGAAAATAAACATGCCAGCGAGCGTGAGCACACTGGCGATAAGCGATAGTATGGAGAAGAATTGCTGATCAAATTTCAGTTCATCAATCATCCACCAACCCATACCCGGTCCAGGAGACGGCAAGGCGCGGAACACGAAGATAACAATGGCAGTCCCGACTAATGTGGCGCGTGCTTCAGGTTTCAGCTCTTTGGTGAGCTTATAGATTAGGAAGCTGATAATTGAGAAAGAACCGAGGAAAATTAATTCTTGGCTATATTTGAAATCACTTAAGCCCATCGTAATGGTAAAGGTAACAAAGATGATACTACCGCCTAAAATCCACCAGTTAGGCTGTGTTTTTTCGATGGCATCATGGCGCAAGGCAAGCACTTCTATTTTGCTCATGCCTGTAGCGAGTAATTGTTTGGTTTCACGTCGTTCAAGAATGGCCGCGAGTGCGACCCCTAATACCGACACAATCGGAATAAGTAGCGACATTTGATATAAGCTTAGGTAAGCCCCAATTTTTTCTAATTCAGATAGGTTCGCCGCATCACGAAATACATAGAGATTTACCAAGGCGACTAAAACAGTACCGCCAATAATGGCCACCCGACCCAGCGTTTGCATCGTAATATGCATCAGTTTGAGTTGGTCTTCTGGGATAGCGTCACCCGCTTCATCATGGAGCGGAACCGCATCGACTGTCATCCCATCAGCGACCACATCCTGAATCACATAACCGATAGGCGCTAACAGGGTGCTCCAGATAAACCATTTGTCTGCCGACATAATAGTTTCCATTGCTTCACGATCGCTCAGCAAACCCACCATAATCAATAAGCTGGCGGCAATAAGCGAAGCGCCTAGAAAAACCAGCCAGCCCTTATATCGCCAAATCAAATCCACCAAGTGCCCAACAGGCATTTTCAGGGCCCAAGGAATCGTTGCCCAGAAGCCTAACGCGGCTAAAAACTCAGCAGAAAGCCCTAGATATTCCTTAACAAAAAAGGTACCGACGATAGCAGATAAACCCGAGATCCCCGCAGCCATATACACCATCAATGGTGGCATATAAGATAAACGAACTTCTTTGCCTAGCGAGAGAATATTATCGCTAAACCAGCGGGAGAAAAAAGAGAGTGCATTCATAGATTAAGGTGTCGTATTCGATTCATTAAATTTAAAATAATTATCCCATATTGTATCCAACTTTATTCTCGCTTGGCTTAATGGCACAGGAGATAATTGTTTATCCGTGATGTTGACCAATCCTAGGTGTTGGAGTTTCGCGAGGGCATCGTCGATTTCAAAGTTGAGAGATTGTTGATGTTTTTGCTGAAACCACGCTTCAATATCCTGATCCAGTTCATCGGTAGTGATCGCACGTTTCGCGCGCAATAAAAAATAATAAGCCAGAATGGTTTCCTTGCCTTCTTCTTCCTCAGCTGCATCAATCAGCCGATGGAACACGCCCGTATTATTATCTAAATTCTTGAAATACAGATTATCAGCCAATGTTTTCATAAATTTAATTTTGCGGTTCTTAAATTTATTAAACTGCTTCCAGAGAAACGCGCCCAAAGCACCAAACCCAGCAGCTAACGCCAGCAACGATTTTTGATCTAACACAACCGGTTCATCTTGCATGCCTAACCAAAAGGCCAACAGCGTACCGGTGAGCAATAAGGTTGCACCGAGTTTGGTGGCGAGCATGATCATGCCGCCAATCGCAGCGGGAATGCCAATGATCAGCTTATCCATCATTTTCATTTTCACTTCGGTATTGGGAAATAGCATTTCTAAATCGGCGCGTGGGATGTTCTGAAAGAGCTTAATCGTGGTTGAGCCGGGCTTAAAAAATAAATCCTTCTTCTCTAATCGCTCAAAATAGGATTGGTCTTTGTATTTAACGTAAATAAGCACGCGATCATAATTGGTAAAGGTAATTTCTTTTTTGCGCCTCCCAAACCAGCTAGTGAGCGTTTCTTGTTTAATAGATTCACCTCGGCGAAAGAACAATACCTTCTCAAAATCATCAAAATCAACATTTAAGCGGATTTTAAAAAGCGACTCTTCTTGTAATGCGCGATCAATATCCGCTTTGGTGATCTCTTCGAAGTTGGCTGCGTTGAGTAATTGTGTGAGTTCCGAAATTAGCGTGGTTTCTAGTTGGGTTTTCTCGGCGCTAGTAATGGGATATACCGTTTGTGTATCTGAATCAGGGTTAATGGGAGCGTAGCTAGCCTTTAATGATTCAAGTGTAGTATGGAATTGAAAATGAAATATGCTTGAGAGCAAGCGGCAAACATCTTTGAATTGCGTAGTTTCATCTGGGGATAGCTCTTTATCGCCACAACACATCGAAATAATATCTGTTTTGCGATAAGGGATGAAACGTTGTTTAGTGTCTGATTTTTGCATTGAATGAGTGTAGGTGAGGAATAAGGTGAAGTCCAGTGCTAATGTACATTGCTTGATTTTAGGTGAGGATATCCCCATTTAGTAAGTAACAAGATAGCTTTAAGGGGAAAGATAATGCAAATTGAAAAATTAACGGGGAAATTTCAGGCGGCGATTGCAGAGGCGCAGAGCATTGCGGTGGGACGCGATCATCAATTTATTGAGGTGGCGCATGTGATGCTGGCGATGTTGCAACAGCAGGGTGGCACGGTGCGGCCTTTGTTGATTCAAAGTGGCGTGGATGTGGTGGGCTATCAGCAGGCATTAGAACAGCAATTGACTGATATGGCACAAGTGTCGGGTTCGGGCGGTGAAGTGCATATTTCATCGGATTTGAACCGCTTACTAAATCAAACGGATAAATTGGCGCAGCAGCGGCAAGATCAGTATATTGCGAGTGAATTATTGGTGTTGGCTGTGGTGGAAGATACCAAGGCGGCTGGCAAGTTATTGCAGCAATATGGTGGCAATAAGGCGAAGGTGAGCGCGGCGATTGAGAAAATACGCGGTGGTGAGACAGTGACGGATCCGAATGCGGAAGAGCAACGCCAAGCGCTGGATAAATATACGATTGATTTAACGGAACAGGCTGAAAAAGGTAAATTGGATCCGGTTATCGGTCGCGATGATGAAATTCGCCGCACGATTCAGGTATTGCAACGTCGGACAAAGAATAATCCGGTGTTGATCGGTGAGCCGGGTGTGGGTAAAACCGCGATTGTGGAAGGTTTGGCGCAGCGGATCATCAATGGTGAAGTGCCTGAGGGGATGAAAAATAAACGCGTATTGTCATTGGATATGGCGGCATTGATTGCGGGGGCGAAATACCGTGGTGAATTTGAAGAACGCTTGAAAGCAGTATTGAAGGATTTATCCAAGCAAGAAGGCCAGATCATTTTATTTATTGATGAAATCCATACGATGGTAGGCGCGGGTAAAGGCGAAGGCGCGATGGATGCGGGCAATATGCTCAAACCAGCTTTGGCGCGCGGTGAATTACATTGTATTGGTGCGACAACGCTGGATGAATATCGCCAGTATGTTGAGAAAGATGCGGCATTGGAGC
This sequence comes from uncultured Piscirickettsiaceae bacterium, assembly GCA_964598235.1. Taxonomy (GTDB): domain Bacteria; phylum Pseudomonadota; class Gammaproteobacteria; order Nitrosococcales; family Methylophagaceae; genus UBA652. The sequence continues at coordinate 118,369 of CAZRAY010000001.1, forward strand.
GCCGATTTCAGAAAGTGTTGGTGGGTGAGCCAACCGTGGAAGATACGATTGCGATCTTGCGAGGCTTGAGCGAACGCTATGAAGTGCATCATGGGGTCAATATTACCGATCCTGCGATTGTGGCGGCAGCAACGCTTTCTCATCGTTATATTTCGGATCGACAGTTGCCTGATAAGGCGATTGATTTGATTGATGAAGCGGGCAGTCGGATCCGGATGGAGATTGATTCTAAGCCTGAGGTGTTGGATAAGCTGGAACGTCGGCTAATTCAGCTTAAAATCGAACGGGTGGCCTTAGAAAAAGAGAAAGATGATGCCTCAAAAAAACGCTTGCAGATCTTGCAGGATGAGATGACGACGTTAGAACGTGAATTTGCTGATCTAGAAGAAATCTGGAAAGCAGAAAAATCAGCATTGCATGGCAGCCAAGATATTAAGGAAGCGCTTGAGAAGGCGCGGATGGAATTGGAGGTGGCGCAACGTAGTGGCGATCTTGAAAAAATGTCTGCTTTGCAATATGGCGAAATCCCCGCATTAGAGAAACAGCTGGCGGAAACGGTGGAAGTGGATCAGAAAGATTTCACTTTGCTGAGAAACCAAGTGGGTGAGGAAGAGATTGCCGATGTGGTGTCTAAGTGGACAGGGATCCCAGTATCTAAAATGTTGGAAGGCGAGCGTGATAAATTATTGCAGATGGATGCGGTATTACATAAGCAGGTGATTGGCCAAGATGAAGCCGTTACCGCTGTATCTAATGCAATCAGGCGTTCACGTGCTGGGCTTTCGGATCCGAACAAGCCTAATGGCAGTTTTTTATTCTTGGGACCAACAGGTGTTGGGAAAACCGAGCTCTGTAAAGCCTTGGCTGAATTCTTATTCGATACCCAAGATGCGATGGTACGGATTGATATGTCTGAGTTTATGGAGAAGCATTCGGTTGCCAGATTGATTGGTGCACCTCCGGGTTATGTGGGTTATGAAGAAGGCGGTTATTTAACCGAGGCGGTCCGTCGTAAGCCTTATTCTGTGATTTTGCTAGATGAAGTCGAAAAGGCACACCCGGATGTATTCAATGTGCTGTTGCAGGTATTGGATGATGGTCGGTTAACCGATGGTCAAGGACGGACGGTGGATTTCCGCAATACAGTGATTGTGATGACCTCTAATTTGGGCTCGCATGTGATCCAAGAAAAAGCGGGTGCCCCTTATGAAGAGATGAAGTCCGCGGTGATGGAGATCGTAGGGCAGCATTTTCGCCCTGAATTTATCAATCGAGTGGATGATGTGGTCGTGTTCCATCCCTTAGAACGCGCTCATATTCATTCGATAACGGATATTCAGCTAGGTGAGTTGCGCGCTCGGTTGGCAGAGCGAGACTTACAATTAGAAGTCAGTTTGGCGGCAATTGACCATATTGCCGAAGCCGGATTTGATCCGGTTTATGGGGCAAGACCATTGAAACGTGTGATCCAGCAACAGTTGGAGAACCCGTTGGCAGAAGCCTTATTATCTGGCCGATTTGTCGCTGGGGATAGTATTAAGGTTGAGCTGGTGAGTAATGTGTTGACGTTTAATTAAAATGTGAACCTTATCACCCTGTAATAAGTTTGAGGGCCGCTAAGGTTTAAATTGCTTAATGGCTTGTTGTAAAGCAGCGAATGAAGCCGATTGATTGCCATATTGTAGGTTGATATAGGATTCGGTGATCTGATCTATTTCAGTTGTATGTTGTGGATGCCGCTGTTTTATTCGGTTAGCAAAATCTAGCGGACCTTCGCTGGAATGGCGTTCGATACCAGATCGTTTGCAGAAAATTTGATAGAGGCGGGCAAGCGGATTTTGACGTCGTCGTTGGTAAAACAGGCAGGCACTGAGAATGAGTAAAATAGCACTGACAGAGCTAATCATCCAGACCACCATGGATTGCCAATTGGGTGAGAGGCCCAATTTAGATAGGAATTTATTTTGTAATTTGGGCCCATAGGAGATGATCCATTGGTTCCATCTATTATCCAGCGCTTCCCAGTTATTACGCAAGTTTTGCCACATATTGGCGAGTTTTTCACTATTGGCAATAAACAAGGGTGACCGCATGCTGAGTGGCATAATCGTGCTCATGCCCTCTTCAATACGTTCGCTGGCAACGGCTGCAGTGGGATCTACTCGGATCCAACCTTCATTTTCTAACCACACTTCTGTCCACGCATGGGCATCGCGTTGTCGCACGACGAGAAACCCATCAACGGGATTGATTTCGCCTCCTTGATACCCGGTTACGACGCGTGTGGGAATGCCTGCGGCGCGCATTAAGATGGTAAAGCTGGCGGCATAATGTTGGCAAAACCCACGACGGCTTTCAAATAAAAAACTATCAATGGTATCGCCTGTTAGGGGCGGTGGGGTGAGGGTATAAAAGAAGTCTTGTTGGTTAAAGTGGGAAAGGGCACGTTGAATGAGTTCGCGCGGGTTTTGCGTTTCTGTTAGCCATTGTTGGGCAAGTTGTTTGGTTCTAGGGTGTTGTTCGGGTAATTGTAATGCCTCAGTAAGATTGATGTCACTTGTGGGATTAAATTTAAAGTTTGTCTGAGATGTTAGGTGATATTGTTGGCGTTGTTTAACGGGTTGATTGCTGCGTAATTGCCCATCTTGAGTGAAATGGCTATTTAACGATTTAGGGCGTTGCTGTGGGAAATCGAGCGCGAATAACCAGTGGTCGTTATGGGGTTCGAGCGTTATGGTGTAATCATATTCTGCACCTGTTGCATTAATCTTAGGAAGTTCAGCAGCGAGTTTGGCATGTTCTAATGCGGTCCAGATTGTACCATCGGTGTGCCAGAGCACCGGGCCGCGCCAGTATTGGTCGGATTTCTTAGGTAAATCACTGTCGAATTTAACGCGAAAAGCGATTTCATCAGATTGAATTAGTTGGCTGATATTATCGAGTGACATACTATTACTTAGCCCAGTTTTAGCGCCATAGGCATCTTGTGGTAGCCCCCATAAGGGACCCGCGATACGGGGAAAAAAGATAAAGAGTAATAACATCACGGGGATGGCTTGTAATAACATTTGGCTGGCTAATTTGAATCTGACCTTGTCACTTAATAAGCGCTTGGGATCATTGAGGCTAATCAGGCAGGTGGTCATAATCGCGACAACCACAAACATCAATACCGCGGTCGGCATGCTTTGAGAGTAAAAGAAGTTGGTGACGACGAGAAAATAACCTAAAAAACAACTCAGGTAATAATCACGGTGATTACGGATCTCCACAACTTTTAAACCTAGCATCACGGTAAGCAAGGCAACACCCGCATCGCGACCGATTAGCGTGCCATAGCTGGTGATTAATAAGAAAATAGAGAGGGCGGCAATGCTGAGATGAAGCCATTTCAGTAGGCGATGTTGTTTGCTGGGCAATGGCCAGCCACGCCAAATATGCATGCAGCGCCAGCCGATCATCACTGAGAAGATCAATGCAACCCAGAGCGGTTGATAGCTAAAATGCGGGAGCGCGCCCAAGCTGATCCCGAGGATCAGCCAAATCAGGGCGTGGGTTGAGGGGGCGTTATTATTCATATAATGCGAGTGCGGACAAGCATTGGTGACGATGTGTCTCGCCGTGGCCCATATTAATTGTCGTATTGGGGAGAGATAGGCTATACGTTGACCCCGCCGCTTCGGCCTGCAATATCCAACGACAGAGCTGAGAAAGCTTCTCCTCTACTTCATTGAGTTGCGCCACATTTTGCCAGGATAAGCTGAGGTTACCACCTTGGGTGGCGGTAAAGTGTTTGGTGCGCAACACATCATCACGCGCCATGGCTTTCCAGGCAATGGCATGGGTAGGATCTCCTGCTCGATAGGGGTTGAATCCAGAGAAATCATCCATGCCTTTTTGCGGTAGACGATGGGGTTTTTGGCCTTGTTCTGAGGTGTTTGGCAGCGGTAAGTCACCGATAGGTCGTGGGTAAACTAGGGCAGTATAAGGTGCTTTAAAGTATGTCCACGGACGATATAATCCCATTGGAAACTGACTGGCAATACGAATGCGGCCGAGCGTTTGTTTACCACGGTGCTGGCTGGGAAAGGAATAAGATGCCTGCGTGATCTGTTTGTGTTTTAACGTGTCGATAAGGTGCGGGTGTTGAAAGCCCATAAACCGCCAATAAGGATGCCATGATTTTATCTCGATTTGTTTACTCGCCACTTCGACTTGGTGGCTATGATGCTTGCTTGGATTATCAAAGTGTAAAATAAAATTGATAGGCTGGCCAAGAAATACGGGCTCAGCATGTGCGTGTTGGAGTTCTAATTTGGCAATATTGCGATAGGTGTGCAACATGGCAACCGAGCCCAAACTGCCGAGCAGGAATACCAGCACGTGGCCGAGGCTATTTCCGTAGTTTATTGCACCCAGCAGAATGAGAAACAGGAACGCGCCATAGACAAACCCAAAACGTGTCGGCACGATAAAGATCCGGCGACCTCGGAGTTGGTTAAACTTTTGATAAAGCTGACTGAGTGCGCTGGCCATGTGGTTTAAGGAATGGCGACTTGGGCAATCATGTCGGTAATAAAATGACTATTAAGCTGCTCATCCCGTGCTTGTAGGCGATGACTAATAACACTGGGTAATATGGCTTGTACATCTTCAGGTATCACTTGTTCCCGCCCTTCAATAAAAGCCCATGCTTGTGCAGCGCGCAATAAACTTAATCCTGCACGGGGCGATAAGCCAAAGTGGAAGCGGCCTGAATCACGGGTATAGGCCAATAACTGTTGAATATAATCAATTAACGCAGGGGAGACATGGATTTGGTCAACAGTAGACTGCAATGCGCGTAATTGTTCGCTGGAGACCGCCGGTTTAAGTTGTTGCAGCATTTCTCGCCGATCGGATCCTAATAATAAAGCCCGCTCGGCTTCTGCATCGGGATAACCAATTTCAAGACGCATTAGAAAACGGTCAAGTTGGGATTCAGGTAAGGGGAATGTACCGATCTGAGTGGAGGGGTTTTGGGTGGCGATGACAAAAAAAGGATCTGACAGTGTGTGAGTTTCGCCTTCAATACTCACTTGGCGTTCTTCCATGGCTTCTAATAAGGCGCTTTGTGTGCGTGGTGTAGCGCGGTTGACTTCATCGGCTAATACTAACTGGGTAAAAATAGGGCCTTTATGGAAGCTGAATAGCTGGCTTTCACGATCAAAAATCGAGACGCCAAGAATATCGGCTGGCAGCATATCACTGGTAAATTGGATACGTTGAAAACTCAGCCCTAAGGTCTTGGCAAGTGTATGTGCCAACGTGGTTTTACCCACACCTGGCACATCTTCAATTAATAAATGTCCTTTGGCAAGCAAGCAAGATAATGCCAGTTTTACGATATGCTCTTTGCCGAGAATAATAGTGTTGATGGATTGTAAAATAGGGTTGATATCGGGGTGTGTCATACGCATCCTTGAGGATATGAAGTGTATTCAAAGTTATAGGACACATTGTGCCACATTATGTTACGACACTTTGTGTGATTTTATGATATTTTGCGGAGCACGATATCAAGCATGCGATGTGGCAAGAGTCGTTTGAGTGTGGCGAATAAATAAGTGGGAAACGTTACGTAATAACGTACTTTAGGACGACGGCTATCAATAGCGTGGATCAGTTTCTTCACGACTGCACTAGCAGGCAAGGTGAAAGGCACCGCTGGCCCAACAGCGGTGAGACGTTTTTCCATGGCGAGATATTGTTTGCGGTGGGCGCTTTGCGTGGGTTCGATATTTTCTTTATATTTTGCAAAGGCATTTTTGCGAAAAGCACTTTCAATCGGGCCAGGTTCGATCAGGCTGATATGAATACCAGAGCCATATAGTTCTAAGCGCAGGGTGTCGGCAAGGCCCTCAATCGCATATTTACTGGCATTATAGGCACCACGATAAGGAAAGGCGACTAAGCCGAGCACCGAGCTATTGTAGATAATGCGTCCATGGCCTTGCTGGCGCATGGTTGGCAAGATGAGATTTGTGAGCGCTTGTGTACCGAATACATTGGTCTCGAACTGGCTACGAAGCACCTCTCGGGGGAGATCTTCAATCGCGCCTGGCTGGCCATAAGCCGCATTATTGAATAAGACATCAATACGACCATTAAAACGTTGCAGAATGTCTGTCACGGTATGTGGCATTGCATTCGCATCCTCTAAGTCAAGCAATATAGTTTCAATCCCTTGCTTGGCAAGAGAGGCAATATCGGCTTGGCGTCGAACGGTGCCAATAATACGATCACCACGCTGGTGAAGTTGCAATGCAGCAGCACGTCCGATGCCACTAGAACAGCCCGTAATGAGAATATGTTTTTGTGCCGAACTCATCTAGAAAGGGGCGTCAATAAACCGCGTTGAAACCAATCCACCAACTCTAGCATAGTTAAATCCAAAACAGGTTTACCTTGTCTACTATGAAATACATAACGACCTGTCAATTGGCTGCGCCAAGCAAAGATAATAGTTTTACTTGGATTCATATCATTACGACTTAAACGATCTCCAACTTGTAGTTGTTTATCAACACTTTTTGGTGCATCGGGCGTTTGACTCGTCGTTGGTTCGACAATGATTTTATCTTGAGTAGGTAATGGGAATTTAAGCGCTATCTCAGTCAGACGATAGTCCAATTCAGATAGAATGTTATGTTCGATTAAATAGGCGTTTAATGCTTGGTAGAGTTGTTCACAGGGTTTACGCATTGCTTGTTCAAACTGCTGATCTGAGAGCGACTTTATCGGCGAGTTGACACTGATATGAGGGGCCAATGATTGTTTGAAATAAGTAATAATAAAGTTAGCAGATAAGGGATGTGCATTAAGCGGTGTAGCATGACCACGGAGGTGGGAAAAACGTGCGTGCAATGCGGTGAAATCATTTATCACATCGCTGGCTTCGAAGGGGATAGAAGATGCAGCATCAGATGTGTTAGCCCAATATTGGTCAAAGCGTTCTAATAATTTTCTGCTTAAGTTTTCATTGAGCTCGGTTTCATGTGATTGCAGCTGCCGCATGGCGAAAAAATAACGTTTACGTTCTTTTTCAGAAGGTGCCTGATGCGATTGTTGGAAAAGAATATTGTCTAAATTATGAAAAAAACCAGTGCGCTGGGTGATATGCGCAATAATGATTTCCCGGCAATGGGCAATTAAGGAGAGATGTGTTTTATCTATCATATTAAGAACGCTTAACCTGAAACAGTCAAGCTGGCTTCAATATCTGCCAAGGCGACCATGGGATCCGCTGCAGTGGTAATGGGGCGGCCGATAACAAGATAATTACTACCTGCTTCGATAGCATCAGCGGGTGTCATGGTGCGATGTTGATCGCCTTGTGCACTATTCGCTGGGCGAATACCTGGCGTGATAAGTTGGAAGTTCACATGATGTTGTTGGCGTAATAAACGCGTCTCTTGCGCGGAGCAGACGACCCCATCCAAGCCGCTATCGGCAGTGAGTTGGGCGAGGCGCAACACGCCATCACCAATAGTGCCTTGCATCCCGAGTTGTTCAAAGGTGTTTTGATCCATGCTAGTGAGTAAGGTAACGGCAATTAACAGTGGACTATTGTCATCTTGGCCCACAGCTTCGCGCGCAGCGATCATCATCGCATTGCCACCTAGTGCATGTACATTGAGCATCCATACACCGAGATCGGCGGCGGCGGCACAGGCTTTGGCAACAGTATTGGGAATGTCATGGTATTTCAAGTCTAGAAAAATATCGAAGCCTTGGTCAGCCAGCATCTGGACAACGGCAGGGCCAGCACGGGTAAATAGTTCTTTACCAATTTTAAGGCGACAACGGCTCGGATCGAGCTGATCGGCGAGCGCAAAGGCATCATCCGCATTGGCATAATCGAGCGCGACGATAATGGGTGAGTTGGAAGCAGGCAATAGTCTATCCAGATAATGGCTTGAATTGGATTTATTTTACCTGATTATGTGATGAAAATCAGGCAGAGAATGGTATCCTGTGTCCTGCTTTTAATTTTTAAGAATATGACAATGGAATTTAATGTATCAGCCGAAGATGGCTTTGCGAGGCGAGGGGCGCTAACTTTTCCGCGTGGGAAGGTGCAAACACCTGCATTTATGCCTGTGGGCACCTATGGCTCGGTCAAAGCGATGACGCCTGAAGAGGTGACCGATACAGGCGCAGAGATTGTACTGGGTAATACCTTTCATTTGATGCTCCGACCTGGCACTGACATCATCAAACAACATGGCGATTTACATGACTTTATGCAGTGGCAAGGGCCGATTCTAACGGATTCAGGTGGTTTTCAGGTGTTTAGCTTAGGAGACTTGCGCAAAATCACCGAAGAAGGCGTGCATTTTAGCTCGCCGATCGATGGCCGCAAGGTATTTATGGGGCCGGAAGAATCGATGGCGGTGCAGCGTGATTTGGGCAGCGATATTGTGATGATTTTTGATGAATGCACGCCTTATCCTGCGGATGAATTAACGGCGGCAGAATCGATGCGTTTATCGTTGCGCTGGGCATTGCGGAGCAAGCAAGCA
>CAZRAY010000002.1:0-74764 GCA_964598235.1 uncultured Piscirickettsiaceae bacterium
TCTTAGATGATGCGATTGAAGTGGATGTTGATGCGATTTGTGATGGTAAAGATGTATTGATCGGCGGCATTATGGAGCATATTGAGCAAGCAGGTGTGCATTCGGGTGATTCAGCCTGTGCCTTGCCTTCTTACAGTTTAAGCGAAGAAATCCAAGATCAAATGCGCGAGCAAGTGCGTTTAATGGCCTTAGAGCTGGGCGTTGTAGGTCTGATGAACACGCAGTTTGCAATTCAAGGCGAGAAGATTTATTTGCTGGAAGTGAATCCGCGGGCATCGCGTACGGTACCGTATGTCTCTAAAGCGATTGGAGTGCCATTGGCGAAAGTGGCGGCGCGTTGTATGGCGGGTCGTAGCTTAGTTGAGCAAGGTGTGACAGAAGAAGTGATTCCTGAATATTATTCGGTGAAAGAAGCGGTATTCCCGTTTATCAAATTCCAAGGTGTCGACCCTATTTTGGGCCCTGAGATGAAGTCGACCGGTGAAGTGATGGGTGTTGGTCGGACCTTTGGCGAAGCTTTTGCGAAATCACAATTAGCGGCAAGTGTTGTGTTACCAACAGGCGGCAAGGCGTTTATCAGCGTGCGGAGTGTGGATAAGGAAGCGATTAGTCCGATTGCAAAAGACTTAATTGCGTTAGGCTTTGAATTACTCGCAACACGTGGCACGCAGAAAGTATTGAATGATGCGGGTGTGGCGTGTGCGCATGTGAATAAAGTGGCAGAAGGTCAGCCGCATATTGTTGATTTGATCAAAAATGATGAGATTGCCTTGATTGTGAACACAACGGAAGGGCGTCAATCAGTAGCCGATTCTCGCGAAATTCGTCGCGGGGCATTGCAGCATCAAGTGAACTATACGACCACCTTGGCCGCAGCGCGGGCAACGTGTGCCGCATTACGCAGTGAAAATGTATCAACGGTGAACCGTTTGCAAACATTGCATGAAGAATTAAAAGGATAAGTAGGATGGCAGATACACTCCCTCTAACATCACGCGGCGCGGATGCCGTTCGAGAAGAGTTACATAGGCTTAAAACCGAAGCGCGGCCTGAAGTGGTCTCTGCGATTGCAGAAGCGCGCGCGCATGGTGATTTGAAAGAAAATGCGGAATACCATGCGGCGAAAGAGCAACAAAGCTTTATTGAAGGCAGAATTAAGGAATTGGATGGCATTATTTCAAATGCATTAGTGATTGACGTGTCGGCATTAAACCAAAATGGCCGCGTGGTGTTCGGCGTGACAGTTGATTTGGTGAATATTGAGACGGATGAAGAAGTGACCTATCAATTAGTAGGCGATTATGAAGCGGATATTACTTTGGGTCGTGTCTCAATAAGCTCCCCTATTTCACGGGCATTGATTGGTAAGGAAATTGAGGATATTGCAACGGTGCAGGCACCAGGCGGCAATATTGAATATGAAATACTTGCGGTTAAGTATGAGGCTTGATAAGGCCTGAGAGATACCTATGATTGGTGAAAGATTACTGCTGACCTTATGGATTGGTAGCCTATGGACTGTCGGTTACTTAGTGGTGCCGATGGCGTTTGTATCCTTAGGTGATGTCACGCTAGCGGCGACCTTTGCTGGTAAATTGTTTCGGATTGTGATGTTTTTAGGGGTGGCGTGTGCGAGTATTTTATTTCTCACTAAATGGCTATCGCAAGGCAAAAAAATCTTCCGTTGTTGGCGAGCATGGTTGCTGTTGGCGATGTTACTATTGATGGCGATATTTATCTGGGTGACACAAGTACAAATTGTTGAGCTGAAACAGCTTGCATGGCAGGAAAATTCTGCTTTATCTGAGATGTTTACGTTGTGGCATAAAGTAAGCCGACTTATTTATGCCATTGTTAGTTTACTGGGCTTGGTATTGGTGGTGACGATGGATAAGGCAGATTAAGGTGGCGAAAAGTAAATCCAGCCATAATTGGTTACAAGAACATTTTAAAGATCCATACGTTAAAAGAGCGCAGCAAGAAGGTGTGCGATCGCGCGCGGTGTTTAAATTAGAAGAACTAGATAAGAAAGATAAATTGATGCGACCGGGTATGGTGGTGGTTGATTTGGGATCGGCACCTGGCGGATGGTCAGACTATGCACTGCGGCGTGTGGGCAATAAAGGCGTGGTGATTGCGTTAGACATTTTGCCCATGACGCCTTTAACAGGTGTACACTTTATACAAGGTGATTTTCGGGAAGATGCGCCGTTGGCTGAACTGAATGAAGTGTTAGACGGTCGAAGTATAGACCTTGTTTTATCAGATATGGCCCCCAACTTATCAGGAGTGGATGCCATTGATCAACCGAGCAGCATGTATTTGGTCGAGCTGGCATTAGATTTTGCACTACAGAACTTGAAAAAAGAAGGTGTGTTTTTAACCAAGGTCTTTCAAGGCGAAGGCTTTGATGCTTTGTTAAAAGAGATGCGGTTGCGGTTTAAGAAGGTTGTATCACGAAAACCAGATGCATCACGCCAACGAAGCCGAGAAATTTATTTGTTAGGCCGTGGCCTAAAATAGTACAACAGAAGGTAATATATTTTGAACGATATGATTAAAAATTTGGTTTTATGGGTGGTTGTGGCATTGGTTTTAATGTCCGTATTCAATAACTTTGCACCCAAAGCCGATGAGCCAAAAGAAATAGAGTATTCCAATTTCATTAAAGGCTTACGCGATGGCACCAGTGGCTTTGCAGAAGTGCAATTAGATGAACAAAAAGGGATTATTACGGGGAAATTCGCGGACGGGGGTGAATTTACGGTGGATCGTCCGAATGAAGATCCTGAGTTGATTAATGATTTAGTCAACAGCGGTATTGCGTTTGATGTGAAAGAGCGCGAAGGCAAAAATGTATTCCTTGAAGCATTATTTGGCTTTGGCCCGATACTACTATTGATTGGGGTGTGGCTCTATTTCATGCGTCAAATGAATGGCGGTGGTGGTGGTAAAAACCCGATGTCATTTGGTAAAAGCAAGGCGCGGATGTTGAGCGAAGATCAAGTTAAAGTCACTTTTGATGATGTGGCTGGTGTCGATGAGGCCAAAGAAGAAGTGGCTGAATTGGTTGAATTCCTAAGCGAGCCGGCTAAATTCCAAAAACTAGGTGGTAAGATCCCGCGTGGTATTTTAATGGTAGGTGCGCCAGGTACGGGTAAAACACTATTAGCTAAAGCCATTGCAGGCGAAGCTAAAGTGCCTTTCTTTACGATTTCAGGTTCTGATTTTGTTGAGATGTTTGTCGGTGTGGGTGCCTCGCGTGTGCGTGATATGTTTGAGCAGGCGAAAAAACATGCACCTTGCATTATCTTTATTGATGAAATTGATGCAGTAGGCCGTCATCGTGGTGCGGGTGTAGGTGGTGGCAATGATGAGCGTGAACAAACACTGAATCAGTTATTGGTCGAAATGGATGGTTTTGAAGCCAATGACGGCGTGATTGTGATCGCGGCAACAAACCGACCAGATGTGTTAGATCCTGCTTTATTGCGCCCTGGCCGATTTGATCGCCAAGTGGTGGTGGGATTGCCAGATATTCGTGGGCGTGAGCAAATCTTAAATGTGCATTTGCGTAAAGTGCCTGCTGCTGATGATATGGATCCAAGCGTAATTGCACGGGGGACGCCTGGATTCTCAGGAGCTGATTTGGCGAATTTGGTTAATGAGGCCGCATTAATGGCTGCGCGTGGCGATAAACGTTTGGTCTCAATGGAAGAAATGGAAAAAGCAAAAGATAAAATCATGATGGGGGCAGAACGTAAATCCATGGTGATGAGTGAGAAAGAGAAGAAAAACACGGCTTACCACGAAGCAGGTCACGCGATTGTGGGCCGCTTGGTACCCTCCCATGATCCTGTTTATAAGGTGAGTATTATTCCACGTGGGCGTGCGCTTGGGGTGACGATGTTTTTGCCCGAGGAAGATAAATATAGCAATAGCAAAGAAGAGCTAGAAAGTAGCTTATCTAGTTTGTATGGTGGTCGATTAGCAGAAGAATTAATTTTTGGTGCAGATGCAGTCACAACGGGCGCATCAAATGATATTGAGCGGGCAACCAAACTGGCGCACAATATGGTGACTAAATGGGGATTCTCTGAGCATATGGGGCCATTATCATATGGTGAAGATGAGGGAGAGATATTCCTCGGTCGTTCGGTCACGCAACATAAATCCATTTCAGATGAAACGGCAAAGCAAATTGATAAAGATGTACGTGCTTTGATTAACCGTAACTATGATCGTGCGGAAAAAATATTGAAAGAGAACATAGATAAATTGCACGCCATGGCAGATTTATTGATGAAATATGAAACCATTGATAGTGATCAGATCGATGCCATTATGGAAGGCCGTGAGCCGGGTGCACCAAGAGATTGGACGGAGAATCCACCCAGTGCACCGACAGCAACAGCGGTATTTGAACCACCCTCTGATGCAGCGGGCGAACCTGCTTAGATACACGACTGAATGCAATTAAATTGTGCTGGTAAAATACTCGACCTCTCCACACCACAGGTGATGGGGATTTTGAATGTGACACCTGACTCATTTTCAGATGGCGGTCAATTTGTTTCAGTAGAGACGGCATTAATACAGGCACACCAAATGGCCGCAGAAGGCGCAGCTATTCTCGATATTGGTGGTGAATCGACACGACCGGGTGCGGAAATTGTACCGGTTGACGTGGAAATTTCCCGTGTGGTGCCTGTGATTGAAGCGATCCGACGTGAGTTAGATATTCCTATTTCGATCGATACGATGAAGCCAGAGGTGATGCGTGCTGCCGTTGCTGCTGGGGCAGGATTGATTAATGATGTGCAAGCTTTACAACAGGCTGGCGCGCTTGAAGCAGCAGCTGAATTAGATGTGCCAGTTTGTTTGATGCATGCGCAGGGTTCACCTCAAACCATGCAAGCGGATCCCCGTTATGATGATGTTGTGCGAGAGGTAACAGACTTCTTATCACAGCGTGTTGCGGCGTGCGAAGCAGCCGGGATCAGTCGGGATAAATTAATGCTGGATCCTGGTTTTGGCTTTGGAAAAAAAGCAGTGCATAATCTCAGGTTGATGAAACGGTTATCAGATTTAATAAGCGAAGGCTTACCCGTGCTTGTGGGGGTGTCTCGTAAATCAATGATTGGCGCGTCGCTCAAGGTGTCGGTAGAAGAACGCCTAGCAGCCAGTTTATCCTTGGCGACATTGGCGGTGTGGCAGGGTGTTAAATTAATTCGTAGCCATGATGTGAAAGAAACGGTGCAGGCAATTACGATGTGCCACCATGTAATGCAGGTGAGAGACCATGACTAAACAAAAAAAATATTTTGGAACAGATGGTATTCGTGGGCTGGTGGGTGAAGGTAATATCACACCTGAATTTGCCTTGAAGCTGGGTTGGGCTGCGGGTAAAGCCTTAGCGCAAGGCGAGCATAGTAAAGTCGTTATCGGTAAAGACACGCGTATTTCGGGCTATATGTTTGAATCCGCACTAGAGGCTGGCCTATCTGCGGCAGGGGTAGATGTTTTATTGTTAGGTCCGATGCCTACGCCAGCCATTGCCTATCTTACGCGTACTTTGCATGCACAGGCAGGCATTGTTATTAGCGCATCTCATAATCCCTTTCAGGATAATGGGTTTAAGTTTTTTTCTAGCCAGGGCACAAAGCTCTCAGATGATGTTGAGTTTGCCATTGAAGATTTACTTGAGCAGCCAATTGAAACAGCGGAACCTGCTAGATTAGGAAAAGCGAGCCGGGTAGAAGATGCGGCGGGTCGCTATATTGAATTTTGTAAAAGTTCGGTCGGGCGACAAACCGATTTATCAGGGATGAAAATCGTATTAGATTGTGCGCATGGTGCAGGCTATCATGTTGCGCCACAGGTATTTATAGAATTAGGTGCGACGGTTGTCACGATTGGTGCGCAACCTGATGGCTTGAATATTAATCAAGGCTTTGGCGCAACCGCCACGGAAGCCTTGCAAGCGGCGGTGCTCACGGAGCAGGCGGATGTTGGGGTTGCACTCGATGGCGATGGCGATCGATTGATTATGGTTGATCACCGCGGCGAGATGGTGGATGGCGATGAACTTATTTGCATGATTGCGCGGAGTCAACAACGCTTGGGCACAGGTAAAACGTCTGTTGTGGGTACATTGATGACCAATCTCGGTGTAGAGCACGCGTTACAACAGCAAGGTATTACGCTTCACAGGGCCAATGTAGGCGATCGCTATGTGCTTGAGATGATGAAGCAAACAGAGAGTATTTTGGGTGGTGAATCATCAGGCCATATTATTTGTTTAGACCAAACAACAACAGGCGATGCCATTATTGCTGCGTTACAGGTATTAGTTGAAATGCAACAAACAGGTAGCAGCCTTAATACCTTACGTGGTGGAGTCAATAAATATCCACAACAACTGATTAATGTACGGATAAAGCAGAAAATTGATTTATCACAAAACCCACGAATTACTGAAGAGGTGAATGCCGCAGAAGCGCAATTAGGGGATGCTGGCCGTGTATTATTGCGGGCGTCAGGCACGGAACCTGTCATTCGGGTGATGGTGGAAGGGCGAGACGCCTTGTTAGTGGATAAGTTAGCCAATGAATTGGCACAAGTGATTCAAGAAAACGTATAAAAAGTGATAAGATTGATGCCTAATTATCAAAGCTGGAGAGCGTGCTGTGCGTAAGCCAATGGTTGCTGGAAACTGGAAGATGAATGGCAATTTTGCCAGTAATGAAACATTACTAGCAGGATTGATCGCACAAACAGAAAAATTGCGTGGGCTTGATGTGGCGGTGTTCCCACCAGCTGTGTATCTTCAACAAGCAAAGGAAGCGTTGCAAGGCACGGGCATTGATTGGGGAACGCAAAATCTATCGCAATTTGAACAAGGTGCGTATACAGGTGAATTATCAGCAGTGATGTTGAAAGATTTTGCGTGTCGTTATGTATTGATCGGTCATTCAGAACGTCGCTGTTTATATGCAGAACTAGATTTAGATCAGCATGTATTGGATAAAATATGCGGTGAAAAATATAGCATGGCCTTAAAAACGGGTATTTCGCCTATCCTATGTATTGGGGAAAGCCTTGTAGAATATGAAGCAGGGCAAACCGAAGAAATTATTGCACATCTGTTGGATATTGTTATCGCAGAGCAAGGTGTAAAAGCCTTATCTAATGCTGTGTTGGCTTATGAGCCGGTTTGGGCTATTGGCACAGGTAAAACGGCAACACCAGACTGGGCGCAGTCTGTACATGAATTTATGCGAAAACGCGTGGCAAAACATGATCAAGCAACTGCAGAATCATTACAAATCCTTTACGGCGGCAGTGTAAAAGGGGATAATGCGGCACCGTTATTTTCTATGGCAGATATTGATGGTGGGCTTATCGGTGGGGCGTCACTTGATGCGGATGAGTTCATTAATATTTGTTTGGCAGCGCTATAAGGCGTTTTGATCGAGGGGTTTTTACATGAATATGATTTTATTAGTGGCACATATCGCTATTGCAGTGATGTTAGTGGGTTTGATTTTAATCCAGCATGGTAAAGGTGCGGATGCCGGTGCGGCGGCTTTAGGCGGCGGTGGCGGCGGTGGCGGCGGTTCGAGCTCTATCTTTGGTAGTCAAGGATCGGCTTCATTTTTAAGCCGTAGCAGCGCGATTTTAGCAGCCTTATTTTTCTGTACGAGTTTAACCCTCGCATATTATTCAGGTAATCGTGGCGAATCAGCCGTGAGCGTAATGGAATCTGCGCCGGCAACTGAAATGGCGGAAGAAATTACGCCAGTAACAGCACCAACAGCACCAACGGATCTACCGCCAGTAGACTAAAAATACATGCCGACGTGGTGAAATTGGTAGACACGCCATCTTGAGGGGGTGGTGGCTTAGGCTGTGGCGGTTCGACTCCGCCCGTCGGCACCAAACAAAAAAGCCCGCTACATTCTAGCGGGCTTTTTTGTGGGTTTAAACTTTGCCTTGCAATTGTGGCAAGATAGATTCATTTTCTAAGGTTGATGTATCAGATGTAATCTCTTCGCCTTTGGCAATAGTGCGTAGTAAGCGCCGCATAATTTTACCGGAACGTGTTTTAGGGAGATTATCCGCATAACGAATTTCATCGGGTTTGGCGATGGCGCCAATTTGTTCTCCGACCCAGGCGCGTAGCATTTGGGTAAGAGTATCGTCTATGCCGCCTGCAGGGCGTTCACCTTTTAAGACGACATAGGCAAACACGGATTCGCCTTTGATGTCATGCGGCTTACCGACGACAGCAGCTTCTGCAACTTGTGGATGGGCAACCAAGGCAGATTCAATTTCCATCGTGCCAAGACGATGTCCAGACACATTAAGTACATCATCAATCCGGCCCATGATCCAGAAAAAACCCGCTTCATCGCGGCGAGCACTATCACCTGCTAGATAATATTTGCCACCGAAATAAGGCCAGTAGGCATCTTGATAGCGCTGGTCATCTCCCCAAATGGTTTGCAGCATAGAAGGCCAAGGTTGGCGAATAACGAGGTAACCTCCTTGATTGGCGGTGGTGATTTCCTCTCCTTCTTGATTTACGATTGCCGCATCAATGCCAGGAAGTGGGCGCGTGCAAGAGCCTGGTTTGGTTATAGTTGCTCCTGGCACAGGGGCAATCATATGTGCCCCTGTTTCCGTTTGCCACCAGGTATCTACAATCGGACAGCGTGTGCCGCCAATCACATTGTGATACCACATCCAGGCTTCTGGATTAATGGGTTCACCCACAGTACCAAGTAATCTGAGCTTGGATAAGTCATGCTTGTTAGGGAAATCATCGCCTTGTTTAATCAGTGCGCGGATAGCGGTGGGCGCGGTATAGAAAATAGAGACGTGATGGCGCTCACACATATCCCAGAACCGCCCTGCATCAGGATAAGTGGGCACACCCTCAAATATCACAATGGTGGCACCTGTCGCTAAGGGGCCATAGGCAACATAAGTATGGCCGGTGATCCAGCCGACATCCGCCGTACACCAAAACACATCAGCATCTTGAATATCAAAGACCCAGCGCATGGTGGTGATGGCATTGAGCAGATAGCCGCCTGTGGAATGCTGAATACCTTTAGGTTTACCTGTCGAGCCAGAGGTGTAAAGCAGGAAGAGTGGATCCGTTGCCTTCATCCATGTGGGTTCACATTCAGTAGATTGGCCTTGTGCTGCTTCATGCCACCAAATATCGCGGCCGGATTGCATCGTGATATCATGGCCAGTGCGTTGGAAGACAACGACAGAGTCAATACTATTACAACCTGATTGGAGTGCACTATCAGTAGTTGCCTTCAGTTCAACAACACGCCCCCCACGATGGCCACCATCGGCTGTAATCACCATTTTGGCTTGGGTATCTTCAATCCGATCTTTTAATGATGAAGCAGAAAAGCCACCAAATACGACCGAATGAATGGCACCAATCCGCGCGCAGGCCTGCATGGCCACCACCGCCTCAGTGATCATCGGCATATAGATAATAACGCGGTCACCTTGCGTGATACCTTGAGCTTTTAGCACATTGGCAAAGGTGCAGACACGGGTATGAAGTTCGCGGTAAGTAATATGCGCCACATCACCTGCATCGCCTTCAAAGATAATGGCAGTTTTATCGCCGTTCTTCTCAAGTTGGCGATCTAAGCAGTTATAAGACACATTGAGTTTACCATCAGGGAACCAGCGATAGAATGGCGGGTTACTATCATCTAATGTGGTTGTAAACGGTGTGTGCCAATCAATTTCATCACGCGCTTGATCAGCCCAAAAACCAACATTATCTTTTTCTGCCGCAGCATATAAATCGGTTAATTTATCGGCAGATAGCGCCGCGGTTTCTAGAAAATCAGCACTCGGTGGAAACTGGCGTTCTTCATGGAGTGTTGATTGGATATTATCTTTAGACATATTGTATACCTATGATTTAAGCCGTTTAGGTTCATCATGAACTAAAACAAGGAGAATTAATATAATGATGGGTATGTTTTTGGTTAAGGGCCCAAAAGGGTGAAGCCAAAAAGTAGGCTCGATGATGGAGAGTAGTAGGGTGTAAATAACGATGGTGGTTATTTGAATTAAGCAGCATGTTTTTAGCTTCCAAGATGATAGGAACCAAAAGCCTAAGCAGATATCGAGCAGTGCACCACCATAAATAATAAGGTGGGCAGAGTCTCCCGTGATATTGGCTTTGGCCAATATTTGATAACCTAATTCGGGGGCAAAAAACAAGGAAGTTAAGCCAGTAAAAACCCACAAAAAAGCGAGGGATAATTTTGCTGTTTTAATTAAAGTGGTGTGTGTTATCTGCATGCTTTAAATAATGGCAAAAGGCTTGAATACCATCAGCCATAAAATAATGATAATGGCAATAAATGCAGGGATACCGAGTAATGTCCATCGTTTCATTAAGGATTTAAATTCAGGACTTACCTTATTGTTGTTTTGATCTGTTTTGGCAAGTTCATATAAACGATATTGGATCCGTAATACGGGTAGCCAGCACAACCCAATCACAATAAATAAGCCAATGACCCAATAAAACCAAGGCGAATTGAAGGCGTAGTTCAACTCATTCATCAGCAAGATGCCCGTGATTAATTGGGTTATCACGGCAGGCGTGGTGAAAATCCAGTCTGCCAAAACAACATGTTTCGCAGTAATCTGGATGGCTTGCGGATTGTTGGACTTGTTGACCATAAACATAAAAAAGGCGATGCCTGCACTTGTACCGACCAGGACCATGGCAGATAAGATATGGAGAAATTTTAAGGTAAGGTAACTATCCAATGATACTCTCCGTTGTATAAATATTGAGTTTCGCCGAGACAAGCAGAAAATCATCTAAACTAAACAAGCCCAAGCAAGGCATCGCACCTCGCGTAGTCAATTCACTGGAGAGCAGTTTTTTAGCAATAATAACAGCAGGTAATGCGGGAATGAAAGGACCGACACCATCGGGGGCATAGAGTGTCCAGATAACCGTTTGATGCTTATGTTCTTTATCAAAGCCTTTAATTTGGATTTGCATACCACCAATATTACTGCCGAACGGTTTAAGTAGTTCGCTCATTTTGACAATAGGCTTGGTGAATCTAGCCCAATTCTTTATCACGCCTAACTTTGCTAGATGAGCCATACCAACCATCGTGAGATGCAAAAAAGGGAGTTCTAATCCGGCCTGGAACCGGACCGTGTTCGTAACGGAATAACGTTCGGGGAACAGTGCTAAATCGGGCACATCGACATTAGCCAGCCAACGGGTGCCAATAATATCGCCAAAATCAAGCTTACGCGGAGACATCCAGCCATAGGATTCTCCCCATTTTCTATTATTGAATGACTTGAATGCATGACCAGTGTAAGAAAGGATACCTTTTATTGTTGCTTCACCTCGCTCAGCTCGATTACCGGGTGCAATTGCAATATCAATCGTATGTATTGCGGAGAAATTATCTTGGTAAAAATCGATAACGGTTGATGATAATCCAGGTACCGTACTGGCGCCACTCACGATGAGTAGGTTCTTAGCCTTAGCTTGGGAGGCGAGTGTAGTGATATCAGAGACAAACCGTCGGTCATCGGCAAGATCAATGTAATGTGCACCAGCATTGATACATGCGGTAGGAATACGATGATCTTGTCCCTGAAAAGGGCCGCTAGTGTGGATGACAATATCGGGTGACAGTAATTTTAGTTCTGACTCAAAATTATAGGCAGTGATATCAAGTTGGATTGTTTTGAGTGTGGCAGCTGCGCGCGCCTCAAATTCTTGCACCAGCAAGGTCGCCCTCTCAATATTTCGACCTGCCAGATAGAGCGTTATATTCGGGATGGACAACAAACCTTCAGCAATGCGTTTGCCGAAATTGCCATAACCACCAAGAATAAGCACTTTTTTCATTGAATCTATTTTAATATTAAAAAACCTCTCTGAGGTAAGTATTTCAGAGAGGTTTTTTAAAATATTGCATTAGTGGTTTAGAAAAATCCTAATGGACTTGTGCTATAGCTGACCAATAAATTTTTAGTTTGTTGATAATGATCGAGCATCATTTTATGGGTTTCTCGACCGATACCCGATTTTTTATAGCCACCGAATGCAGCATGGGCAGGATAGAGATGATAACAGTTGGTCCACACGCGGCCCGCTTCAATGCCTCGACCCATGCGGTAGGCAAGATTCATATCGCGCGTCCAAAGGCCCGCACCTAAACCAAACTCAGAATCATTGGCAATGGCGAGCGCTTCGGCTTCATCTTTAAAGGTGGTGACGGATACAACAGGGCCAAAAATTTCTTCTTGGAAGATCCGCATATTGTTGGTGCCTTTGAATAAAGTGGGTTCAATATAGTAGCCCTCATCAAATTCACCACCGACTTGGGCGATATTGCCGCCCAGTAATAACTCAGCGCCTTCTTGTTTGCCGATTTCAACATAATCAAGAATTTTCTCAAATTGCTGTTGTGATGCTTGGGCACCGACTTGGGTATCCGTATCTAATGGGTTGCCTCGGATGATTTTCTTAGAGCGGTCGATAACGATACTGATAAATTCATCGTAAATACTTTCTTGAATTAATGCACGAGATGGGCAGGTACAGACCTCGCCTTGGTTGAAGAAGGCGAGTACGGCGCCTTCTGCACACTTGCTAATATAATCATCTTCTTGCTGCATGATATCTTCAAAGAAGATATTAGGTGATTTTCCGCCTAGTTCAACGGTTGAAGGGATAATATTTTCTGACGCGCATTTTAAGATGTGTTGCCCTACAGGTGTTGAACCTGTAAAGGCAATTTTAGCTATTCGTGTGCTAGTGGCTAATGCTTCGCCCGCTTCTTTACCATAACCATTGACAATGTTGAGCACGCCAGGCGGTAATAAATCACCGATAACTTCCATGAGTTTTAGGATGGAAACGGGCGTTTGTTCTGCCGGTTTCATGACAATACAGTTACCTGTTACCAATGCAGGAGCTATTTTCCATACGGCCATTAATAAAGGGAAGTTCCAAGGGATAATTTGGCCAACCACACCTAGGGGCTCATGAAATTGGTAAGATACGGTTGTTTCATCAATTTCCCCCATCGTACCTTCTTGCGCACGCATACAGCCGGCATAGTAACGGAAATGATCGACACATAGCGGGACATCAGCATTGAGTGTTTCGCGCACGGCCTTACCGTTATCCCAGGTATCCGCCACTGCGAGCATTTCAAGGTTAGCTTCAATGCGGTCTGCAATTTTGAGTAAGATATTTGAGCGCTCTGTGACCGATGTTTTTCCCCAAGCATCTTTAGCAACATGGGCCGCATCAAGTGCGAGATCGATATCTTCTTTTGTTGAGCGAGGAATGTCACAAAAGCCTTCGCCAGTGACAGGTGAGATATTGATGAAATAATTACCTTTAACCGGCGCAACCCAGTCCCCATTAATGTAGTTACCATAACGTTCTTTGAATGAGACGATTGCAGCATCTGTACCGGGTTGTGCATAAATCATAATTTTTCTCGCTATTGAAGAAGTAAACCTGAATCATAAACCTGTTAGGCATAGACCTACTTGACTTAGAATCCTAAAAACTTGACTAACCCTCCTAAATAGCGCGAGAATTAGGACTATGATTTACCAATGTTACTTAGCATAACTGATGCAACAAACACTTTTACCTTTGTCAAAAAGGCGTGAGAAACGTCAATTATTGGTTGAGAATAAGGTGTCTTTTCAAGGGCCCGAATCTGTATTGAGCGTGTATGATACTTATCGTACGGCCTCCCGTGTGGGATTGGATGCAGAACAGTTGTTATATTGTGGCATGGTCAAAGGACGGAAAATCATGCATGATTTGCATCAGGAACAAGGTCAGGTGTTCTTGCCACATGAATCCTATGTAATGCCACCGGGTGAATATGTTGAAATTGATTTCCCTGAAGCGAATGAAAAACGGCCAACAACCTGCTTAACGATTGAGATCCCTAAAGACAGAATTGAATTTCTTTCGGAAAAAATGCGGGATGTGACGACGTTAGATACCTTGCAACATGATTGGGAATATCAACCCCATGTGATTCACACCCACCATACGGCGGATACACAGGCTTTATTAGAAAGGTTGGTGACCCTATTTACCAATAATGCTCCCGATAAAGAAATACTCGTTGATTTAGGGGTGACAGAGCTGATTATTCGTATGCTGAGACAGCAAGGCAGAGATGTTTTATTAAATGCTTGCCGTTACACGCCGGATGTAAATGGTGTGGTGGCGGTGCTCAGTTTTATGGCTCAAAATATTTCCCAACCTTTAGAGGTGGATTTGTTGTGTAAAAAAGCCTGTATGAGCCGAAGCAAGCTTTATGTTGAGTTCAAGAAACAGGTAGGGTGTTCGCCAGGCGAATATCAGCAACAGTTACGGTTAAAGCTTGCGGCTGAATCTATCCAACAAGGTAAATCGGTGTCAGAGACTTGTTACGATGTGGGTTTTAACGATCTAAGTCACTTTAGCCGCCGATTTACGCAGTTTTATGGTTGTGCACCGAGTGTTTATCGACATCATCAATAAATATAAAAAAGCCCGGGAGCTTGTAAGCTCTCGGGCTTTTTTCAATCGAGGTGGCTGTTATTGAAATGCTGCTAATTGCGCCATTAAGCCATCGGTAACAGGTTTAATTACGGGTCCCACACCTGGGATCGCAGCGAGCTTATCCAATAAAGCTTGAATTTGAGGCAAACCCTCAGCAACAATCTTTAATATGGGGGCTCTTGCCGCTTCAGGGAGTTTCTCTAACATCGTTGCCAAGCCACCTAATTGTGTTGTCGCTTCGCTTAATTGAGGTAAAGCAGCCTCAGCTGATGCAACATCCGTAATACCGCCTAGGGAGTCAGTCACCGATCCCATTACATCCGTTAGTTTTGATCCAACATTCACACCGCTAATCGTATTTGTGGCCGAATCAACCGTATCGCTCATTGTTTCTCTCGCAGAATCCATAGTGTCATTCATCGTATCGCGTGCGGACTCAACTATTTTATCGGCATCGCCTTTGAAAAATGCATTATAGGCAAAGAACAAGGCACCTGCGATAAGTGCGATAGGTAAAAAACGACCAAGAAATGATTTTCCTTCGCGCGCCACTTGTTGCGTCGCCCCACTTATATTTGAAGATAAATGGTCAGAAAAGCCAGAAGGCATCGCAGCAGAGATATTATCTTTTTGGCCGTTCAACATGCCCATCAAGCTCCCTATATTTAAACCGCCGCCACCACTGCCTAGTAACTTACGTTTGACCACACCGAATACGATCGGCGCAAGCAAGCCTAATAATGATTTAGCAGGGCCCTTACCCAAGCCACTAAAGCCTGCAATGGCGCCTACTAGGTTACCTAGTCCACTTCCTTTCCCACCGAGAAGAGAACCTAAGACACTAATGCCCATATTCATCATGGTGCCCTGACCGCTCCCGCCAAGCAGGTCGCCGAGATTATCTAAAATACTATCATCTTGATCGCTGATGGCACCTAACATCGCTGTGGCACCTGCGTCTGAAGCACCTGCATTCATTAAGCCACTTAATAGGCCTGGTAAAGCACTACTGATTGCAGCACTATTTTGTGTGGCAGATCCACCGAGTACACCACCAAGTTGCCCCATCACTTGATCACTGAGTTGATCTTTAACAAGATCGATTAAATTAAAGCTCATCATATATTCCTTTTATTTATTTGAGAGAGTGTCTAGTGCAAAATAATGACTAGAACATAGCCAGCATAACCTATTTTCCAACAGGGGACCAATTTTAAAGGACCTGACTTCTAAGTCACAAGCCTTTGTTAAAACAGAGAATATTCACCTATAAAACTTCTGTTTTATGTTTGATTGAGGTAGAATATCCCAATGAAGTTAATGGACGAACCTTTATCTCCCCCCGATTTTATAGTGAAATCCACTTTCGGGGTTGCATTATCAACGTTACTTATACTTACCCCTTTTACAATCAATAATTTTATACAAGGCCGGTATTTATTAGGCTTTTTTACAAGCTGTATTCTAATACTTTGCAGTATTAATGTTCGGCTTGGATTCCAACAAAAATATCATGCCGGGCTTAACTCATTTGCTATCGCGCCTATCCTCTCTATTGCCATTGTAATTGCAGTATATGAACTTGGTGTGGCAGGCTCTTACTGGGTGTCGTTGGGTATACTCTCATTTTATTTCATCCTGCCTGAAAGGAGAGCATGGATAGCGAATGCTATTTTTGTTGGGGTTGTTTTCCCTCTTGCGTGGACAATACTTGAACCTGAAATTGTAATGCGGTTTTTTGCCGTTATGCTTGGGGTGAGTTTTTTTGCGCTTATATCAATACACGAAATATATAAACAACATTACAAGTTAAAAGAGCTTGCAATTACAGATAACCTAACAGGGCTTTATAATCGCTCACAACTACAACATTCCCTAGAGCAGGCCATTCATCAAAGCCGACGTACAAAAACAACCATGACATTGATTATGCTCGACTTAGATCATTTTAAGGTGATTAATGATGAATTGGGCCATGATGTGGGCGATTCGGCATTGAAATCTATGGGTTTTTTTTTAAAGAAAAAGTTTCGTGCTAGCGATAGGGTGTTTAGGATAGGCGGTGAGGAATTTTTGATCTTGCTACATAATGCGGATCAGGCAAGCGGAATGGTGATCGCTGAAGAACTGAGATCCGAATTAGAAGGCCTGTCGTTAACACCAGAACGTGCTATTACAGCGAGCTTAGGGGTGTCTAGTCTTAAGCCAGATATGGATTGGAAAAAATGGATGAAGGAATGTGATGAGAATATGTATCGTGCGAAATTCAGAGGCCGAAATCAGGTGGTGGGATGATGTGTAGGGGCAACATGATGGATAAAAAAGTTTATTTTATGGTTGTTTTGCTTATGGGGCTACTGAGTGCCGTCGTTGAAGCCAAAACGTATCGGTGGGTGGATGCGAATGGGAAAGTGCATTATTCAGATAGTCAACCTAAGTCGGCGAATGTGACAAGTAAAGAGGTGTATCTTCCTAATACAACCTCTTTTCCTGAGGTCACAATAAAAAAGGCAATTCCATACGAGGACTTTACGCCCCCACAAAAGGTCACGCTCAAGCCGCTAGCGTTAAAGATAGCAGGGGCGAATTCTCGAGATATCAAAATTGGTAATTTATACTCAGGCCAAACTTGTCAAAAGAAAGAAAGCGATCTTGTCTGGGTAGAGGGTCATCGGTTTGTAGATGATATTCAATTGAGTGGGGTTTTTGTTTCAGAGTTCAATCGCTTAGGTTATGAATTGGAGTATGAAAATGCAATGTCTTCTATTCGGCCAGATAATCGCTTAGTACTCAAAACGGAATTGACGACGCTTAAGATAAACCGCTGTATTGAGAAGGGGACGTATCGTATAAAAAGCAAAAATGACGCGTATGTGAAATTAAGTTGGACATTGCTTGATCAGTTATCACGTAAAACATTGTATGAAGGGAGTAGTGAAGGACTGTATAAAGGGTTAACAGAGCTTGCGCGTGAAAATGGTACGGAACAGGCAATAGAACGTGCTATTGTGGTTGCGGTGAACAATGCATTATCAGATGTTGAACTGACAGAGCCATTGGGCAAAGTGAGTCAGATAGGGCAGGAAGCGCCAGACTTTAAGCCTATTCCTCTCAATCTGATTTATACCGCAGATACCGGTTCGTTTAAATCAAAAGTGGATGCGCTCCAACAATCTACAGTGACTATTAGAACAACAAAAGGGCATGGTAGTGGTGTCTTGCTTTCTAACAATGGCCATATACTGACTAATGCCCATGTAGTGGGCGATGCACATCAGGTGATCGTTATTTTAAATGGAGAAGAGCTGGAAGCGTTTGTTGAGCGTATAGAGCCGATTAGGGATGTGGCTTTGTTAAAGTTAAGTAAAACGATGGTCACCGAACAAGCACCAATTTCAGCGACACCGCCGAGTGTAGGCGATGCCTTGTTTGTGATCGGCACCCCCTTATCGGAAGAGTTGAGCCATACCGTGACCCAAGGTATTTTATCGGCTAAGAGAGATCGGGGCGGATTACCATTTTATCAAACAGATGCAGCGATTAATCACGGAAATTCAGGTGGGCCAATTTATAATGATGTGGGCGGTTTGTTGGCGATTAGCGTGTCGGGGGTGATGACTAAAGCAGGGGCAAGCTTGGGGTTGAATTATTTGATTCCGATAGATGATGCATTACGTTCGCTGAATATCTCACGACAAGAGAAAGGGGCTGAATCACGTATTTCACCAGAAAAAAGGAGTGTAAGTGACGAGGCAGAAGCGCCTCGCCAGGCGGATGATGATGCCGTATTCGACTTATATCAGGCGGGATTAGTGGCCAGACAAAAAGGGCAATTTTCATTGGCAAAAGATAATTTAAGTCGGGCTGTTGCCTTGTTACCCAAAACAGATGATTCAGCACAAGCGAATACAATGCGAGATGAGCTCTATTTTGCGCTACCGGTGGCACAGGCAAAACAGGCGATTGCAGATAAACAGCCTAATCATGCCAAGAAATACTTAGCCCCCTTAAACGCTTATATATTAAATCATCCAGACCGATTTGCATTGGCAAAAGAAATCGCAGAGGTCAAAGAATCTGCCCAATATTTAGATCAGGCGCTTAAGCAAACTGCACATATATCAGGACAAGTAGATTTATTGGAAGTCAAAATGATAATGATGGAATATCATGCTGAGAACGGGCGGTTACCCAAAACAAAAACGGCAGTGATTGCATTGTTAAATGAACAGCTAGGTCGTCGCTTGTTTAATCGTTATGAATTGCTTGAATATGAGGGTAATAGCACCGGCTTTTCCATGATTTTTCGAAATATTGAACGAAATAAGAGAGTGGTGCTTGAGGCGGCTGTTTGAACAAGTATTTTTCTTGCCTCCTCGCCTATTCCACAGGGTAAGGAAAAGGGGCTAAAATAAACCGTATTTTTGTGCGAAGCGCGGGGGATTGGTTTATAATCAATTCAACGATAATTTAGAAGAAGATAGTGTTGCATGCTGGAGAATTACCTCCCCATTTTATTATTTATCCTGCTGGGGATCGGCTTTGGTGTCGGTCCGTTATTGGCAGGGTTTGTCTTGGGGGCGCATCGTCCTGATCCTGAAAAGAATTCTACTTATGAATGTGGCTTTGAGCCATTTGAAGATGCGCATATGAAATTTGATGTGCGTTACTATCTTGTTGCAATCCTGTTTATTATTTTTGATTTAGAAATTGCCTTTTTATTCCCGTGGGCTGTGGTGCTCGATGAGATTGGGGTGTTTGGCCTATTAGCGATGTTTTTATTCCTTGCCATTTTAGTGGTGGGTTTCGTTTATGAATGGATGAAGGGCGCGCTGGAATGGGAATAGAAGGTATTCTGGAAGAAGGCATTGTTACTACTTCTGCAGATAAATTAATCAATTGGGCAAGAACTGGCTCATTATGGCCGATGACCTTTGGTTTGGCATGTTGTGCGGTTGAGATGATGCAAGCAGGTGCGTCGCGTTATGATTTAGATCGCTTTGGTGTGGTATTTCGTCCTAGCCCTCGGCAATCGGATGTGATGATTGTGGCGGGGACCTTGGTGAATAAGATGGCACCAGCCTTGCGGAAAGTGTATGACCAAATGTCGGAGCCGCGCTGGGTTATCTCGATGGGGTCTTGTGCTAATGGTGGCGGTTATTATCATTATTCTTATGCAGTGGTACGGGGTTGCGATCGTATTATTCCTGTAGATATTTATGTGCCAGGCTGCCCACCGACTGCGGAAGCGTTGCTTTATGGCATTATTCAATTACAAAACAAAATTAAGCGTACACATACGATTGCGCGCCAGCCTAGTCAGGAAGCCTAATTGAGCATGGAAGCGCTTCAGAAAAAATTACTCACCCACTTTAAAGATGCCGGAAAACTATGTGAAGTAATTCATGGTGAATTGAGCATGCAAATACCGGCGGAAAGCGTGGTGGAAGTGTGTACAACATTGCGTGATGAATTTGGCTTTGAGCAGCTAATTGATTTATGTGGTGTGGATTATTCTGAATATGGCAGCGCAGGTTGGACAACAAAAGGGTCGGGTTTTAGCCGTGCGGTGAATATGACCAACACCTTGCGTGAAGAAGAAGGCCAACGGTTTGGTGTGGTATATCATTTATTGTCGATTAGCGACAACCAACGGATCCGAGTAAAAATTCGCCTAGATGCTGAGGCGCCTGTTGTCGATAGCGTTGTGTCTGTATGGGCATCAGCGGACTGGTTTGAACGTGAAGCGTTTGATTTATTTGGTATCTTATTTGATGGCCATGAAGATTTACGTCGTATTTTGACTGACTATGGTTTTATCGGTCATCCATTCCGGAAAGATTTCCCAATCAGTGGCCATGTTGAAATGCGATATGACCCTGAGAAGAAGCGGGTGGTGTATGAGCCCGTCAATATTACGCCTAGAACATTGGTGCCTCGGGTTATTCGAGATGATAACCGCTACCATGAGCAAGGCGATTCATAATGGCTGAGATCCAAAACTACACATTGAATTTTGGCCCACAGCATCCTGCGGCGCATGGTGTGTTGCGATTGATTCTCGAAATGGAAGGCGAGGTGATTCAGCGTGCCGATCCACATATCGGCTTATTACACCGTGGCACGGAAAAGTTAGCAGAAACCAAACCCTACAATCAAAGCATTGGTTATATGGATAGGCTCGATTATGTATCGATGATGTGTAATGAGCATGCTTATGTAAAAGGGATTGAAACGATGCTTGGGGTAGACGTACCTGAGCGTGCACAGTATATCCGAGTGATGTTTGATGAGATCACGCGTATTCTAAACCACTTGATGTGGTTGGGTGCCCATGGTCTTGATATTGGTGCGATGACAATCTTTTTATATTGCTTCCGCGAGCGTGAAGATCTGATGGATTGTTATGAAGCGGTATCAGGTGCGCGTTTGCATGCAACGTATTATCGACCTGGCGGCGTGTATCGTGATTTGCCCGATAGCATGCCGCGCTATGAATCCTCTAAGTGGCATAGCGAAAAAGAAGTCAAAAAGAAAAACACTAATCGTGAAGGCAGCTTACTTGATTTTATTGCAGATTTTACCGACCGTTTCCCCGGCTGTGTTGATGAATATGAAACGTTATTAACGGATAACCGTATTTGGAAACAGCGTACGGTTGGCATTGGCGTGGTCTCCCCAGAGCGGGCAATGCAATTAGGCTTTACGGGGCCGATGCTGCGCGGTTCAGGGATTGCATGGGATTTACGTAAGAAACAGCCTTATGCCGTATATGACAAAATGAAGTTTGATATTCCTGTCGGCGTAGAAGGCGACTGTTATGACCGCTATTTGGTGCGCGTAGAAGAAATGCGCCAGTCGAATGAAATCATCAAACAATGTGTGACTTGGTTGAAAGACAATCCAGGCGATGTGATGTCGGATGATTTGAAGGTGTCCCCGCCGCCTCGAACAGAAATGAAAACGAGCATGGAAGGCCTGATCCATCATTTTAAACATTTTACCGAAGGCTATTGTGTGCCCGAAGGTGAAATTTATTCTGCTGTCGAGCATCCGAAAGGCGAATTTGGGATCTATATGATTTCAGATGGGGCGAATAAACCGTATCGCTTAAAGATCCGTGCGCCGGGCTTTGTGCATTTATCGGCAATGAATGAAATGATTAAGGGTCATATGTTGGCGGATGTGGTGGCGGTGATTGGAACCATGGATATTGTATTTGGAGAAGTAGACAGGTAATGGCCAATACAATACAACTCACAGGCCCACGCGAAGAATTATTCAATGCTGACGTACGTGCAGAGATTGCCGTGTGGCTGGCGAAATATCCAGAGAACCAGAGCCAATCGGCTTTGATCCCAGCCTTACATATCGTGCAAGCTGCGAATGAAGGATGGTTGAGTGAGCCAGCAATGGATGCCATGGCAGTATATTTAGGGCTGCCTAAAATTGCGGTGTATGAAGTGGCAACGTTTTATACGATGTTTGAATTGTCGCCGGTTGGCAAGCATAAAATTAATGTGTGCACCAATATTTCATGTCAGCTGAATGGTTCAGATGAAGTGGTGGCGCACTTGAAAGATAAATTAGCCGTTGGCTGGGGTGAAACCACTGCGGATGGCAATATTACGTTGAAAGAAGTGGAATGTTTGGGCGCCTGCTGTGGTGCGCCAATGATGCAAGTGGATCGTGATTATCATGAAACACTGACACCAGAAAAAATAGATAAGATTCTAGCGGGGCTGACATAAGATGGCGCTTGATTTGGTCTGCTTTCGTACCCGGCACTTGGATGAACCTTGGACACTTGAATCCTATTTAAGTGTGGGTGGCTATAAGCAGCTAGAACGCGTGTTGAAAGACGGTGTGTCTTCAGATGAGATTATTGAAGAATTAAAAGATTCTGCTTTGCGGGGTCGAGGTGGGGCAGGTTTCCCGACGGGGCTGAAGTGGAGCTTTATGCCACGGCGGATGCCAGGGTCGAAATATATTGTGTGTAATTCCGATGAAGGTGAGCCGGGCACGTGTAAAGACCGCGATATTATTCGCTTTAATCCACATCAGTTGATCGAAGGTATGATCATTGCGGGTTATACGATTGGCGCGCAATCAGGTTATAACTATATCCGCGGTGAGTTTTCTGAGCCGATTGATCGATTTGAAGCAGCATTAAAAGAAGCCTATGACGCCGGTTATCTAGGCAAAGATATTTTCGGCAGCAAATTTAATTTTGATCTGTATACCCATATGGGGGCAGGTGCCTATATTTGTGGCGAAGAAACGGCATTGTTAGAATCGTTGGAAGGCAAAAAAGGCCAACCTAGATATAAGCCACCGTTCCCTGCTGGTTTTGGTTTGTATGGTCGACCAACAACGATTAACAATACAGAGACATTGGCTTCGGTACCCGTGATCCTTGAGAAAGGTGGCGACTGGTTCCATGAAATTGGTACGCCGAATAATGGCGGCACCAAGATTTTTAGTGTGTCAGGCCATGTGAATAACCCAGGTAACTTTGAAGTGCCGATGGGTATGCCGTTTTCTGAATTACTGACCCTGGCGGGCGGGATGAAAAATGGCAATAAGATTAAAGCTGTCATTCCTGGTGGTTCATCGACCCCGATTATTCCGGGTGAAGAGATGATGGATGTGCCAATGAGTTACGATGGCATCAGCAAAGCTGGCTCGATGCTGGGTGCAGGCTCCGTGATTGTGATGGACGAAACAACCTGTATGGTACGAGCGCTTGAGCGTATTGCTGAGTTTTATTATGAAGAATCCTGTGGTCAATGTACGCCATGTCGTGAAGGCACCGGCTGGTTATATCGAGTGGTGAAACGCATTGAGCATGGCGAAGGCAAACAAGAAGATTTAGATAAGCTGGTGGATGTGGCGCACAATATTGATGGCAATACGATCTGTGCCTTAGGCGATGCCGCGGCCGCGCCAGTGATTAGCTTTATCAAGCATTTCCGAGAAGAATTTCAATATCATATTGATCATGGTCGCTGTATGTGTGGAGCCGGTGCTGGCTTAGAAGCGGGAGGTCATCATGGTTAAGATTGAAATTGATGGCATGCCAATGACAGCTGATCCATCGAAAATGATTATTCAGGTGGCGGATGAAGCGGGTATTGATATTCCACGTTTTTGTTACCATAAAAATTTATCTATCGCGGCAAATTGCCGTATGTGTTTGGTGGAAGTAGAGCAGTCTCGAAAAGCCTTGCCGGCATGTGCCACACCGGTCACAGAAGGCATGAAAGTATTCACCCATTCCAAACGTGCCATTGCGGCGCAGCGTGGGGTGATGGAGTTTTTACTGATTAACCATCCGTTGGATTGCCCTATTTGTGATCAGGGTGGAGAATGTGAACTACAAGATTTATCCATCGGCTATGGTGGCGATATTAGCCGTTTTACAGAAAACAAACGCGTTGTAAAAGATAAAGAAATTGGTCCCCTGGTCGGCACAGATATGACACGCTGTATTCATTGCACACGCTGTGTCCGTTTTGGCCAAGAAATTGCAGGCATCATGGAACTGGGTGCGGTGGGTCGTGGCGAGCATATGGAAATTGGCACTTATGTTGAAGAAAGCCTCATATCAGAACTGTCGGGTAATCTTATTGATTTATGCCCGGTTGGCGCTTTAACCTCTAAGCCATTTCACTATAAAGCACGCGCTTGGGAATTAGCAGCGCATCCGTCGATTTCACCGCATGATGGGATGGGGTCAAATATTGAATTTCATACCCGCCGCAATGAAGTGATGCGGGTCGTGCCACGCGAGAATGACGATGTCAATGAAACGTGGATTTCAGATCGGGATCGTTTTAGTTATCTTGCTTTAAATCATCCAGAACGCTTACACAAGCCAATGATCAAAACCAATGCAGGTTGGCAAGAAACAGATTGGCAAACGGCATTAGAATTTGCAGTGGAAGGATTACAGAATGCAGTAAGGAGTGACGGTGCAGAACAACTAGCAGGTTTGCTTTCATCGACGGCAACGGTGGAAGAGGGCTATTTATTCCAGAAATTACTCCGCGGCATGGGCTCAAATAATATTGATCATCGTTTGCGACAACAAGATTTTGCCGATCAAGTGGATGCGCCTGCAACAGCACCCTGGCATGTGCGTGATTTTGGTGCCAGCGATGCAGTGATACTGATTGGTTGTAATATCCGTGCAGAACAGCCGATGATTGCCCACCGGATCCGCCAAGGCGCAATGAATGGTTCGTCGGTGAACGTCATTAATTTCTTTGCAATGGATTGTTTGATGCCAGTGGATAAACAGCTGGTGGTGAACACCCAAGGTATGGTGGATTTACTGGCCGAGATTGCGGTTGAGTTAACGGTAGAAACCAAGGTAGCTATCCCACCTGCATGGGAAAAATTATTAAACGGTGTGAAACCAACGTCTGCAGCAGAAGCGCTGGCGGGGCAGTTGATTCGGGCCGCAAGAGCGACGCTGTTTGTGGGCGCCTTAGTGGATCATCATCCACAAGCGGCGACAATTCGGGCCTTAGTCCGCTTTATTGCCTCATTGAGTAATAACTATATTGTGATATTGCCAACGGCAAATGATAATGGCTTGACGCTTGCGGGCGCGATGCCGTATCTAACCGAACAAAAAGGGTTGAATACGGATGCCATGATGGCGCAATCGTTGCGTGCTTATTTATTGTTAGGCACGGAGCCAGAATTGGATTGCGCGAATCAAAGTGAAGCGCTGGATTCGTTGAAACAAGCCGATTTTGTAGTCACACTGAATTGTTTTATGACGGATGCCATGCGTGCGTATGCCAATGTCATTTTACCCATCGCCAGCTTTGCTGAAACGTCTGGCACGTATGTCAATGTTGATCAACTCTGGCAGTCTTTTACTGGTGCGGTGAGCCCCGTAGGCGAGAGCCGCCCAGCGTGGAAAGTATTACGTGTATTAGGTAATTTGGCAGAAGTCGATGGCTTTGATTTTGTGTCTTCGGAAGACGTGCGCGATGCGGTGCAAACAGATATTGAGAATACGGCTGCTGTTGTAAAACAAACTTTTGTTCCGGCGACATTGAAAATGCCTAAGATGACAAAATCTGATTTGATATGGATTGCAGAAGTGCCGAGTTATCAAACAGATAGTTTCACGCGCCGCAGTGATGCTTTACAAGCAACGCCCGAAAATCAACGGGCTAATATGGCACGAATGAATACGGTAGAAGCGACACGACAAGGTGTTGAAAAATCAGAACGTATTACCGTTATGCAAGGTGATGCATCGGTGACAGTTGCCTTTGAATTAGACGATGCCATTGCAGATGGCTGTTTATATTTAGCGGGGGGCACGGCGGAAGCGGTTAAACTGGGTGCAGCTTATACGTCGGTAAGTGTGCAACATGATTGATTTTTTGATGTCAATCGTTGATTGGGTGACGGCCCATACGGTGTTGTATACCATGCTTAAAATCGTTGCTATTATTGCACCGTTATTATTAACAGTGGCGTATGTGACCTATGCCGAACGTAAAGTAATAGGCTATATTCAACAACGAATAGGGCCAAATCGGGTTGGGCCCATTGGCTTACTGCAGCCGATTGCAGATGGCTTAAAGTTGATGTTGAAAGAAATCATTCTGCCGACCAAATCGAATACGTATTTATTTGTAATTGCCCCTGTGTTGGCGATTGGCCCGGCGTTGGCAGCATGGGCGGTGATGCCGTTTGATGCGCATTTAACCTTGGCGAATATTGATGCAGGTTTACTCTATATTTTGGCGATCACATCGATGGGGGTGTATGGCATCATCATTGCAGGTTGGGCATCAAATTCTAAATATGCTTTATTAGGGGCCTTGCGTTCAGCGGCGCAAGTGGTGTCTTATGAAATTGCGATGGGCTTTGCATTAGTCGGTGTATTAGTTGCTGCAGGCAGCTTAAATATGGGTGATATTGTGATGGCACAGCAAGGTGGGTTCTGGCATTGGTATTGGTTGCCATTATTACCTTTATTTGTCGTTTATTTTATTTCAGGTGTCGCAGAAACCAATCGGGCACCCTTTGATATGGCAGAAGGCGAATCTGAGATTGTTGCCGGTTTCCATGTGGAATATTCGGGCATGGCCTTTGCTGTCTTCTTCTTGGCGGAATATGCCGATATGATTCTAATTTCCATGTTGGCTGCCGTCTTGTTTTGGGGCGGCTGGTTATCACCGTTTGAAGGTTTGCCTGTATTAGAGAATTTATTTGCATGGGTGCCGGGGATTATTTGGTTATTCATGAAAACCTCTTTTTTCTTGTTTTTATATTTCTGGCTTCGTGCGACTTTCCCTCGGTATCGTTATGATCAGGTGATGCGTTTGGGCTGGAAGATTTTCATTCCGGTGACGCTAGTGTGGCTAGTTGTGGTATCGACAGCCCAAGTCCTGGATGTCGGTATTTGGTTTAATGAACAAGCCGATGCAGTGAGGGCAGCGCTATGATGCAAGCCTTAAAACACACTATAAAAAGCTTTATGCTCTGGGAATTATTGCTCGGGATGAAGCTAACGGGCAAGTATTTATTTGCTAAAAAAATCACGGTGCAATATCCCGAAGAAAAAACACCACAATCGCCGCGATTCCGTGGACTACATGCCTTGCGTCGTTACCCAAATGGTGAAGAGCGCTGCATTGGTTGTAAATTATGCGAGGCAGTGTGCCCCGCCTTGGCGATTACGATTGATTCTGAACCACGTGATGATGGTACCCGTCGCACCACACGCTATGAAATTGATTTATTTAAATGTATTTATTGTGGGTTTTGTGAAGAATCCTGTCCAGTAGATTCAATTGTAGAAACACGGGTATTCGATTATCATTTTGAGAATCGTGAAGATAGCATCATGACAAAAGAAAAGTTATTGGCAGTGGGCGATCAACACGAAGATCAAATAGCGGCCGATCGTGCTGCTGACGCGAGGTATCGCTAAATGACACAACAAATTATCTTTTACGCCTTTGCGATTATTTTATTATTTTCCGCAACCATGGTGATTACAGTACGCAACCCTGTGCGCGCATCCTTATTTTTGGTGTTAGCTTTCTTTACCAGTGCGGGCATTTGGCTGATGTTAGAAGCAGAATTTTTAGCGATTACTTTAGTGTTGGTGTATGTCGGTGCGGTGATGGTGTTATTTTTGTTCGTGGTGATGATGTTGAATGTGAATTTAACGCCGTTGCAAGAAGGTTTTACGCGCTATTTGCCCTTAGGTATTTTAGTCGCCGCGTTGATTACGATTGAAATGATTGCAGTCTTAGGCGCATCCCATTTTGGCTTAGATATTGTGTCTGCGCCCATCGCGCATGGCGCAGATTATAGTAATACCAAGGAACTAGGGCGATTACTCTATACCGTATATGTGTATCCGTTTGAAATTGCATCGGTGATCTTAACGGTGGCCATTGTGGCCGCGATCACGCTGACCTTACGCCGTAAAACCAGTAAATTCCAAGATCCTGCGCAGCAAGTAAAAGTGCGTCGTGAAGATCGAGTGCGGCTGGTAAAAATGGATGCAGTGAAGCCGAAACCACCTGTTGTAGCTGAGGAGGCAGAATCATGATCGCATTATCAGACTATCTGATCTTAGGCGCTTTGTTGTTTAGCTTATCAGTGGCGGGCTTATTTATTAATCGCAAAAACATTATTATTTTATTGATGTGTATTGAGCTGATGTTGCTCGCAGTGAATTTGAATTTTATCGCTTTTTCACATTATGCCGGTGATATCGCAGGGCAGATATTTGTTTTCTTTATTCTGACCGTGGCCGCAGCAGAAGCTGCGATTGGCTTGGCCATTTTAGTGGTGGTGTTTAGAAACATGAATACCATTAATGTCTCTGAACTCGATCAGTTGAAGGGATAGCATGAATCAAACAACCCTTTTAATTATCGCCCTCGCACCTTTATTAGGCAGTATTTTGGCGGGGCTATTTGGTAACCGTATTGGTCGCACAGGATCACATACAGTGGCTGTGTTGGGCGTAGCAATATCATTTGCTTTATCGGCTTATATCCTGAAATTAGTTTTAGCAGGTGCAAGCTATAACGAGACTGTGTATCAATGGATGCAAGTAGGTTCGCTGAGTCTTGAAGTTGGCTTTATGGTGGATTCACTCACAGCGATGATGATGGTGGTGGTGACGTTTGTTTCTCTGATGGTGCATATCTACACGATTGGTTATATGCACGATGATGAAGGCTATACCCGATTCTTTAGCTATATCTCTTTATTCACCTTTGCCATGTTGATGCTGGTGATGGCGAATAATTTTATGCAGTTGTTCTTTGGTTGGGAAGCCGTGGGCCTGGTCTCTTATTTATTGATTGGGTTTTGGTATAAAAAACCGACGGCGATTTATGCGAATCTGAAAGCCTTCTTGGTCAATCGTGTAGGTGATTTTGGGTTTATATTGGGGATTGCCGCGGTATTGATGTATGCGGGCAGTCTTGATTATGTGACCGTATTTGCCCAAGCACCCGAGATGGCAACACAAACTATGAGCCTATTCTCAGGCACACAGTGGTCAGTGATGACCGTCACCTGTATTTTATTATTTATCGGCGCGATGGGTAAATCAGCTCAAGTGCCATTACATGTGTGGTTGCCGGATTCAATGGAAGGCCCAACGCCGATTTCAGCGTTAATTCATGCAGCGACAATGGTCACTGCGGGTATCTTTATGGTGGCGCGGATGTCGCCTTTATTTGAGTTTTCTGAAACGGCGCTGTCTTTTGTACTTGTCATCGGTGCGATTACGGCTTTATTTATGGGCTTCTTGGGGTTGATTCAGAATGATATAAAACGCGTTATTGCGTATTCAACATTGTCCCAACTGGGCTATATGACGGTCGCCTTGGGTGTGTCGGCCTACTCAGCCAGTGTATTCCATTTGATGACACATGCTTTCTTTAAGGCCTTATTATTCTTAGGCGCAGGCTCGGTCATTATGGCGATGCACCATGAGCAAGATATTCGTAAAATGGGCGGTTTGAAAAAATATTTACCGATCACCTACTGGACGAGTTTAATTGGTTCGTTAGCGCTGATAGGGACGCCAGGCTTTGCAGGCTTCTTCTCCAAAGATACGATTATCGGAGC
This sequence comes from uncultured Piscirickettsiaceae bacterium, assembly GCA_964598235.1. GTDB lineage: Bacteria > Pseudomonadota > Gammaproteobacteria > Nitrosococcales > Methylophagaceae > UBA652. The sequence goes on from CAZRAY010000002.1 coordinate 29,753, forward strand.
CGTACACGCATCGCATATTGCGGGCAGTGGCTTTGCTTATTTTGCAGTAGTTGCGGGTGTGTTTATTACCGCGCTTTATAGTTTCCGCATGTTCTTCCTCGTATTCCACGGTAAAGAACGCTTTGATGCACATGCGCATGCCCCACATGAATCGCCAGCAGTGGTTACCGTACCGCTGATTTTATTGGCGATTCCATCTGTCGTCGCGGGTTACCTATTGAGCAAAATGGTGTTCGGCGATTTCTTTGCGGGTGCGATTGTGGTGCATCCTGAGCATGATGTATTGGCACATGCTGCTGAGAACTATCATGGCCTTTGGGGCTTTATGCTGCATGGTATGCAGCAACTACCTTTCTGGTTGGCACTAGCAGGCGTAGCGACAGCTTATTTCCTCTATATGAAACGGCCTGACATCCCTGTGCTACTACAGCAGCGATTTAGTTGGATTTATCGGCTGTGGGATAACAAATATTATTTTGATGTGTTTAATGAAAAAGTGTTCGCAGGTGGCGCACGCATGAAAGGTAATTTCTTGTGGAAGCTGGGCGATCAAAAATTGATTGATGGTTTGGCGGTGAACGGTACGGCGAAGGCCGTTGGCTGGATAGCAAAAGTAGTGCGTAAATTGCAATCAGGCTTACTATATCATTATGCCTTCGCGATGATGATTGGGGTATTAGTGCTGCTCTATTGGCCAAGGATATGGGGCGCATGATGTCGGAACATTATTTATTGTCGATATTGATTTGGCTGCCTATTTTGGGTGGGTTGATGGTGCTGATGAAAGGCAATGCCTGCTGCATGCGAAAATCAGCGCTGACCTTCTCTGTGTTGACCTTTATTGCTTCTATCTTGCTTTATACCGGCTTTGATAACAGCACACACCAGATGCAATTTGTTGAGCAGCTGGCGTGGATAACAAGCTACGATATCAATTATTATTTAGGTGTGGATGGATTCTCGATGCCATTGATTATCCTAACGACTTTTTCAACCATATTGGTTGTGGTGGCCGGTTGGGAAGTGATCCAAGATCGGGCACACCAATATATGGCGGCCTTTTTGATTATGGAAGGGCTGATGATCGGCGTATTCTCCTCACTAGATGCCGTATTGTTCTATGTATTCTTTGAGGCGATGCTGATTCCTTTATTCTTGGTGATCGGTATTTGGGGTGGCCCAAATAGGGTGTATGCCACAATTAAATTCTTCCTATATACCTTCTTTGGCTCGGTATTCTTATTGCTCGCCTTGCTTTATTTGCATCATGTATCAGGCAGCTTCTCTTTATTGGCTTTCCAAGATGTCGGGCTCACCATGGTTGAGCAAAAATGGCTGTTTTTTGCCTTTTTGATTGCCTTTGCGGTAAAAGTGCCGATGTGGCCAGTGCATACTTGGTTGCCCGATGCCCATGTGGAAGCGCCGACAGGTGGTTCGGTTATTTTAGCGGCGATTACCTTGAAGATTGGTGGCTATGGCTTTATCCGGTTTGTGTTGCCAATGGTGCCTGATGCGAGTATGGCGTTTGATTGGTTGGTGATTGGTTTATCTTTGATTGCGGTGGTGTATATTGGTTTTGTGGCGCTAGTGCAGTCTGATATGAAAAAGCTGATTGCGTATTCGAGTATTGCTCATATGGGGTTTGTAACGCTAGGGTTATTTTCTATCTTTAGAATTGTGGCGAATACCACGGACACCACTGGCGCGGTGTTAGCGGTAGAAGGCGCCATGGTGCAAATGATTTCACATGGTTTGATTGCAGCAGCGATGTTTTTAAGTGTAGGTGTGTTGTATGACCGGATGCACAGTCGTGAAATCAGTGCGTATGGCGGGGTGATCAATACGATGCCGCTGTTTGCTGGCTTTGCGGTATTCTTCGCGATGGCCAATGCAGGCCTACCAGGTACATCCGGTTTTGTTGGTGAGTTTATGGTGATTTTAGGGGTGTTCCAAGCCAACTTCTGGTTTGCCTTCTTGGCAGCAACTACTTTGATTTTAGGCGCGGCCTATACGCTATGGATGGTGAAGCGCGTTATCTTTGGTGAGGTAACGAACGAGGGTGTGGCGGCATTGCAAGATGTGAACCGTCGTGAATTTTGGATGCTGGGTGTGTTGGCGTTATTGATCTTAATCTTAGGCGTATGGCCAGCACCGTTGGTGAACGTATTTCATGAATCTGTTGCGCATTTATTAACCCAAGTTGGGCAATCTAAATTATGACCTTCTCTATCCCTAATATGATCTTTGCCTTGCCTGAAATGGTAATGCTAACGCTGGCCTGCATATTATTATTGATTGTTGCCTTTGCGGATAGAAATCCACAAGGCAGCGGCCGAATTGCCTATTGGTTTAGCCAGATTACCTTTGTGGTAACCGGATTATGTATCTGGCTCAATATGGGCGGGGAGAGTGGGCAGACCTTTAATGGTAGTTATATTAAAGATGGTTTGAGTGATGTGTTGAAACTGACGATTTGTGCCATTAATATCGTCGTTTTGCTCTATTCCAAACATTATCTACAAGCGCGTGGTTTATTCAAAGGTGCGTATTATATTCTTGCAGTGTTTGCGACCTTGGGCATGCTGATTATGGTGTCGGCCTATCATTTCTTAACCTTATATCTGGGCTTAGAACTGTTGTCGCTATGCCTGTATGCCATGGTGGCGATGCACCGCGATAATAAAATTGCTACTGAAGCGGCGATGAAATACTTTATTTTAGGCGCGTTGGCATCAGGGATGTTGCTGTATGGCATGTCGATTATTTATGGTGCTACGGGCAGCCTTGCGATTCCAGATGTGGCAGAGGTAATATTGCGCGGCGATGTGAACCGTGTGGTGCTTAATTTTGGTTTGGTATTTTTAGTGGTCGGTATTGGCTTTAAATTGGGTGCTGTACCATTCCATATGTGGTTACCCGATGTCTATGATGGCTCGCCAACAGCAATGACGATTTTTATTGCGACGGCCCCTAAAATTGCGGGCTTTACGATGATTATCCGATTACTAGCCGAAGGCTTAGGCGGGGCAGTTGAACATTGGCAAACCTTATTAATGATTTTGGCGGTGCTATCGTTGGTGATTGGGAATCTAGCAGCGATTGCCCAAACCAATATCAAACGTATGTTGGCATACTCTACGATTTCTCATGTCGGCTTTATTTTGCTAGGTGTATTGGTCGGCACAGCAGAAGGGTATGCCGCGGCAATGTTTTATGTGTTGGCTTATGTGTTGATGACGTTGGGTGGGTTTGGCATGATTTTGCTGATGAGCCGAGCAGGGTTTGAGGCAGATAATATTGTAGATTATCAAGGGCTGGGACAGCGCCATCCATGGTTTGCCATGATGATGATGATCTTAATGTTCTCAATGGCAGGTGTGCCACCGATGGTGGGTTTTTTTGCTAAGTTTGCCGTGATTAATGCGGTGGTGGATGCTGGGCTTATCCCGATTGCGATTATTGCAGTATTGATGTCCGTGGTAGGGGCATTTTACTATCTACGTATTATTAAAGTCATGTATTTCGATGCGCCACCGGCAGGTCAACATACTGCTCTCGACGCACCTAAAGAAATGCAATGGGCGCTCAGTGTAAATGCATTGGCAGTGTTGGCTCTGGGTTTCTTCCCAGGGTCGCTACTCGCGCTTTGTGCGCGGACATTTCTGTAAGAGAATACGATGTCTTCAATGGTCTTAATTTCAGGTTTTTTGATTGCAGCCAGCCTGCCTTTTTTAACGCAGCGTTTTTTCTTGTTCTGGCCTTGTCCAGCCGGTAAACCAGTGCGCTTGCGCTTACTAGAATTACTCGTGTTTTATGGGCTATGTATGCTACTCGCGCGCGGGCTAGAATCACGATTCTCAGGGGACATTTATCCACAAACATGGGAGTTTTATGTCACCACATTTTGTTTTTTCCTCGTATTAGCCGCACCCAGTGTCATTTATCGGTATCAGTGGTTGCCAGCGCAGAAAAAAAGGATTCATTAAATTTAAATTTTTGCTAGAATTTTAAGTTGTTTTTAATCAAAAGGAAGGAAGTATGAAAAAAATATATTCAGTGATCGGATTATTGTTATTGCTCGTCTCATCAGTACATGCTGATATGAGCATAGAGAAGCAAATTAAGGCGGCGGAGCAAGGTGGTGCACAGGCACAGTATGATTTAGCGCTGACTTATGATTATGGTGATGGTGTGCCAACAGATCATGCGGAGGCCTTTAAATGGTATTTGAAAGCCGCGGAACAGGGCCATTCAGATGCGCAATATAATCTAGCTGTGAGTTATGATGATGGCGAAGGCGTGACCGAGGATGATGAAGAGGCAGTTAAGTGGTATCGGAAATCTGCAGATCAGGGTGATGAACAAGCGCAATATAATTTAGCGGTGAGCTATGATCAAGGTGAAGGTGTGCCGGTTGATCATGCAGAAGCGGTAAAATGGTATCAAAAATCTGCTGAACAAGGCCATGTTAGCGCGCAATATAACTTAGCCGTTAGCTATGATGAAGGCGAAGGTGTCAGGGAGGATGATAAAGAGGCCGTTAAATGGTATCGCAAAGCAGCAGATCAAGGACATTCTAACGCCCAATACAATTTAGCGTTTAGCTATGAATATGGTGAAGGTGTTGCAAAGAGTAAATCGGAAGCCATTAAATGGTATACAAAAGCAGCAGATCAAGGCGATGAAGATGCTGTTGAAAAATTGGAAGAGTTACGCTAACCCGCTTCTAAATTAGTTTATCCAGCTGGCCGTAGAACATTAACTGTGTTCTGCGGCTGCTTGCTTTTGATCTTGTACCAATGCCGTTAATATTGTCTGCATATCTTCAGGCATCTCTGCATGCCAAATCACATCTTCGCCCGTTGTAGGGTGAACAAAGCCGAGTGTTGCGGCATGCAGTGCTTGGCGGTTGAAGGATTGCAGTGCCGTGCGAAAGGCTTCATCCGTGCCTTTGGGTAGTTTTAAGCGACCACCATAAACAGGGTCGCCTAATAAAGGATAGCGAATATGCGCCATATGCACTCGGATTTGATGGGTGCGACCGGTTTCTAGCTTACAAGTGATATGGGTATGCCCTCGAAAACGGGTGACCACACGATAATGCGTTACCGCCTGCTTACCGGAATCTGTTACCGTCATCTTCTTACGATCAATATGATGGCGACCAACTGGCTCATCGACCATCCCCCCTGCGGTCATCACGCCACATGCAATGGCCTGATATTCGCGGATAACCGTACGTTTCTGTAGCTGTGTCGTTAAAGCGTGATGGGCAGGTAAGGTTTTTGCCACCATCAATAGTCCTGTCGTGCTTTTATCGATCCGATGAATAATACCTGCACGAGGCAGCGTTTCCAGTTGTGGTACATGATGTAATAGTGCATTAACTAAGGTGCCATTATGGTTGCCCGCACCAGGATGCACCACTAAGCCTGCTGGTTTATTAATGATAATCAGAGCATCATCTTCATAGATAACATCTAAGTTAATCGGCTCTGCGATCCAACTTTCGTCAGCGATCTCAATTGTCGCATTAATTTCAATGTGTTCACCTCCCATCACTTTATCGCGAGGGCGCAGTGTTTTGCCATCAACGTCTACATAGCCTTCTTTGATCCAGCCCGTGAGTCGACCACGAGAATAATCAGGAAAAACCTGTGCCAAAGCTTGATCGAGGCGCATGCCTGCAAGATCATCAGGAATCGTATCGGAGAGGTGGAGTGTTTCTGACATGTTTTTCTTGTATTTGATAATATGAGAGAGGCATTATATCGTAGATTGACCAAAATGAAGTGGATGGGAGCTGCAAATGAACTATATAAAAGCAACGGTGTGGATAATCAGCATGGTGTTAATGGGTGTGGTGCAAGCTGCAGAACCATCACGTACTGAATTATTAGCGGCATCGTGTGCAGCATGTCATGGCACCAATGGGCATAGCGTAGATGATGAGATTGATTCGCTGGCGGGAATGAAGGCAGAGAAAATTATCAAGCGTTTACGCCAGTTTGGCAATGGTGAACGCGATTCGACGGTCATGCATCATTTTGCAGCGGGGTATACCGAAGCGGAGATTGCGGAGATTGCGGCTTATTTTGAGGGGCAGGAGTAAGGCTTGCCAGTTTGAAATCAATCAAGTTTGACTCTATTGATTACACGCCACCTTTCTCAAAATACTTGATTTTTTCTATGACCTTAGATGAAGGATTGGAACGTGATATATCACGGAAATGTTTATTGATCCTCTCAGCACCTGATTCGGCTAGCACAATTTCTTTCGCGGCACTGTAGCTTGAATGGATTGTACTTACCCGTGCTGCTCGTTCATTTTCATCAGCTACGGCTAAGACGTCTTCTGCCCCCATGAAAGTCGCAACCATATGTCCTGCTACATATTTATCAATGTACAAGCTATGCTCATCCACAAAGGAAGCAATAGACATGATTACTTCACTAATGAGAGTGTGCCGTTTTTCGCTTGATAGTTGTTCATTCTCCATAACTTCGCTGGCGATATCGGAACCAGATTGAAGTAAGGCCATGAGTGATTCATAGACTTCTAGGCGCCTCTCAAATATCTTATGAGAATAAGTTTCAACTCTGTTTTGGCGGTGAAAATATTGGGTTAGTAGCACCCCCACCAATACTCCAACTAAACCTATTAGTGCTGCTTCCAAATTTTTGCTACCTTACATTTTTTGAGTAAACGATCATTATACACCTTCCAAATGTGAATGATTTTTATCATAAGAACAACAAATATGTGGCTAATTCTGAGATAAATGAATGCCCTCCGGCAATGGCTAATGTTGATCACAAAATGGAAAACAATCCCTCTTGGATTTTATTTTTTCTGGCAGTTTAGACAAAAATAAGTGGCTCTTTGGCCTAATTGAATAATCTGAATCGGTTGTTTGCAATGCACACAAGGTTCATTGGCGCGACCATAAACAGTGAGTTGTTGACTGAAGTAGCCGGGTTTTCCATCGCTTTGGGTGAAGTCTTTTAGGGTGGTGCCGCCGGCTTTGATAGCTTGGGCGAGTACTTCTTTTATGTTACTAACGAGTAATGCACTTTGTTTTCTGGTGATTTTCCCCGCTAGCTTCTCTGGGTGAATTTTAGCTAAAAATAAGGCTTCATTGGCATAGATATTCCCAACGCCAACAACAATTTTGCCATCCATAATAAAGCTTTTGATATTACAGCGTCGGTGTCGACTCTTTTGATAGATCAAATCAAGCGAAAACGCATCGGAGAGCGGTTCGGGGCCGAGATGTTGGATCAGCCTATGCTGTTCAATGGGTTCATTTGTCCAGAGCACAGCACCGAAGCGGCGCGGATCGGTGAGGCGGAGGACTTTGTGATTGCTGAATGTAATATCAAGGTGATCATGTTTTTCAGGGTTAGGGATAGGCGGTGAGAGGATCCGTAAATGACCTGACATGCCAAGATGAAGAATGAGTGTGCCGCTTTCTGTTTCTAATAGACAATATTTAGCACGGCGATAGACGTGTTTGATTTTTCTATTTTGCAGCGTATTCGCGAGATCGTTGGGAATGGGCCAGCGCAGTTGATGATGGCGGACGATCGTCTCTACAATGGCCTCTCCTTCAATATGCGGTGCAATGCCACGACAGGTGGTTTCAACTTCGGGTAATTCAGGCATCGGGCTGGTTTAACTCTCCAGACGGAAAGAGTTGAGTTTGGATGGCGATCGGAAAGTGATATTGTAATCTGTGACCATGTTGTTGGAGCAATATTTCTTGCTGTGTGAATTGTATTTGGTAGTGGATGGGGGGGGCATGATCTTCTAGCTGGAGCGTGAGTTTTGCGCCGGCGGTCTCTGGTGGGTTGTCTAGGATATGGAGGCTAGCGGCTTGGCTATGTTGCCATGCAGTGAGTAGGCTACCGATCTGATCGGCATTAAGTGTGTTATTACTACTGGTCCAATGCCCTTCAGCTTGTGAGAGATTACCATCGGGTAGGTCATTTATGTTTGACCAGCTGACGGTGATCAGACGTTGTTGTTTAGCGATGAGTTGATGATCGATAAAGCTACTAGGATTGGCGAGCAACAGTGGGTAAATACGATCGGCAATAAGATAGATCCGCTGATTATAATGAAGATAACGCTGCGCATTAAGCGGGGCGACATTGCCAAATTCAAATAGATGTTCATTGAGACCGAGCTGAATTTGTGATGGTTCGAGACCAAAAGGTGTCAGTTCGAGCCCATCAGTTTGTTGATTGAAAACAGGGGTGTCAAGCAAGTCGAGCACAAATTGAATACGGTTAGGATTCGCTTTTGCTGAGATCGGTTGAATGAGTTGCCAGCCACCATCGGATGCTGTTTTTTCGAGCAAGATGTCGTTATGCTTGCGTTTGATATGAATACGGGTAATATCGTCAGCGTTAATTTGGGTGAGCTGAGGCATGGTCGGCTCATTAGGCGCGCGTTGAGTGAACCAGAATAGGCCTGCGATAAGCAACATGAGACCAATATTGGTGAGAAGCGAGTTGTTGATGTTATTCATCTATGCCGACGGCGCCACCAGATAAAGCTACCGATGCTAAGTAGCAAAACAGGTAGGGCGAGGAAGAAGCCAAGGCCAATGATTATACTGTGTGTTTTGCTTAAATTAAGCTGGATATCATTGCCTGTTTTAACGGGGATAGAAATCAATTCATCATCAGCCACTAGCCAGTTGACTAAGGCGACACCTAGATCTAAATTACCTGCATTGCCGAGATATGCATTGCTGAGGAAATCACCATCTCCAATAATGGCGATACGCTGTGCTTGCTTAGTGAGCAAAATCCCAATATCAAAAGGACCAATGCCATCGGTTAATTCGTCAAATTTAGGCTTACCTAAGCTGCTTTCTATATCAGACCAGACATTCTCTTTGCTGGTGAGTAAGGGGAGAGCCTGCCATGTTTGCGGGTCACTTTCTTGATAGGAGATGCCCGCCGCGAGTGGAAATAAGGTGACATTAGGTACCGCTTGGCCAATAGGATGGTCTGCATAGCGTGTGATAATGGTGAATTTCGGATCGCTAATACCCAGGAGCTCACCGTTAGGATCAATTAGCGTGCCTGGATTAAATTGAATGTGAAGTTGTTCAGCAAGCGTAGCAAGATACGTATTTGTATCGGGTTCTGCTAGCCAAAGCAGACTTCCTCCTTGGTGGATAAATTCTTGAATAATATTAATTTCACCCGGCAGCCAAGCTGTTTCTGGGCTGGCAATAACGAGCACGGCAGTATTATCTGGAATGTGGCTATGTTCGGCTAAATTAAGGGTTTGCGATTTAAAGCCTTTTTGATTAAGTTGGTGTAGCCAGAGGCTAAGACCAAAATTGGCATCGGAGAGCGGGCGCTCGCCATGGCCTTCGGTAAAAATAAGCCAATGTTCTTGATCTCGTGAGACTCGAATAAGGGCGTTAGTGAGTGATTGTTCCGATAAGTCGTAAACATGTTCTTGGCGGCTGCCACGTTGAACGATGATTTCACCTTCTTGCTGAATATTCAGTTCACGCACTTGGTCAGGGGCAAAATTAGGATCGATAGTGTGCGGTTCAAGCAGTCTGTTTTGTGCTTGATAGCGCTCGAGCTGGGCAAGAATAGTCGGTTTGAGTTCATTATTATTGCTGACAAAGGCGGTGATTGAAATGGGATCTTTAATTTGTTTGAGTAATGTTAAGGTCGTGTCTGATAGGCTATGACGTTGCGTGGCTGTCCAATCACTATGCTGATTAGTTTGGATAGCCAATTTAGCCAGCAAGCCCGTTGCAAGCAGAACTAATAGATAGAAAACACCTGTTTGTATGCGTAACTGACGCTGACTTTTATGGGAGATTTTCATGAGGCTAAACGTATTGAATTAAGATGCCGGGTGGTGAGGATAAGGCAAACAGCGGTAAGTAATATGAAATAGGCAATATCACTGGTATTCACATCACCTTGCAGCATCGGATTTAAGTGGGTCGGTAGGGCAAGCCAATTAAGCATGCTGCTGCTATCCGCATTATTAAACCCAAATAACCAGAGCAAGAATAAGCTTGCAAAGGTGGTTACAGCAGCAATAATTGGCTGTGTGGTGAGTGAAGAGAGATAGAGCCCGACAGCCGTGAAACTAGAAACTAGCAGGATTAACCCCAAAAAACCTGCAGCAAGTTGGCCATAATCTAGGTGACTCCCCAGCGTGAGAGATAATGGCATCAGGCTGATAAGGCAAAGTAAAATCAAAAAGAAAGCAAAGGTGCCGAGAAATTTCCCCGCTACTAATGATGACATGGAAAGCGGGGCGGAAAAAAGCAGAGGGAGTGTGTTATTTTGGCGCTCTTCAGCAATCAGGCGCATAGTGATGAGAGGGGTGATAAGCAGCAATACTAAGGCGGCATTGTTGAGTAATACCGTCGCGACGAGTTCAGTCACGCCCGGTGCACCTGGAATTGTGGCAAGCTGGGGTTGAATACTCAGAAAGTAATCGACATGGCTGAGGAATAAATAAGCGAGAATTAGCTGGGTGAGCGCGAGTATAATCCAAGCTAAGGGTGATAAGAACAGCCGATAGAGTTCATTACGTGCTAGCGTGATCATGTGGATTCCTTAAGCTGAACATCGTTATCTTGCTGAATGATGTCCATAAAGGCCTCTTCTAGAGAACGTTGTTTGGTGAGCGCGGCTATTGTGCCAGTAAAAAGTAATTTGCCATGATGCATGATTTGCACGCGATCACATAGGGTGTGCACTTCAGGCAAAATATGGGTAGATAAAATAACGCTATGTTCATTGGCTATTTCACGGATCAGTTGTCTAATTTGACGAATTTGAATCGGATCAAGTCCACTCGTTGGTTCGTCGAGGATCACCACTGCGGGTTTGTGAATAATTGCTTGGGCGATACCAACACGTTGCTGATAACCCTTTGATAGATTGGAAATAAGACGATACGCATGCTCACCTAAACCACAACGTTCAATCACATGTTTGACAGCATCGGCTTGTTTAGATGAAGCGATACGATTAAGACGGGCACAAAAATATAAAAATTCTGTGATGGTCAATGATTTGTAGAGTGGTGGTTGTTCGGGAAGATAACCAATATGTTGTTTGGCTTGTAATGGTTGAGAGAAGAGATCATAACCATTGATTTGTATTTCACCATGGTGCGGTGCGAGATTGCCCGTGAGCATTCTCATTGTGGTGCTTTTCCCTGCACCATTGGGGCCAAGAAGGCCCAGCACTTCGCCTTTATTCACATGGCAGCTCAGTGAATCTACGACATATTGTGAGCCATAATGGCGGGAAAGTTCGGTGGCAGTGAGGAGCGCGGTTTCAGTCATCTTCAATCTATATAATTCTAATAGAGATATTATATAGAAAGTCGCAGAAATAAAGGATATTTTTCTCGGACGCTCAGCGATCCCTACGAAACAAAATTAAAGGATAAAGTAACGAGACAACACAGTAATACTTCCCCTCATTTGGCAATCGATCAAACTGCCAAGACTATGCGTTTAGTTATTTTTTAGTTTTCATTCATTTTGTAGGGATCGCTGAGCGTCCGAAAATTTAATATATAAAATCGATAAACAGGTACCATCTAATGAAAGACAGGAGAGAGGGTCTAGTTTAGATAGTACCTGCCCAGCGACCTTACTATTTGTTAGCTTTTAGTGAAAAAACGAACAAATTCTTGTGGATCAATTTTGCCATCTTGGCTTGAGTCAATGGCATCCCAGTTGCTAGCAACATCTGCATCTGCATCCGCTTCTTCTTTGCTAACCGTGCCATCTGTATCAAGATCAAGTGCTTTCCATTTTGCATTTAAATCTGTTGATTCAGCCGCTGGTGCGTCCATTTCTGTTGCAGCAGGTGCGTCATCTTCTGCATATGCTGTTGTTGAAAGTAGTGCGATAGATAAAATTGTTAATAGTTTTTTCATAATAATAAACCCCTTTTTGTATTAAAAATGCTGAATTGTAAGCAGCACTAGGGGTGTTGCAATCGGTGTGCCAAGTATTGATTATAAATTATAATCTCATAGTTATTAATTGCTTATGGGTTTTTATTGGTTTTACATAGAAAAAAAACCTGTTTATTCAACCTCAATAGTCGTGTTTACCCGACAGTTGTATTGCTAATAATAAAAATGAGCGGCGCTTAAGGTGTATCAAGGGGGAATATAGCGTGGGTGAACGCTATAATCAGTTGAAATATAAGTAAATATTAGGAGGGGGAAATAATTTATACATTTGTCGCCATAGCACGACAAATTTTTTTGCACACAGAATTTGTATGTGAATAAGGATGCTAAAAGTAGGCTGATTAAAGATTAAAGAACTGTCGTGGGAGAGCGACATTCCCTCAAGGCCGTTATTTCTGGGGTTTGAATTGTGCTGCTTTTAACGCATGTCTATCCAGTAAGCGATAGAATTCGGTGCGATTCCGTTTGGCTAAACGCGCGGCTTCAGTGACATTGCCATTGGCTAATTGTAATAATTTAATCAGATAGTTGCGTTCAAAATTCTTTTTGGCATCATTAAAGCTGAGTAAGGATGTTTGTTTTTCTTGTAATGCATTTTCAACTAAGCTAACAGGAATCAATGGTGTGGTTGAAAAAGTACAAATATGTTCAATGATATTTTTAAGTTGACGTACATTCCCCGGCCATTGATAGCTTGCCAAACGCTCTAAAGCTTCATTGGATAATCCTTTTGCAATGGGCGATTGGGTTGATTGATTGTTCGCAATGAAGTGATGTGCCAAAATAGGGATATCCTCTACTCTATCGGCGAGCCTTGGCAAGATTAGCGTAACGACATTCAGTCGATAATAGAGATCCATTCGGAAGAGTTCTTCGGAGACAAGTTGTTGCAGATCTCGATGACTGGCCGAAATAATCCGAACATCCACAGAAATCGTTTTATTTGCACCGACCGGCCGGATCTCTCCTTCTTGCAGGGCGCGGAGTAATTTAACCTGGAATGCGGGGGACATATCGCCAATTTCATCTAAGAACAAACTACCACCGTCTGCGACCTCAAATAAACCTTGGCGGGATTCAGTCGCACCTGAGAAGGCACCTTTGCGGTGACCAAATAATTCAGATTCAAGCAGCTCTTCAGGGATTGCACTGCAATTCACAGCGACAAATTCTTTATCACTACGCTGACTAGCTTTATGCAATGCTTGGGCAATCAATTCTTTTCCCGTGCCACTTTCCCCTTGGATATAAACGCTCACATCGCTTTGGGCAACACGCTCTACTTCGGCGAGTAAATTTTCCATAATGACGCTTTGCGTAATAATATCTTGTCGCCACAGATCTTGTTCATTAGTTTTCTGGTTGGGCAGACTATGTGAATTGAGTGCTAATGCTTTAGTGATGAGCGAGAGTAATTCTTGGCTATCAAAAGGTTTTGTTAGAAAACCAAAGGCACCCTGACTGGTGGCGGATACCGCTTCTTTAATCGTGCCGTGTGCCGTTAGAATAATAACGGGGAGGGTCGGGTATTGCGCCTGGATATGGGAAAACAGGGTGAGACCATCCATTTCAGCCATTCGAAGATCGGTGATAACAAGCTGTGGTAAGAAGCTCGGAATGAGCGCAATTGCTTGTTGCCCATCTGATGCCGATTGCACGTCAAGACCGGTGGCACGTAAACGTACGGCCAACAGTTTCAGTAAGCTTGGATCATCATCGACCAGTAAAATGCGTTGGCCTCGAAAATTATTGTCTATTGCTTCACTCATCCAGTTTTTTATTCATGTCTGTTTCAATGGCTTTAAGTGCTTCTATTTTGTTATTTTCTTTTTCTAATTGGCTCTCTACATTGTCTAGTTTTTTATTGATATCAGACTCAATGGCCTTGAGTTCCTCTATTTTTGAATTCTCTTGTTCCAATTCTGCTTGTGATTTTTTTAATTTATTTGATAGGTTTGCTTTGGCTGTTTGTGATTTCTGGAGAATATTGAGCACATTAATCTGATTGTTATTTAACCATTGTAATTGTGTGCTGGTACTTGGATCAATTTCAATAACATGTAGTAATTCGACGGCCCTATTAAGACTAACACACGTGAAATTATAATTAATAGCATAGACAAGCAACCAAGCCGTCTGCCAATCTGCCTGTGTTTGATAATCTTCCTTAAGTTGTTTGCACGCTATTTTTCGTTGTTGTTGATCGAGTTCAGCATATTGCATGCCGCGAATAAACAGATTATATATTTGCGCTTGTTCTATCGGCACTGAAAAGGCCTCAGGCGGTATAACAGGCTCGGGCTCAACAATAGGTGCTGGGATGGGTATGGGTAGAATGTCTACGGGATCTTCTTTTTCAGGAAGCGGTGTTTGGCAAGCTTGCAGGCTGATTAAGAATAGGCAGCAAAAAAAGGTAAGCAAATTTTTCATAGGTTTAAATCTTTGTCCTGTGGGAATTGTAGAAAAAATCGAGCGCCAGGATAGGCATCATTGCTCGATAATAATTCGATCGTACCATTATGTGCTGCGAGATAATAATTGACGAGTGAAAGTCCTAAACCTGACCCTTTTATTCCCCAATCTTTTGGTGCTTCTCCCTGGTAAAAATCATCAAAAATAAAGGACTGAATCTCTGCTGAGATACCCGGGCCTTGATCTTCTATTGTGAATTGAACGACATTATTTTCTGTTTGTAGACTCAGTCTAATAGTCCCATTAACGGGGGAAAACTTGAGTGCATTAGAGAATAAGTTACTAATCACTATTTTGAGCTTATTATAATCTGCATACACATAAGTACGGTGGAAATCTTTTTGTATCAAGATATGTCTATTTCGGAGTAATAATTGATATTCATTAATAACCCGCTCGATCAATTCATCTAATTCAAATGTGGTTAACTCTAAATCGACTTGTGTTGCGATTGTTTTTTGGTGTTCCAGTAAGTTGTCCACTAAATTATGAATATTGATATTGCCCATTTTCATTAACTGGATGATTTCTTTCTGTTCTTCGTTTAGTTCTCCGACAACATTTTCTGACAATAAATCTGTTCCTTCTTTTAGTGTGGCTAAGGGCGTTTTAAGCTCATGGGAAATATTACGGATGAAGTGTTCTTTTTCTTGTGCCAAATGATGGAGTGTTTGGCGGAGAGATTCAAGGCGCACACCGAGCTCAGTCAGATCTTTAGGGCCTCCAATCGCGATGGGCGCCTCGAATCCAATTTCACCTAAATTACGAATGGCCGAGCCTATATTCTTGATGGGCCGGGTTAAAAAGTGGACAAAGGTTAGCGCGAGCAATAATGCTAAGGGAATACTGGCTAATGCAGAATAAATCAGACGTTTTTGCATGTGTTTAGAGCGCGTTGCTAAGGAATCTGCCTCCACACCAATTCGTTTTTCACCATCATCTAATAAGGTTCTTGCTTGGGTTGTTAATTGATCAAAAGCGCTGAGGTCAGATTTGGCGAGCTGGAGTTCGTGCCGTTCAGATTTTGTTAGTATATCTTGATGTAATTGTGCCTCAGTTTCTTCAAGGATTTCTAAACTACCAAATAAGCTTGTATCGTGTGTGTAAGCTTGCAGGGAACGAAGCACATCTAAAAATGTGGTTCTATTTTCAAGATAGGAGGCAAATAATTCTGGCTCATCTAATACTTGGAACTGTCTAATATTACGTTCCATTGAGATTAGCCGTTCAAGTAATACGCGGCTACTTTCAGTATGTTGCACTGCTTGAAATAAGGTTTGTTGGCTTTGCTGGGTATATTTCCCTACATCCAATACAGTATAGATGATGACAAATATAAGTGGCACAGTGACAACCAGAAAGCTGGCTAATACCCACTGATAAAGCGAGCCAATACTAAATGTTTTATTTTGTAGGATGTCGTTTTGAGTCACAATTTAAATTATATAATAAAGAACGTATTTTAACTTAGACACGGTAATACACAGTGAGATAAAAATAATAAACTCATCATACTATTTTGGCTGCAAGCGCGTAGTATTAATGGAAAAATAATTATTTATTTATCCCGAGTTCAGGTTATTCAGGTCGATACGAGCGCGATGAAAAGGAATATGGACGACAAAAATGATTAACAATGCCGCGCAGGCTGATCTTTATTTTCAGCTGGCGCGTTTATATTCGGCTGGCTTCCCCGCGCAGCAAGCATTCGATTTATTGGATAGAAGCAATGAACTCGATAGCCAAATGAGTCGTATGCAACATTATTTGAAATCAGGCCGCTCAATTTCTGCATCAGGTCGGCAGGCAGGGCTGTTTAAGCCTTTTGATGAAGCCCTGCTAAATGCGGGTGAGGTCAGTGGCAATCTCGGACATATTTATCAGCAATTAGCAGATTATTACGGTAAAAAAGCCAGCCGTGCAAGGCAAATAAAATCCAGACTTGCTTTGCCAACGATAGTCGTGGTGCTGGCTATTTTTATCCAGCCTTTACCGAGTTTAATCGCTGATAAAATAAGTGGCTTAGATTATCTGCTCATGACGGTGGGCACTTTATTTAAACTAATGCTACTAATCTATATTGGATTGAATATCATCACCTGGCTCACAACGGGGCCGTTAAAGTTTTTGGGCCTAGGGCAATGGGTGTATCGATTGCAACTCACCCTACCGATTATCTCTGATTGGATTAGAAACCGGCAAATTAATGGCTTTTATTATAGCTTAGGCTTAATGTTATCAGCAGGGCTGCCCGCTTTGGATGCGGCAACGAAGGCGATAGCTACGATTAAAAATCCATTGTTTAGAAACCAATTCAAGACCGTGATTCCAGCCATCTCAGATGGACAAAGCATTGCATCCGCATTGAGGGGAACGCAGGTAATGAATCGTGAAATGATGGGGGTGATATCAGTGGGTGAACAAAGTGGAAAACTGGCTGAGGCAATATTACATCACACGGATCTTGTTTCAGAGAAGCATAGCTCAGAGGAAGCATTTTGGGCAGAATGGATCCCGAGATTAATTTATTTTATGATTGTGATTCAATTTGCGATAGCGATTATTCAGAGTAATCCTTTTGCCCCTGTTGCAATGTAAAAAGTGTAAGCAATTATCCGGTATGGAGTGTGCTTAACATCTCTTCTTGGAGCCAAGATTGTAGGAAGCTAACGGCTTGCATAGGGGTGTCTATTTCGCTAAAAAAATCTAATAATTTTTCGCAGAGTTCAGAAAAATTGGCACCTTGTAATACCAAAATTAACATGGTTTTTTCTGCTTCGGCAAGCGGCCGATAATGACTGACTAACCCTTTGTTTCGCCAGAGCACCCAAGTGGTGGGTGAGGGGGATAATATGGCTTCAGGTGGTGGATTGTCATTAGAGAGCGCTTTCCAGATTTCGAAACTATTCATGTTGAGTGATAATAATTGAACGGAAGGTTGAAAACCTAATTGTAATGTCGCCCAGGATTCAGGTGCTAATGCGGCTAAATCATCAAGGCTCGCCCAGCCACTATCTGCCGCATCGAAGCTATTGGCAAAGGCAGATTCAATGGTGGCAATTTCATGGAGAATGGGGAATTGGTTAAACGGGAATTCTTCCTGTAATAGCTGGGGAATATGGGTGCTGTAATAGCGTAAACTGGTTTCGGCAGAAGGATATTTCTCAATATGGCGATCCATTAACTGATCGAATTGTGTATCGCCTAAATAAGTATGCAATTTTTCATAATCGGTCGTGATGGCTTCTTTTAATCTGAGTTTATAGCCCGTTGCGTAAATACTGAGTCGTCCAGCCGCTGATAAAACCGAGGTGGATTCGACATTGTCTTCTATCGTAGAAGGGCGGCCTAATATATAGTGTAGAAACTGCCTTTGTAAGTGATGCAATTCAGACATCAGGCAACACCTTGCCACGTTGATGTAGGGTTGATTTGTAATTGTTGCTTGCTTAAGGTTTGCTGAGCGATCGATTCAGCGATGCTGAGTTCTTTTCTGAGTTCAGGAAATGCGGGAATATTGTCATCACGTTCAATCATCGTGCTCACGGCGCCAAAACGTTGTAGCGCAGTTTTATATAACGCCCAAACCGGGTCACACACATCATGATCATGGGTATCAATAATCATGTCGCCATTATAACTATGGCCTGCGAGGTGGAATTGCATGACACGATCGTTATCAATGCCATTAATATAATCTTGAGGCTCAAAATGATGATTATTGGCGCTGACAAAAATATTATTAATATCTAATAAAATAAAACAGTCTGCGCGTTTGGCAATTTCGTTTACAAACTCCCATTCAGGCATATCAGAATGATGATAGGTGACATAACTAGAGAGGTTCTCGATCAGCATTTGTCGGCCCAAGAAGTCTTGAACTTGTTGAATCCGATCAACAATATGGTTTATCGTTGCTTCATTATAGGGTAGGGGCAATAAATCGTGGCTGTTCGTGTGATCAACACTGGTCCAACACAAATGATCTGAAATCCAGTGTGGTTCCACCCGTGAGATAAGGTGTTTTAGCTTTTCTAAATAGCGTGTGTTGAGTGGGTCAGTTGTACCGATAGACATCGATACACCGTGCATCACCATTGGATAATCGGCCCGTATTTTATCGAGGTTAGCCAGCGGCTTGCCACCTGGTACCATATAATTTTCAGAAATAATCTCAAACCAATCCACTTGTGGTTTGTGTTCGATAACGTGTTGATAATGTTCTGTTCGTAAACCTAAACCGAAACCTAAAAAGGGGCGTGGCATGCAGGGTTCCTGATTGATTGGATGTTGTTAGAATAAATTATCACCGTACCTCTCGGTTAAGTAAAGATACGGTGATAATGTTTTAGCTGTTATTTAGTGACTTCGCCACCCACATGGTCACATGCTTCTGCAGACATCAATACATAACCTTGGCCTTTGCATGATGCTTGGCCTTTACAGGAATTGCTAGCACCTGCACAGTCATTATGACCGCCACATTTATTGACGCCAGAACAGTGTACGAGTTCTGCACTTGAAGATTCTGCAGCCGTTGATGCGCCTGAAAAGCCAATGAGGCTAGCCGCTGCAATTGCCATAGCAATGCCTGGTTTCTTTTGAATAACGTTCATTTTAAGTACTCCTAATTTAGATTCGGAAATTAATATTTAGCTATTATTGAATTTATCACGCTCTCCAATAGATAAACCGCGTAGCTGGAAATATAGACGGCTTCTTTTCTAGAAAGTTACAAGAAAAATTGTAATTTGGAATAAATCCTAGTTTTTAGGGTTATTTATCCTACCGTGCCGCCCAAATGATCACAAGATGCTGCAGGCATCGTAACAAAGCCTTTACCCTCGCATGATGCTTGGCCTTTACAGGCATTGTCAGCAGATTTACAATCGTTATGACCACCACATTTATTCACACCATAACAATGCACAGATGATTCTGCGCTGGTCGATGCGGTATTATATCCGTTGCCAGCACACCCCATTAAGCTTGCCGCCGCCATTGCCAGTGCAAGGCCTGATGTTTTTTGTATTACATTCATAAAATACTCCAAATAGATTAACTAAAGATATAGCAGCCAGAGAAAAATGAAAGTTCAAACTGCCGCCATGGATACTAAGACGCTTTAAACTTAGGGAAATTACAAAATACGTTTAATATAGGAAAGCATCATAATGTTGGGGCATAAAAAAACCCGCGAATAGCGGGTTTTTTTAATTCAATAACCGATATCGATTATTTGATTTTTGATTCTTTATACATCACGTGTTTGCGAACAACGGGATCGAACTTTTTCATTTCCAGTTTTTCAGGCATGGTACGTTTGTTTTTAGTTGTTGTGTAATAGTGGCCTGTGCCTTCAGAAGAAACTAATTTAATTTTTTCACGCATGATTTATGCTCCTTACACTTTTTCGCCGCGAGCGCGGAGTTCGGTTAAAATGGTGTCAATGCCTTTTTTATCGATAATGCGTAGGCCATGATTGCTAACACGCAATTTGATAAAACGGTTTTCTGATTCAACCCAAAAACGGTGTGAATGAAGGTTTGGCAGAAAACGACGGCGGGTTTTGTTATGGGCATGAGATACATTGTTCCCAGCCATAGGGCCTTTACCCGTTACTTGACATACTCTAGACATTTCGAAAATGCTCCTGAAAATCTGTTTTGTTTTAGGACTGTAAAGCCCCACTAAATCTGTAAAGCCCGCCATTATGCCACAGTCTTATTGTGATGTGTAGTATAAAAGTGATTAGCTTTCTTTCAAGCCCATATTATAGAGTTTTTCTTTCAGTAATTCTATATTGAGATCGCCTATTTTGCGCATTAGAATTTCACCCGTGGGGGAAATAAGAAAATGCGTTGGGGTAACTCGGACCTGGTTAAATGCAGTGGCGACATCACCTGTTTTATCCCAAATAATAGGATAAGGTAATTGCTTGCGCGCACGCATGGCTTGGAGCTGAGCAGGTGTGTCGTGCGCGAGTGCGATTGCGAGAAAGCGCAGACCTTGGGATGCAAATGTATCGTGTAAAGCAATAAGGTCAGGGATTTCTTGAATGCAACCCGGGCAATCAGTTGCCCAGAATATAACGAGCAAGGGGGTATCTTGATTTTGGGTGACTTGATGCTGTACGCCGTCAATGTCGTTCAGCGTTAGGTTGGGGGCTTGTGGGTTGGAACAAGCACTTAATAATAAGAACGCAAGGCTGAATAGAGAATATTTCATGGCATTTAAATGGGGCAGGTAAGTTGACCCAAACTTTCCGTTAGTTTTAAGTTTTCGCGATAGTCTACAGGACAATCAATAATGGTGACGGTGTCTTGCGCTAAGGCATGCGTTAATGCGGGCATGAGTTGTTCTGTGGATTCAATTCTAACGCCCGTGGCGCCAAAAGATTGTGCATATTGCACAAAATCAGGGTTATTAAATTTGATATGGCTGCTGCGGCCAAATTGATTTTGTTGCTTCCATTCAATTAGGCCATAACTGGCATCATTCCACACTAATATGACGATAGCAATATTGAGGCGCATAGCGGTTTCTATTTCTTGGGAATTCATTAAGAAGCCTGCATCGCCGGTTACGGCCACCACTTTGCGTTCAGGATAAGCGAGCTTAGCGGCAATCGCGCCCGGTACGGCAATCCCCATACTGGCGAAGCCATTAGAGATGATACATGTGTTTGGATATTCACAGCGGAACATGCGCGCCATCCACATTTTATGCGCGCCGACGTCACAGATCACAATATCCTCTAGATCCATCGCGGTGCGGAGATCCCAAATTATTTTCTGCGGTTTAACTGGGAATTCAACATCATCTCGATACTGGTTCATTTCATTGATTAAGCCATTTCGCAAGGTCCGCATGGCTTTGCCTTGATGTGGCGTGGTTAAATCAGCCAGCTGGTTAAGACTGTGATTAATATTGCCGATAACGCTTAGTGCAGGCGTGTAATGTGCATCCACTTCAGCATGGTTGGCATCGATATGGATCAATGTGCGATCGCGCGAGGGATGCCATAAATGGGGGTGATATTCGACCATGTCATAGCCAATACAGATGATGACATCGGCACTCGCAAAACCGCAGTTCGCATAATCATTGGCTTGCAAACCCACGCTGCCCAGCGCCATAGGATGGCGGAATGGAATAATGCCTTTTGCCATAAAGGTATTGGCGACAGGGATATTTGATTTTTCTGCAAAATCAGCCAAGGCATCAGCCGCATCGGCTCGCACAATCCCATTGCCCGCTAAAATAATGGGGTTTTCCGCTTGGGAGATGAGTTGTGCGGCCTGCTTTAACTGTGCCATCGCAGGTTCAGAGGCTAAGGCAGAATTGACGCGTAATGGCATGTCATTTTCAGTGACGGCCATCTCCGCAATATTTTCAGGAAACTCAATAAAGCAAGCCCCTGTTTTTTCTGTCTGCGCGACATTAAAGGCTTTGCTCACAATTTCAGGAATGGTTTCTGGGCTAAGAATGCGAGTGGCATATTTGGTAATAGGTTGAAACATCGCTTCTAAATCTAATACTTGATGCGATTCTTTATGCAGACGGTGGGTGGAGGCTTGGCCTGCAATGGCAACGAGAGGCGCATTATCCATATTGGCATCGGCAACACCTGTAATGAGATTAGTCGCGCCTGGCCCAAGGGTGGCTAGGCATACGCCCGCTTTGCCTGTGAGCCGACCATACACATCGGCCATAAAGGCTGCGCCTTGCTCGTGGCGAGTGGTGATAAATTCAATTTTGGAATCTAATAAGGCATCCATGACATCGAGGTTCTCTTCACCCGGAATACCGAAGATATATTGCACACCTTCATTTTCAAGGCATTGGATAAAGAGTTGGGATGCGTTCATACGTCAATTATTCTCAAAAATATAGATATACAAATAGACTAACAGAATTACTCAGGGTTACAGAATAATTTGATTTATTTCAAGTGTTAAAGCCGTTTTTAATATTGGCTTGTTTTTTGTTATTTGCCTTCGTGAAGGGGGGGGGGGCTATACTTCGGTTGATATTCTATTTTTTTAGTGAATTTGGAGAGCGGTGTATGATGATGAAAAACATTCAAAAGTGGTTGAATAAAATGGGCATTATGATGGCGGTTTGTTTTATGGTGAGCTTGCCTGCCCACGCAGTACCTACAGTATTGGGAGGTGGGTGTTCAGTTGGCGATCCTACAGCGGGTCCGATGACTTGGCCTGATTCTAGTGACCAGTTTCCTGCCCCTGTTGTAGGTTTTAATTCGAATACTCTCGCAGCAGGAAGTGCTATCATTGCGCCAGATGGTTCTCTTTTGCGAGGATGTTTTTTGCCAAGCCAACCTGTCACAGCGCCAGACAGTTTGTGTGATGTAACGGCAACCGAATCAAGTCCTGCCACACCACAATATATTGCTCTTGTTGATACAACGAATTTGACCTATTGTTTGTATCAATATGATATCGATACTACGCTTGCGGATGTTCGATTTAACGGTGCGATTGCGACATTGTTAGCAGCAGCTCCAGCGGCTGCCATCCCTGTTTCTGGCCCTTTTGCATTGTTTGTGATGATGCTGGGTTTGTTATGGATGGGGCTTCGCCGCCGAACGGTATAAATATTGATCAGCATAAGCTGAGTTAAATAAAAAAAGGGTGGTGTATGTTGATACATCGCCTTTTTTATTGGGAATAAGAGGAGGGCTCTGGATTGCAATATACCGAGTCTATGGCTTGCGCCCAACTATCTGCTGAATTGAAATCATTGGCTAATCTCATTTTGATGCCCTCGGGAGAGCTCTTTCTTCCCTGATTAATGAGATAACGGGGGATATAGATCGGCGGTGGCGAGGTTGCTAGGAAGTGACAGAGTTGTTGCATACGATGGCCATCATTATCCAGTGCGTTGATGGCTAAGATTAAATTGGTTTGTTTATATTTTTCTAATGATCCCAGCTCTGTTGAGAAAAGGGTATCTAGCGGGTTATGAGCCGGTTTATCAGCAACGCGTTGCATATCATAAAACCTATAGGCGCTGGCGATAACAAGCAATTCTGCCGCTTGACTATATCGCCTGTCTTCGGCACATTGTTTGGCTGCCAGCGTAATCTCTACTGCGGAGTATGTGTTTTTAACAGATGCAGAAGCAATGCACGTTACAGATTGGCTGGTTTCTGGCCTGTTTTCGCTTTCAGGAGCCTGTGGCTCAGCATCACAGGCTGTTAACAATAGCAGCCCGACACCACAAATGATGCGATAGATTTTAGCCTGCAAAACCATCGGGCGATTGCTGATGCCAATCGGTCACTTGCTGATAACGATGGGCAACATTAAGCAGGCGCGCTTCATCAAAATAGTTACCGATAATTTGTAGGCCGACAGGCAGACCATCAACAAAGCCTGCAGGAATCGACATACCGGGTAAGCCGGCGAGATTGGTGCTGATGGTGTAGATGTCTGCAAGATACATGGCGACGGGATCATCTGTTTTTTCGCCTGCTTTGAAGGCGGTGGTGGGTGAGGTTGGCCCCATGATGACATCAACTTCTTTAAACGCTTCCACAAAATCATCGCGGATTAAGCGGCGGCATTTTTGGGCTTTGAGATAATAGGCATCGTAGTAACCTGTTGATAGGGCATAGGTGCCTGTCATGATGCGGCGTTTGACTTCTTCGCCGAAGCCTTCGCCGCGCGAACGGGTGTAGAGATCTTCTAGATCAACAGGATTATCGCAGCGATGACCAAAACGCACACCATCCATGCGAGATAGGTTGGTGGAGCATTCTGCCGGTGCGACTACATAATAGGTCGGTACGGCGAGCTTGGTATTGGGCAAGCTGATTTCTTTAACGGTGGCACCGAGCGATTCATATTGTTTAATCGCGGCTTGGATGGTGTCATTCACTTTTGGATCGAGGCCTTCGCCAAAATATT
Source organism: uncultured Piscirickettsiaceae bacterium (assembly GCA_964598235.1). Lineage (GTDB taxonomy): Bacteria > Pseudomonadota > Gammaproteobacteria > Nitrosococcales > Methylophagaceae > UBA652. The sequence goes on from CAZRAY010000002.1 coordinate 54,149, forward strand.
CTGTCGGGAGGCCGATGGTTAAACCATCAAGCGGCGCATCAAGATTAGCTGTGTAATCTGGAATGGGGTGTTCGACGCTGGTGGAATCACGTTCATCAAAGCCGACCATGGCTTGCATGAGCATAGCGGCATCTTCGGCGCTGCGCGCCATTGGGCCTGCTTGATCTAGGCTGGAGGCGAACGCAATCATGCCATAACGTGAAATACGGCCGTAAGTGGGCTTGAGGCCGGTTAGATTACATAATGAGGCCGGTTGGCGGATGGAGCCACCTGTGTCTGTGCCCGTTGCAATCGGTGCAAGTTGTGCGGCAACAGCAGCAGCAGAGCCACCTGATGAACCGCCTGGAACCCGATTGGTATCCCATGGGTTTTTCACGGGGCCATAAAAGCTGGTTTCATTTGAGGAACCCATGGCAAATTCATCCATATTGGTTTTGCCGAGCATGACCATGCCTGCCGCATTGAGCTTTTCAACCACGGTGGCATTATACGGCGCGATAAAGTTATCAAGCATTTTTGAGCCACAGCTCGTGCGCACGCCTTGGGTGCAGAAGATATCTTTTTGCGCCAGTGGAATGCCTGTAAGAGGGCCTGCGGTGCCTACTTTAAACTGTGCATCCGCATCGGCGGCTTGGGCTAAAGCACTTTCTTCACAAATGGTGATGAACGCGTTGAGTTCTCCATTATATTGTTTGATACGGTCAAGATAATGTTGGGTGAGTTCAACACTGCTAATATCGCCCTGATGAAGTGCGGTGGATAACTCGGAAAGTGATTTTGTGTGCATAGTATTGCCTGTGGTTCAGTTGTTCTAAAATATTGCTATGAGAAAGAAAAGCGTGCGATTATTCTATGACTTGAGGCACAAGATAAACACCAGCCTTGGTCTTCGGCGCAATAGACTGAAATAATTTGCGATTATCGGTCTCGGTTACTTTGTCTTCACGAAGACGTTGCACAGCATCCAGCGGATGCGCCATGGGAATAATGCCCGATGTATCAACTTCATTCATTTGTTCGACGAGGGCGAAGATATTGCTGAGGGTTTGCGCATATTCAGGAATATCTTGCTGATTAATGCCTAAGCGCGCCAAATGGGCAATCTTTTCTACATCGGTTTTATCTAAACTCATTACGGGTTCCGTGCAATTTAGTGGAAAAAACAGGTAGTTTAAATGATTCTGCGCTTGCTCAACAGCCCCTTGCATTGATAAAGTAGCGTCTTTAATTTATTAAATGATGTGGAAAGTGCATGTTTGAAAGTATTCGGGGCCTGTTTTCTAACGATTTATCGATCGATTTAGGAACGGCAAACACCCTTATTTATGTGCGTGGGCAAGGTATTGTTCTCGATGAACCCTCTGTGGTGGCGATTCGCCAAGAGCGTGGCCCAGGTGGGCCCCGTTCAATTGCTGCTGTGGGAGTGGAAGCAAAAAGAATGTTGGGTCGAACACCCGGTAACATTACGGCAATTCGCCCACTGAAAGATGGCGTGATTGCCGATTTCACGGTGACTGAGAAAATGTTGCAACATTTTATTCGCAAAGTGCATGAAACACGTTTTTTTAAACCGAGTCCGCGCGTATTGATTTGTGTGCCTTGTGGGTCAACGCAGGTTGAGCGACGCGCCATTCGCGAATCAGCAGCAGGCGCCGGTGCGCGGGAAGTCTATTTAATTGAAGAACCCGTGGCCGCCGCATTAGGTGCGGGTATGCCGATTGAAGAAGCCAGTGGTTCGATGGTGTTAGATATCGGTGGCGGTACCAGTGAAATCGCAGTTATTTCTTTGAATGGAATTGTTTATTCTGCTTCCGTCCGGATCGGTGGCGATTTGATGGATGAAGCTATTATTAACTATGTACGGCGTAATTATGGCACGCTGATCGGTGATGCAACCGCAGAACGAATCAAAAAAGAAATCGGTTCGGCGTATCCTGGTGCAGAAGTGAAAGAAATGGAAGTGCGAGGACGTAATTTGGCGGAGGGTATTCCACGTAGTTTTACCCTAACCAGTAATGAAGTATTGGAAGCTTTGCAAGATCCTTTGTCAGGCATTATCGATGCGGTAAAAATGGCTTTAGAGCAAACACCGCCAGAGCTTGGAGCTGATGTTGCAGAACGTGGCATTGTGTTGACAGGCGGTGGTGCATTATTGCAGGGCATAGATAAATTGATTATGGAAGAAACAGGTCTGCCGGCTATTGTGGCAGAAGATCCGTTGACTTGTGTGGTACGAGGTGGTGGACGCGCGCTGGAAATGATGGATGAGCGGGGCAGTGATATCTTTACATATGAAAACATTTAATATCAAGGTCGTATAATTCGACCACGGTATTTAAAACAGCGCCTTTGTGTGTAATACCCATGACACATGAAGATACAGAATTTCAGCAAGAGAAGAAGCCATACTATTCTAGGCAGAAAGTCGCCGAATTAGTCATTCTAATTTAAGACTTTATAACGACGAAGAGTATGGCTTATCCTCTTGCCCTGCGGGAGCTTATCACGAATGCCAGTGAGGCGTTACAATGCTGGGCACGGACGAGTCATTGCCTGCGCATTGTACCTTACTCTGACATCCGTGATAAGCTCTGAAACCTGCATCTTCATGTATCATGGGTATATATTCACAGAGGCGATTTTATTTTAGAGGCATAAAAGATTAAATCCTTATTCACCCATACACCCTCGTTAAATACGCGCCTATTGTTGGTTGGTATGCTGTCAGGTGTATTGCTATTATTAGATGTACGGTCGCATTATTTGGTGCAGGCGCGCGCGGTGATAACGAATGCCGTTTACCCTATTCATGTGATAGCGGCAGTGCCGAGCGAATTTGTTCAGGGATTGAGTGATTATTTTGCAAGTCGGCGCCAATTACAGATTAAGAATGAATCGCTTACGGCCACCCAACTATTGAATGATGTGCGCCTGCTTAAACTACAAACATTGGAAGCGGAAAATAATCGATTAAGATCTTTATTGGGATCTTCTTTTCGGTTACAAGAGCGCGTGTTAGTGACCGAGTTGGTGACAGTTGATTTAGACCCTTTTTCACAATGGGTGCTAATCGATAAAGGACATGATGATGGTGTGACTATTAATCAAGCGGTGTTAGATGCGCAAGGTGTGATGGGGCAAGTGGTTGATGTGTCTCAGTGGACGAGCACCGTTGTATTGCTCACCGATCCGAGTCACGCAATACCGATTCAAATCAACCGCAATGGATTGCGTGCTGTCGCGGTAGGGCAGGGCTTGGGCCAGCCATTAAAGTTGATTCATATGCCGCAAAATAGTGATATAAAAATCGGTGATGTGCTGAGCACATCAGGATTGGGTGGGCGGTTCCCACAAGGTTATCCAGTGGGCACTGTGTCAGAGATTGGTGGCCCAGCGGGCGAATCCTTTGCGGCCATTGATGTGATGCCGCTGGCAAATTTGAATACAAGCAGAGAGTTATTATTGGTATTGCCTGGTGAGAAAGTGACTTCCCCTATTCCACAATCACGTCAAGAGACCGTAATAGAGATACCTGAGACATTATCAGATGACTAGAAGTGCGATTCTTATTTTTCTGACCTTTCTATTGGCAATATTGCTGATGTTGGTTCAATTGCCTGAATCGTGGGAAATGTTTCGCCCAGAATGGGTGATGTTAGTGCTGGTATATTGGGCATTGGCTTTGCCGCAACGTTTAGGCGTTGTGTGGGCGTGGTCGATTGGGTTATTGATGGATGTTTTATTGGGAACGCATCTTGGCTTATTGGCTTTCGCTTATGCGGCTGTGGCTTATATTGCGCTAAAATTTCATTTGCAATTGCGACAATATCCTTTGCTGCAACAAACACTGCCGATTATGTTTTTAGTGATGCTGGCAAAATTAATCGCGGCAACCATGGCGACCGGCTTTGTTGCTAATTTGGTATGGGGTCCTGCCTTGGCTAGTGCAGTGGTGTGGCCCGCTATCTTTACCTTATTGCGTTGGTTAAGACGGCGTTTTCACATTCGATAAATATGGCGATTAGAGATACGCTCAAAAATCATGGGGATGAAAGTCGGCTAATCAATCGAAGATTACTGATTGCGGGCTTTTTTGCTTTTATACTGTTACTCGGCCTAATGACACGCCTTGTTGTATTGCAAGTGATGGAATATGCCCATTTTGACAAATTGTCAGCCAATAATCATATTGATATTACGGCAATAGGCCCACAACGAGGCTTAATATACGATCGCAATGGGGTGCTACTTGCGGATAATGTGCCGACTTTTAGCTTGGAATTAACAGCTGAGAAAGTAGCCGATTTAGATTTTACGTTGCAGACATTGGCCAACCTATTTGATTTGGATGCCGTCGCAATAAGCGATATCAGAAAAGAAATTAAGCAGCAACGTTCATTTCGAAAAGTGGTGATAAGACAGCGCTTAACGGAAGAAGAGGTGGCTAAGTTTTCTGTTAACCGACATCGCTTACCTGGTGTTGATGTGGTGGCACGATTATTACGGCATTATCCGCAAGGCGCTTTGTTTACCCATGTGGTGGGTTATGTTGGGCGGATCAATGAACGTGATTTAAAGCGTATTGATACACAAGCCTATAAAGGCACATCACATATTGGTAAAACAGGCATAGAGAAATATTATGAATCTACCTTACATGGCGGGGTAGGTTATCAACAAGTTGAAACGAATGCGAGTGGTCGAGTCGTTCGACAGCTCTCGCGGCAACCCGCCACGTCGGGACAAGATTTATTTTTACACCTAGATCTAAAATTGCAACAAACGGCAGCAAATGCACTCATAGAGGCGGAATTTAATGGGTCTATTGTGGCGATAGATCCGCGAACAGGGGGTGTTTTGGCGATGGTGAGTCAGCCTGATTTTGACCCCAATTTGTTTGTGTCCGGGATTGGTTATAAGGCTTATGGTGAGTTACGGGATTCACCAGATAGGCCTTTATTTGATAGAAGTTTACGTGGGCGTTATCCGCCGGGTTCTACATTAAAACCATTTGTGGCACTGGCGGGATTAGAGGCGGGATTACGGCGGCGGGAGGAGAAGACATATTGCCCCGGTTGGTATAGCTTGCCTGGAAAATCACATCGTTATCGTTGTTGGAAACGACATGGTCACGGTAGTGTTGATTTAAAAAATGCCTTGGGGCAGTCTTGTGATGTCTATTTTTATGATTTAGCGATGACGCTTGGTATTGATCGCCTCCATAGTTTTTTAGATTTATTTAATTTTGGTCGTAAAACGGGTGTTGATGTGTCGGGAGAAAGTGCTGGATTATCGCCTTCCCGTGAATGGAAACGGGCATCGCGAAATCAGGTGTGGTTTCCAGGAGAAACGTTAATTTCGGGAATAGGACAAGGATTTAATCAAATGACCCCGATACAGTTAGCGCATGCCACCGCTATTTTAGCGATGCGTGGACAAGTGATACCACCACATGTAGTAAGAGCAACGCGCAATACGGGCGAAGTAGATATCATGCCGTTACCTATTACACTCAGTGAAAATGTGCCCATTAATTATGCTCAGAACTGGGAAGATGCGATTGGTGGTATGGTTGAGGTGATGCATGGTCCAAGAGGCACGGCGCGTCGTTCAGCAGCAGGATTACCCTTTCAGATGGCAGGTAAAACGGGTACGGCACAGGTATTTAATATTAAGCAAAATGAACGATATGATGCGGCGACGATAGCCAAGAAATTACATGATCACGCATTATTTATTGCGATTGCACCTGCGGATAACCCACAGTTTGTGGTGGCTGTGGTGGTCGAAAACGGCGGCGGCGGGAGCCGAGTGGCCGCGCCCATGGCGAGAAAAATGATTGATGCGTATTTCAATTTTAAAGATCCAGATGAAGAAACGATACCGGAAGTTGAGACCGATTTAATTCCGGCACCGATACCAGAGAATCAGACGTCTGAGCAGAATGGAGAAATAATCGAATGACTTTGATTGATCGCCAACAACCTACGCGCTGGAGTTTAACCACCTTTTTAGCGCGATTGCATTTGGATGCGCTCTTATTGCTCGTATTATTGGCTATTTCAGGGATTGGCTTATTATTGTTATACAGTGCGGGAGGCCAAGATATGGATTTATTGATGCGCCATGGTATTCGCCTAGGCGCCGCATTGGGCATTATGTTTGTATTGGCCCAAATTCATCCAGATCGATATCAAAACATGGCCTATATACTCTATAGTTTGGGGCTGATTTTATTGCTTGCCGTGTTGGTGATAGGCACCACAGGGAAGGGTGCCCAGCGATGGTTAGATTTGGGGCTATTTCGATTTCAACCCTCAGAAATGATGAAGTTAGCAGTCCCTATTTTAGTGGCTGCATTTTTATCTGAACGATCGTTGCCGCCTAGCGCGGGTCGGTTATTTATTGGATTGGTGATGGTGTTATTACCCACTTTTCTAATTGCAAAACAACCTGATTTAGGGACGGCATTATTGATTGCGAGTTCAGGGGTTATTGTGCTTTTTTTATCGGGTATCTCATGGCGTGTTATTTTTGCTTTTATTGCCTTGTGTGGGGCAGCATTGCCTGTATTATGGTACGTTATGCATGACTATCAACGACGGCGGGTGTTGACGTTTATCAATCCAGAAAGTGATCCATTGGGTGCGGGTTATCATATTATTCAATCTAAAATTGCCATTGGTTCGGGGGGGGTTATGGGCTTGGGTTGGTTGCAGGGCAAGCAATCACATTTAGATTTTTTACCTGAAAGCTCAACGGATTTTATCTTTGCGGTAATCGCTGAAGAATTTGGGTTGATGGGTGCGTGTTTATTATTATTGAGTTATTTTTTAGTGGCGAGCCGTGGGCTGTATATCGCGGGGCAGGCACAATCAGGATTTGGACGTTTATTGGCGGGGAGTATTTCGCTGGTTTTTTTGGTCTATGTTTTTGTTAATGTGGGGATGGTGACGGGATTATTGCCTGTAGTAGGTGTGCCATTGCCATTAATTAGCTATGGCGGCACGTCAATGGTGACCTTATTTGCAGGATTCGGTATCCTGATGTCTATACATACGCATCGCAGAATGATGGGATAAAGGAAGTATGATGAAAAAATTAAAGTTTTTAACAATATTGGGTGTGGCTCTGTGTGCCAGTGTTTTGTATGGTGCGGGTAGTTACGCGCGCGGGAATGAACTGCCAGGGTTACCTGCTTTTATCGATAAAATGACACAGGAACATGGGTTTGATAAGCAGGCATTACGTAAGTTGTTTTCATCTGTGGAAGTGAAAGATTCCATATTAAAGGCTATTTCACGGCCCGCCGAGAAAAGTAAGCCTTGGTATGATTATCGTAAAATTTTCTTAGGCAAAAAGCGGACTAATGGTGGTGTGCGCTTTTGGGATGAATATGCCGATGATTTAGCACGGGCAGAAGCTGAATATGGTGTGCCGGCTGAAATTATTGTCGCCATTTTAGGCGTAGAAACACGCTATGGCGGCAATGTGGGGGGGTATCGTGTGATTGATGCCTTATCAACGTTGGCTTTTCGATATCCAAAACGCAGCAAGTTCTTTACCTCAGAATTAGAGCACTTTTTATTGTTGACGCGAGAAGAAGGAAAATCATCGTTATTACCCGTTGGATCTTATGCGGGGGCGATGGGGTTAGCGCAGTTTATGCCGAGTAGTTATCGCCATTATGCAGTTGATTTTGATGGTGATAGTCAGCGTGATATTTGGCAAAACCCTACGGATGCCATAGGCAGTATTGCAAACTACTTAGCGGAACATGGTTGGGTGCGTGGACAGAGTATTGTGCATAAATCAAAAATATTATCAGGCTCACCTGCAGCCATGCTTGAAGCGGGCTTGAAGCCATCACTTAGCCGAGCGCAGTTGAAAGCGGCGGGTTTGTCTCTAATGGATCTACCTTGTGGGGAAGATAAGGTGTCACTGATTGAGTTGGAAAATACATCTGGGCCAGATTATTGGTTGGCCCGAAAGAATTTTTATGTGATTACACGTTATAACCATAGCCCCATGTATGCGATGGCTGTGACGCAGTTGGCGGATGAGATTCGCCAAGCACGGGGCCAATAAATGCATTTAGGATGGCGCGTTTTTTTATTAACAGCCTTGTGTGGGCTGCTTGCAGCATGTGGTAGTACGCCGACACGAGATCGGGGGCCGATTGTTGATCGGGATGTTTCTCAGATTCCCGATGCGCAGCCTAGGGTAGAGCCGCGGAGTCGTTATGGTAATCCACCACATTATGAGGTGTTTGGAAAACGATATTATACGCTGACGAGCAGTGCGGGCTATGAAGAACGCGGTATAGCGTCATGGTATGGTAAAAAATTTCATGGTCGCAAAACATCGAATGGTGATACTTATGATATGTATGGGATGACCGCTGCCCATAAAACACTGCCATTACCAACCTATGTGGAAGTAACCAATTTAGATAATGGGCAACGAGTGGTGTTACGTGTGAATGACCGAGGCCCTTTTCATGGCGATCGTTTAATCGATTTATCCTATGCTGCAGCAAAGAAATTGGGGGTGGTGAGTCAGGGCACCGCGCGGGTTAATGTGCGTGCGTTACCGATGCGTGGTGGGCAAGATAGAGGTGAACATTCCGAAACCTTTGCACTGCCAGAAGATAACCTACCCGCAACGCGTTTGGATAATCAGTTAATATTTTTACAAGTGGGCGCTTATGCATCATTGCGAAGTGCGCAAGAAGTAAAAGAGGCGGTGCAAAGCCTCACAGGTGTGCCTGTTTCAATCAGGGAAATACAACGGCAAGGGATGGCGTTATATCGGGTGAGAGTGGGGCCATTAGTAAGCGCTGAGCAGGGGCAAGGATTGTCGCAGAGATTAGATAATCAAGGGTATGATTCGCAAATCGTAATCGAATGAGCAGCCTGAGCATGTGTGTTTTTCAGAGAAGCAAAATATTGAGGAGTAGTTGAGGTGGGAATGAGAAAATTTCAAAAAGTGATGGTGGGCTTATTATTGGGGATGTTCGCTGGATTATCTGTTGGTGTGATGGCAGGCGGTGGGCTACCCACAATTTCAACAGATGTAAAACCAACGGTTGACGCCCCTGAAATTGCGGCAAAATCCTATTTTCTGATCGACCATAGCAGCGGTCGCGTATTGGTAGAACAGAATGCAGAACAACGTTTGCCGCCTGCGAGTATTACGAAGTTGATGACCGCTTATGTGGTGTCGAAGGAGTTGACGGCAGAGCGGATTAACCTGGCGGATGAGGTGTTGATCAGTGAAAAAGCATGGCGGATGGTTGGGTCGCGTAGTTTTATTGAAGTGAATACAAAAGTGCCGGTGGAAGCATTATTGCGTGGCATGATTATTCAATCAGGGAATGATGCGGCGGTTGCGTTGGCGGAACATATTGCCGGCAGCGAAGAAAGTTTTGCAGGCATGATGAATGATTATGCGGCGCAGTTAGGGATGGAAAATACGCAGTACCGTAATTCAACGGGTTTGCCTGATCCCGATCACTACACAACGGCGAAAGATATTGCTATTTTGTCTTCGGCGATTATTCGGGAGTTTCCAGAACATTACAAATGGTATGCCGAGAAAGAATATACCTATAATGAAATCACGCAGCATAATCGTAATAAATTATTGTGGCGAGATAGCAGTGTTGATGGGCTTAAAACAGGGCATACGGATGAAGCAGGTTATTGTCTTGTTGCATCAGCAAAACGGGGTGAAATGCGCTTGATTTCTGTTGTGCTAGGTACCCGAAGTGAAGAGGCGCGCGCCCAAGAAACGCAAAAATTATTTGGTTATGGATTCCGATTTTTTGAAACACATATGTTGTATAAATCGCATGAAAAACTAGTGGATGTACGGATATGGAAAGGCAATGAGAAACAGTTAACAGTAGGTTTGACTGACGGACTAGCCGTGACGGTGCCACGTGGTCAATATAAATCATTGGCGGTAACAACGCATATTCAAACGCCAGTTGTCGCGCCGATCAATACCGGTGAAACAGTGGGGTATGTTGAAGTAAAATTAGGCGATACATTAATTAGTCAACATCCGATCGCCGCACTTAAATCGGTTGAAGCTGGCAGCTGGTGGCGGCGGCTTTGGGATCATGTGTGGATGATGGTTTTTGGATAGAGACACAAAAATGAAACAAGTCTATTTAGATGGTAGGTTCCTACCCGCAGATGAGGCAAAAGTATCCGTGTTTGACCGCGGTTTTTTGCTGGGTGATGGCGTGTATGAAGTGATTCCCGTATATAACGGACATTGTTTTCAATTAACCGGACATCTCGCACGACTCGAACGGAGTTTGGCTGGCGTGAGAATGGTGAATCCTTTGGACTTGGCAGCATGGCAAACGATGATTGAAACCTTAGTGGCTAAGAATGGGGGGGGCGATCAATCTGTGTATTTACAGGTAACGCGCGGTGTGGCGCCGCGTGATCATGTTTTCCCTGTTGGGGTGACACCAACGGTATTTGTGATGAGCAATCCATTGGTGCCCGTACCTGAAACATATAAAACAGTAGGCATTTCAGCGATTACATTGCCAGATATTCGCTGGCAGAATTGTGATATCAAAGCCATTACGTTATTGCCAAATAGTCTGTTGCGTCAGCAAGCGCAAGATCAAGGGGCGCAGGAAGCGATTTTAATTCGGGACGGTCATATGACTGAAGGCGCGGCGAGTAATGTGTTTATTGTAAAAGAAGGTCAGATTTTTACCTCGCCTAAGAATGAAGAAGTATTACCTGGCATCACGCGAGAATTGGTGATCGTATTAGCCAAGCAAGGCGGCATAAGGTGTCTTGAGGGTGAAGTAAGTGAAGCGCGACTACGGGCTGCCGATGAAATTTGGGTGACAAGCTCAACGAAAGAAGTCTTGCCTGTAACGAAATTAGATGACGTATCCGTTGGAACCGGTAAGCCAGGTAGTGTGTGGCAACAAATGGATGCCTTGTATCAACAATATAAACAGCGTTTATCGGTATGAGTGATGAAATAACGCCAGAATTACCTATTATTGCTGCGAATGACAATACGGAAACATTACTAGAATTTCCCTGTGATTTTGGTATTAAGGTGATGGGGCTGACGGGTGATGATTTTGTTGCATTAGTGCTCAGTTTAATTCAGCCGCAGGTGGAAAATTTAGATGCGTCACGCGTACAAACCAAGCAAAGTAAAAATGGTAAGTATACGTCTGTGACGGTGCCGATTTGGGCAACAAGCAAGGCGCAGTTAGATACAATTTATGAGGCTTTACATGCACATGAGCGTGTGAAGTATTTGCTGTAGTATTGATGAAGATAAAAAAACAGGGTCTTGCTGATTATGAAGAGATGGTTGTTAAGATGCAGGCATTCACGGCAAACAGAACAGCAGAGACGGAAGATGAGTTATGGGTGTTAGAACACGGCCCGGTCTTTACACAAGGCCTAAATGGGCAAGCAGCCCATATCCTAGCAGCAGGCGATATCCCGGTTATACAAACTGACAGAGGTGGGCAAGTGACCTATCATGGCCCTGGGCAACTGGTGGTTTATACGCTGATTGACTTAAAACGGTTGGGTATCAGTGTGCGCCAGATGGTGACGTTGATTGAAGAGAGCATTATCGAATTATTGGCTGGCTGGAATATTGCTGCACAAGCCAGATCGGATGCACCGGGCGTATATGTGGATAATGCAAAAATAGCCGCATTGGGTTTGCGTGTGAAACAGGGGGCTTGTTATCATGGGCTGAGTTTAAATGTCGCCATGGATTTGTCACCTTTTAAACGTATCAATCCTTGTGGATATGCGGGGTTGGCGGTAACAGATCTACAGCAATTAGGTGTAAAATCGTCTATCGAAATAGTGGAAGATAGATTAACCAAGATATTATCAATACGGTTAGCAACAGCGAGAAAAATACAGCATGACTGAACCAACAACGCCACAGCGAGATATAAAAGCACTGAAAGGTGAATCTAAGGTCTCTCGGATCCCGATTAAAATTGTGCCTAGCGATCCAAAGCGCAAGCCGAGTTGGATCCGTGCTAAATCACCGGGCGGGGCAGATGTGCAGCGGTTGAAAGCATTATTGCGTGAAAATAATTTGCATACAGTCTGTGAAGAAGCGGCGTGTCCTAATTTGGGCGAGTGTTTTTCGCATGGCACGGCAACCTTTTTGATCATGGGTAATATATGCACGCGGCGTTGCCCATTCTGTGATGTGGCACATGGTCGGCCTGATCCTTTAGATGAAAACGAGCCTGCACATATGGCATCAACGATTGCGGCGATGCAGTTAAAGCATGTCGTGATTACTTCGGTTGACCGAGATGATTTGCGAGATGGTGGGGCGCAGCATTTTGTGGATTGTATTCGTGCGGTTCGGCAGCAATCTCCAGAAACGGATATTGAAGTGTTAGTGCCTGATTTTCGTGGTCGAATGGATGTGGCTTTAGAAATATTGGCTTTGAGCCCGCCCGATATTTTTAATCATAATTTAGAGAGTATTCCGCGTTTATATAAAGCCGTGCGCCCTGGTTCGGATTACCAATGGTCACTGACTTTATTGCAGCGTTTTCGGGCACAGCATCCAACCGTACCAACCAAATCAGGCCTGATGTTGGGCTTGGGTGAAACCTTGGATGAGGTGGCGGCAGTGATGGCAGATTTGCGCGCGCATGATTGTCAGATGTTAACACTAGGACAATATCTACAACCTAGTCGACATCATTTAGCGGTGGCGCGTTTTGTAACCCCTGAAGAATTTGACCAATTGGGCGTGTTAGGGCGTAGAATGGGGTTCGAACACGTTGCCAGTGGACCGATGGTGCGTTCGTCGTATCATGCGGATTTGCAAGCCGCTGGAGAGAAAATCCCTTCAATTTCGCAATGAATTAGGAGCACTATATGTCACTTAATCGTCGTCGTTTTATCAAAACGGGACTGCAAGCCGGGATCGCAGTGCCGCTGAGCTTACAAATAGCGTGTTCGAGTAAAACAGCGAATAAAAATCAAGTGGTGGTGATTGGTGGCGGCTTTGCAGGTGCAACGGTTGCCAAATATATTCGAATGTGGGGTCCGGATATTGATGTAATCATGATTGAGCGTAATGCCCAGTTTGTATCTTGTCCGCAAAGTAATTTAGTGTTGAGTGGTCATCGAACACTGCAAGATTTAACCAAAGATTATGATGGTTTAGCAGCCCATGGTGTGCAGCGGGTGCAAGCATCTGTGACAGCGATTGATGCAGTGGAACAAAAGGTGACATTACATGATGGTGTGGTGATTGCCTACGATCGTTTGGTGATTGCGCCGGGTGTTGATTTTATTTATGACGATTTACCGATGTTGGCAACAGAAGCGGGCCAACAAAAAATCCCCCATGCATGGAAAGCGGGCCCCCAAACACAATTACTTCATGATCAACTGGTGTCAATGAAATCAGGTGGTGTGATTGCGATGGCAATACCGAGAACACCTTTTAGATGCCCTCCGGGGCCTTATGAGCGTGCTTGCCAAGTGGCGCTTTATTTACGACAGCACAATCCAACAGCAAAATTATTGATCCTAGATGAAAATGCAAAAATTGCATCGAAAAAAGCCTTATTTGAGGCGGCATGGGAGAAAGAATATAAAGGTTTGATTGAATATGTGCCAAATAGCCGTATCGAAACATTGGATGTGGCGAGTTTAACGGTTGAAACAGAGTTTGATACTGTGCAACCAGATGTGCTAAATGTCATCCCGCCACAAAAGGCAGGCCAAGTGGCCGCCATGGCGGGTGTGGTTAATGTGGATGAACGTTGGTGTAAAGTCGATTTTCTGAGCTATGAATCAACCGTGAAAACGAATGTTCATGTGATTGGTGATGCGATTGCAGCACGCTTACCTAAATCAGGCCATATGGCGAATGCACAGGCGAAAGTGTGTGCGGCTGCAATTGTTTCTCTATTACACGAACAAGCCCCAATTGCCGAACCGGTATTTAATAATACCTGCTATAGCTTTATTGATGATAAACAGGCTGTGCATGTCTCTGCTGTTTATCGATATGATGCAGAAAAAGCAGAAATGATGCCGATGAAAGGGAGTGGTGTGTCCAAGGAACCAACGAAGGCGGAAGGCACATTTGCGAATGCGTGGGCACATAATATTTGGCAGGATGCTTTAACCTAAGGCCTTTATAGATTGATGACACAACATTATTTATCAGAATTTAGCTTTCCCAAATTACAATCAGCAGAATCGATTAAAAATATTCCGCTGACAAGTAAAGCGCTCGCTATTTGGATTGAGAAATTACCCGTTTTTAATAGTAAAACGCTGGCATCCAGTATCGCGGATTATTTAATACAAATAAACAGTTTAGATTTACATGAAGGTGAGCGTTTTGAGTTATTAGAATTATTGCGGCCAACAGTGGCATATCTGACGACGACGATGATACGGCAAGGCAGAGGTCGAAGTGTTGAAACCACACATCAGAATCGTGCGCGGCAATATAGTGCGAGCACTATATTGCGTAATATGGCGCTAGGTTATCAACGTTTGCTCGTTTATGCCGTGCAGTCGAGCTGGTTAGGCCCGAGTAAAAAAGACCGTGCATTACTTGTTGAGCGCATTCTATTTTATTCGGCTGAACAATTACGATTGTCATATATGTTATGTGCCTTTGAACATAAGGATGTGTGGCAAGCGATTAATATTAGTTATCACTATGCCGTAATCGAAGCATTAGAAAAAAAGAAAATTAAAGACCCATTAGCGTATCAATCAGGGAAAGGGGCATTAGATTTAGTGTATAAACGTGCCGTGGTGTTAGCGATGGTATCACCTTATAGTCTGCGAGATGCGGAGATAGATCAAATTCATCATGGCCTTGCGGAAGTGGTTGCCGAGTTGAAAATAGAGCCACTGGCCGGCAATAACACCAAGCTGATGCATATCATTGACCTTAAGGTTCCCTATCCGCCTCGTGTTCAAGCGCAAGCTACAATAAATGATAGTCATTATCGGATTGATAATGAAGGTTTATATCTGCGTTTGAAAGATTGGTTACGTGCAGAAGAAAAATTAAAAGACACGCAAGCAGGTGTGTTACCAGAGTATTTATTACAGCATTTGTGTCATCAATTGAAGCCAATAAAGCATCGATTACGTCCCCGTATATCAGGTGGAAAAAAGGAAATCAATACGATAATTGGGCTCGAATACATTTATCAATTTTTAGCGCAGGTAGAAGCAGTCGACACCCCTAGCCTTAATCATATAGAAGAGGCGGTTCATTTCACAGAAATTGATCAGCCGGTCCGGCGAGAAGCTAAGAGAAAGGAATCGCTGATGGAGATACCAAAATATCGATTCCATATTGAAGATGAGAGCGAATTTGGGGTGCAATTAAGTTATCGAGATATACAAACCACAGGGTTGCATGTAGGGCAGTTTATGCTCTTAGAATCAATCGCGATAGGAGGTTGGTTGTTAGCGGATATTCGTTGGTTACGACTTAAAAATGAGCAGCAATTGTTATTAGGATTGCAACTGATTGGTTCCGCTATTGAGCAAGTTGAAGTGAGAAAGATTGATGTGTCTGAAGATCGCGTTACCGTTGTACCGTTGACCGTGTTTTTACTCAAGAATATGACTCAAAACGATACTTTATTATTGCCTAAAAGGCAGTATGAAAAAGGGGAACATGTCTTACTTATGCGGCAAGGAATAGAAATAACTGTTGTTTTACATGAACGGGGTTGGGAGAATAGAACACTCGATCAATTTAGTTATTCCGAGCTTGTAGAAACAGATCAGCTTGCCCTAGAAATACAGAATGATTTGCAGGTTTCTACTTAGGTGTGTTACTAATTCTGGTATGATCCTCTGTTCTTAAAATGAATATCACTGTTCTTAGCTAGCAGTGAAGAAGGTTCCGAAATGAGTGACTTTACTCCTGGATTAGCAGGTGTTGCAGCAACACAATCCTCTATCTCTTATATTGATGGTGAAAAAGGCTTATTATCCTATCGTGGCTATCCGATAGAGACGCTGGCTGAGCATAGTAGTTTTGAAGAAACGACGTTATTGTTACTCAATGGTGAATTGCCGACCGTTTCAGAGTTGAATGACTTTACAACGCAACTACGTAGCCATTACCGTATCAAATATCATATCCGAGAAATGATGCATCATTTCCCTGCAACCGCAGATCCGATGGATATGTTGCAAACTGCCGTGGCGAGTTTGGGGATGTTTTATCCAGGAACAGAATTTTTAACGGATGTTGAGCCTGAAGAAGAGCGCCGTTATGTGCATGATATGACGGTAAATATTATTGCCCAAATGGCACCACTCGTCGCCATGTGGGAGCATATGCGTGAAGGTTATGATCCACTTAATCCGCGTGAAGATTTATCTGTTGCTGAAAATTTATTGTATATGTTTTCAGGAAAAGAACCCGATCCCTTGATGGCAAAAATAATGGATGTGTGTTTGATTTTACATGCAGAGCATACCTTGAATGCCTCCACTTTTGCTGCCTTGGTATCTGGCTCAACTTTAGCAACACCTTATAGTGTCGTTTCGGGCGCGATTGGTTGTTTGTCTGGTCCATTGCATGGCGGTGCGAACCAACGTGTAACAGGCATGCTAGATGAAATTGGTACGCCGGATAAAGTTGAAGCATGGGTCGATAAAAAATTAGCTAAGAAAGAAGTTATTTGGGGTATGGGCCATCGTGAGTATAAGGTGAAAGACCCACGGGCTAAAATCCTCAATGGCTTGGTAAAAGAGTTAGTGGAATCGCGTGGTGGTGAGCTGGATCAATTATTTGATACCGCGATTAAGTTAGAAGAAGTGTGTGAAGATCGGTTGGCGCATAAAGGCGTATATCCAAATGTTGATTTCTATTCGGGCATTTTATATGCCGAAATGGGGATCCCGAATGATCAATTCACTGCCATTTTTGCGGTGGCGCGTTCGGCGGGTTGGTTAGCGCATTGGCGTCAGCAAATTAACAATAACCGTATTTACCGGCCAACTCAGATCTATATCGGCCAGAAAGAACGGACATATATTCCAAAGGCAGATCGTTAAATAATTGCCGTTTTGCTGGTTTCGCCAGCCTCTTCTCTAACGAGCTTGGGCACTAAATAACCGGCGACTTGTTTGCGTAACTCAGCGATTAAAGTTTTTCCTTCTGCGAGTGGCACATCAAAGTGGTGTGCGCCGGCAACGGGGTCGAGTAGATGTAAATAATAGGGCAATACCCCAGCATCGAATAAGGTTTCGCTTAGCTGTTTGAGCGCCGATATCGAATCATTAATCCCCCGTAGCAACACAGATTGATTGAGTAATAGGCAACCTGCCTCGCGTAAGTCTGTTAATGCTTGTTTATCTTCCATACCAATTTCGTTGGCATGATTAGCATGAATAACCATCACCACGTTCAAGCGAGTGTCATGAAGCATTGTGCAGAGTGCTGACGTAACCCGCTGTGGCAAAACAATGGGCAGTCGCGTATGAATACGTAATGTTTGGATATGCGGTATATTTGCAATATGTTGAATAACATCCGCCAATTTTGAGTCGCTGAGTGAGAGTGGATCACCGCCGCTAAGAATGACTTCGGTGAGCGAAGTCTCTGCTCGGAGTGCGTTAAGCGTCTCTACCCATTGGCTTGCTAAAGGATTGCTCTCACTATAAGGGAAATGACGACGGAAACAATAGCGACAATGAATCGCACACGCGCCAGTTAAAACTAACAATGCCCGACCTTGATATTTTTGTAATACACCACGTGACGTCACACTGGATAAATCACCAACGGGATCGGAGATAAACCCAGTCACATCCATTGCTTCATTAATCAGTGGGAATACTTGTCGCAATAAGGGATCATCCTTGTCGCCTTTACGCATCTTATTCACATAAGATTGCGGCACTCGCAGCGGGAATTGCGCGATCAATTTGGCGTCAATTTGATTGAGTTGGCCGAGTAAATCAAGCTGTGTGAGCAACACGTTGGGATCTGTAATTGCGTTGGCTAATTCACGTTGCCAGCTGATGTCTGCCACGGTGGGTAAAGATTGCGGTATCATATGTGCGTATATTATAAATGGGTTCCAGATCCAAAACCGAAAATGAGGAAATTATGGCAAGTTATAGTACGAATCAGTTAAAAAATGGCCTGAAATTTATGTTGAATGGCGATCCTTGCAATATTCTTGATTTGGACTTTGTGAAGCCAGGGAAAGGTCAAGCGTTTACCCGTATTAAATATCGTAATCTCAGAACAGGTCGTGTCAATGAACTTACGATTAAATCAAATGAAAGTATTGAAAGCGCTGATGTAATGGAAATGGAGTTAGAGTATTCTTATACCGATGGCGAATTCTGGCACTTTATGGACCCAGAAACATTTGAGCAGCATGCCGCCGATGCGACAGCGATTGCCGATGCCAAAGATTGGTTAAGCGAGCAAGTGTTATATACCATCACACTCTGGAATGGTGCACCGCTAACGGTTACCGCGCCGAACTTCGTTAATTTAAAGGTTGCAGAAACAGATCCAGGTCTGCGAGGTGATACTTCTGGTGGCGGTGGTAAACCCGCGACATTGGAAACAGGTGCCGTCGTGCGCGTACCGTTATTCATTGAAATAGGTGAATTGCTGAGAGTCGATACTCGTTCTGGTGAGTATGTAGAAAGAGCCAAAGAATCATAAATTTTTTATGCCGGCTAATGCGAAATATTCCCGTCATACCCGCGTAGGCGGGTATCCATTTTAATTAAACAACAATCATTAAAATGGCTAACTGGCAACCTTCAGCAAATATCGACACCCTAAAACGGCGCGCGCAGCTATTAGCTGATGTGCGCCATTTTTTTGCCACGCGTAATGTAATGGAAGTTGGCACGCCCATCCTATCTGCCGCCGCCCCAACCGCGCCCTATGTTGATAGCTTTCAAACGACATTACATGATAAAAACTATTATCTCCACACTTCCCCAGAATTTGCCATGAAAAGGCTATTGGCAGCAGACAGTGGTGCGATCTATCAAATTGCCACCGTATTTCGACATGGTGAGCAAGGCAAACAACATGCCCCAGAATTCACCATGTTGGAATGGTATCGACCGGGATTAAATTTGCGTGAACTAATGGATGAAGTAGATACATTGATACAAGCGCTACTCACCACTCGCCCAGCCAAGCGATTTAGCTATCAGGCTGTCATGGTTAAATATCTCGGTATTGATGTCTTACAAGTGGCCCCAGCGGCCTTGCAGACGATTGTAAGCGATAAAATACCGCATCATCCTTTAGAATGTAGTATGGATAAAACGGCATTATTAGAAATCCTGATGAGCCAAGTGGTTGAACCAGAACTCGCCAAGCTAGAAACGCCTGTCATGATTTATGATTTTCCAGCAGAACAAGCACAGCTAGCAAAGCTTGTGTCTGATAAAGCCGGTAATCAAGTTGCCGCACGATTTGAGCTCTATGCGGGCGGTATGGAACTCGCCAATGGCTATGATGAGCTGCAAGATGCTGATGAATTATTAGCCCGTTTTGAAGCCGACAATCAACAACGTCAAGCGGTAGGCAAACCTACCATGCCGATAGATAAAAATTTATTAGCCGCAATGCAGTATGGTTTGCCTGGCTGCAGTGGCGTGGCGTTAGGATTAGACCGATTGATGATGTTAATAACAGGCGTGCAGACGATTAGCGATGTGATCGCTTTTGATATTGAAAGGGCGTAAGCGGCATTTATTTCGTCTAATATAGATGATATGATCGTCCTTACTGGATATGAGAAGGAAGTGGTGATGGAAGCTGTTAAACAAGAAGCACTTAATGCGATCGCACAATTGCCAGATGATACCAATATCGAAGAAATGATGTATCAGCTTTATGTATTGGAAAATATTCGTCGTGGGCAAGAAGATGTTATGCAAGGCAAAACGCAAGATGCACAAGCAGTGTTGAATGATATTCAAACATGGTGAGATGGACTGAGCATGCGCTCACGCAGCTCAGGAATATACACAATTATATTGCCCAAGATTCATTATTTTATGCCAAGCGAGTGAGTGATGCGATAGTGCGCAAAACAATTGGATTAGATAAGATACCTTATATGGGGCATAAAGTGACAGAATTATCAGATGAACATATCCGTGAGATAGCAATGTATTCTTATCGAATTCTTTATGAAATACAGAATAATGAGGATGCAGTCGATATTTTAGCGGTCATTCATAAAAGGCAAAATTTTAGAGCAGAGGATTTGCCTTAAAATATACAGAATAACCCTATTCTATTCTTAGAAAAGATAATCAACATGACAAAAAATCAAGCAGGTTTTGCCACATCCCAATCCATATTATGGCTATTCGTTATCATTAATAGTATCGGGCTAGGATGTATTGTGTATAACAAAATCAAAACACAAACCACCATCCCTAATTTAGTAGGCACATGGAGCGGTGTTAATGTGACCGTGTCAGAAGTGAAAGGTTATAAAGAATGGGATAATAAAACCATTGTTATCACCGAGCAAAAAGATCGTCGCTTCTTTGGTACATTAACTTATGCCGATGG
>CAZRAY010000003.1:0-64587 GCA_964598235.1 uncultured Piscirickettsiaceae bacterium
CACGGCATAACTCTGGTGTTGGCACACCAGACTCGGATTGTTTCAGAATCGCCATAATTTGGCTGTCTGTATATCTTGATTTTCGCATTGTAGAACCTCTATTTTTAGTTTATAGAAAATTCTACTTATTCGGTCACTTATTTTCCGGGGGGATTACCCCAGTTCTCAATTATATACATATATACGGAATAGTATTCTTTCGTATTGTCATATTAAAGTATTAAACCGAGAGCCAATAGGCCAGACCAAGTTGGCCTTAACTGATTGATAACACTAACGAGAGTATCCTGATTTCATGCTAGAGATCCTCTCACATTATCACTTACTGATAAATTGAACGTCGATGGCCAATAACCGCTGCGAGTATGATGAGTTCATCATCTTGGATATCGCACAAAATTCGGTAGTCGCCTACTCGGTATCGCCAAAAAATCCCTAGCTCTCCTTTTAGTGGTTTGCCAAGATCTCTTGGGTCATCAAGTATGGCTACCCTGTCGTTGAGATAATCCATGATCCTTTGTGCATCGGGATTATCTAACTTTCGTAAGGACTTGATGGCTGAATTTGAATAATTAATCGTCCAAGCCAAGCTTTGTTTTCACTTCTTCAATTGAATATGTTTTTTCTTTGCCTTGCTTAATACGATCTAATACACCGGCTGTGAGGTAATAATCTTCTAGATCTTCTAAATGCGTCAAGATAGCTTCTCTGGCATAGAATGTTTTCGTTCTACCTGTCGATTCTGCCAGCATGGCTAAGCGGCTTTCTATTTCTGGTGGGAGCCTAAGTGCCAGCATAAATTTCTCCTAAACTTGTTTTGATATACAAGTATATCATGGTTGCATTATGCATAATGCGTCCAAAGGCGAATAACTTTAATGATTTTTTCTTCTTCACATATTTGATAAACAAGCCGATGTTGAATGTTGATCCTTCTGGAGTAGGCACCAGCCAAATCGCCAATTAGTTTTTCATAGGGTGGTGGGTTTTGGTAAGGATTTTCTTGGATAATATCGAGCAAGGAAAGTGCTTTATCTTTTAAGCCAGAGGATGATAGTTTCTTGGCATCTTTTTGGGCTTGTTTGGTATACACCAATTCCCAGTTCACCAATCAAGCTCCGTTGTGCTGTCGCTTAAATCTTCATTTAAGCCTTCGCGGATAGATTCACGCATACCGGGGATAGAGAGCAGATACAGGGTTTCAGAAATCGCATTCCAATCTTCTTCTGAGACTAAGACCGCATTGCTTCGTTTGCCTGTAATAACGATGGGCTTATGTGTGTTGGCCGTTTCGTCGATCAGCGTATAGAGTTTGGATCGTGCTTCAGTTGCGTTGAGTGTTGTCATGTTTTTACCTCCATAAAATACATAGTACGTTATAGCGTACGCTTGGTCAATTTTAATCATTGGACAGATTATTATTGTTGTTAGCCAATAGCTTTCG
Source organism: uncultured Piscirickettsiaceae bacterium (assembly GCA_964598235.1). Lineage (GTDB taxonomy): Bacteria > Pseudomonadota > Gammaproteobacteria > Nitrosococcales > Methylophagaceae > UBA652. Next base: position 1,445 of record CAZRAY010000003.1, read on the forward strand.
ATATGATGGTGGGATGGGAATCGAAAAACAAAAAACCACGCCATGTTGAAGCTGGTCTCTAGCAATGATATGAATGCGTTGGCAACACGGCTATCGCAGGAGATGGCGGATGCACCCTTATCGCCGCTGGTGGCGGAAACGGTGGTGGTGCAGAGTAATGAGTTGTCGCGTTGGCTATCTTTATTCTTGGCAAAGCAGCATGGCATTGCGAGTCATATTGCGTTTCCTTATCCCTCGGCTTTTATTTGGTCAGTATTTCGTCAGCTTCTCCCTAATATCCCTAAAGAATCGGCCTTTTCGACCGATGCGATGACATGGCGCTTATTTGAATTATTGCCGAGTTGCCGCAAGCAGTCAGGATTTGAACAGATTGATGCCTATTTGGGCGCAACGGGCGATCCACTTAAAACCTACACCTTAGCCAATCGCATTGCGGATAGTTTTGATCAGTATTTGATGTATCGTGCGGATTGGATTGCAGATTGGGAGGCGGGTAAGGAATCACATTGGCAGGCGCAGTTATGGCGATTGCTGGTGGGCGGTGAAAAGCGGCCGATGCATCGCGCCAATTTATTGCTGCAATTAAAAACGTATTTAGCCTCGGCAACGGATCGACCTATAGGATTACCTGAACGGATCAGTATCTTTGGCTTATCTGCTTTACCGCCGGTTTATTTAGAACTCTTTGAGTTGATGGTGCGGCATTGTGAGATAACGGTTTATTTTTTATCCCCCAGCGAGGCATATTGGGGCGATTTGATGGATGCGAAAGCGCAAGCGCGGCGCGTGGTGTCGGCACCGGAGCAGGCGGGTTATTTAGAAGTGGGGCATCCATTATTGGCGAGTTTAGGCAAACAAGGGCAGGTGTTTTTTGAGCAGTTACAAGCCTGCGAACCTGAGCCAATCGATCTTTTCAGTGCGCCTAAGCAGGCATCCTTATTAGGCCAATTGCAATATGATATTTTTGCATTGAATAATCCTGATGAGGCATTAGAAAAGCAGAATATTCGATTAGAGGACGATTCGATTCAGGTGCATGCCTGCCATAGCGCGATGCGTGAGATTGAGGTGTTGCATGATCAGTTATTAGCGTTATTTGAACGTTATCCTGATTTATCGCCTACTGATATTGTGGTGATGACGCCGGATATGACCTTGTACACACCCTGGATCGATGCGGTGTTTGGTTGCGCAGAAGCGGGGCAACGTATTCCTTATGGTATTGCGAATGATGCCGCTGCGCCGAGCCAAATATTAACGGCCTTTGAAAGCTTATTGGATTTACCACAATCACGGTTTGATGTGGAAAGCATCGTGAGTTTGTTGGAATGCACGGCGATCCAAAATCGGTTTGCCTTAGATGAAGATAAGCTCGATACGATACGCCATTGGTTGCGGGAAACGCATACGCATTGGGGCTTATCTGCTGCGGATAAAGCGGCATTAGATTTGCCAGCGGATGATGCAAATACCTGGCGCGCAGGCTTGGATAGATTGTTGCTGGGTTATGCCTTGCCCTTGGGCAACGATGTTGATGACTGGCATTTGTTTGAAGGTAAGCTGGGTTTCGATGGCATTACAGGGCAGCGCGCTGAGACGATGGCGCAGCTCTGTGCTTTTATTGATGCCTTGGATCGTTTTCGGCAGCGATTAAAACACGATATGCAGGTTGCAGATTGGCAAACTTTATTGCTGACCTTGTTAGATGTGTTCTTTAAGCCTGCAATGGAAAATCAGCAAGATGAAGCTGAATGTTTGTTGATCCGAAAATCGTTAGATAGCTTGGTTGAAACAACGGGATTAGCAGGGTTTGAACAAACTATATCAATAGATTTAATCAAAGAATGGCTACTTGGCCATATTGATACCGCCGGATCACAAACGCATTTCATGGGGCATGGCGTGACTTTCTGCGGTATGGTGCCGATGCGGAGTATTCCATTTAGGGTGGTGTGTTTGATTGGGATGAATGATGCCAGTTATCCACGCAGAGAAACCAAGTTGGGCTTTGATTTAATGGCCTCAACGCCTGCGCGGCAGGGAGATCGTTCTAAGCGAGATGATGATCGTTATTTATTTTTAGAATCCCTGTTATCCGCTCAATCACATTTTTATATCAGCTATGTGGGCGCGAGCATCAGTGATAATTCGGCGATTCCACCGTCGGTATTGGTGAGCGATGTGCGGGATGTGTTGCGGCAAAGTTTTGCTTCAGCGGAGGAGGAAGATATTTGGCAGCAGATATTAACAACACATCCTTTGCAGTCTTTTAGCCGACGTTATTTTGATGGCACATCAGATAAGTTATTTAGCTATGCGGCAGAAAATTGTCCACCGAGCAAGGCGGGGGAAAAGGCTGCGGCATGGTTTGAGGGCAGGATAGCAATAGAAGGCGAAGACAATATTTTGAGCCTATCTGCATTACAGGCCTTTTTCCGTCATCCTGCTAAAGCATTGCTTAATCAGCGCTTAGGCTTGTGGTTTAGAGAGGAAGATGCACAGCTAGAAAGCCGAGAACCGTTTGATTTGGATCATCTGAGCGCTTGGCAGTTGCGTCAGCAGCTATTGGCACAATATGGGCACTATGGAGAGGTGTCTGACGTTTTGCCGCTTATTCAGGCAAGCGGTGTGTTGCCACAGGGTATATTGGGTGAACAGGTGTTTGAGAAGCAAGCCGATCGCGTGGCAGCATTTGCTGAAAAGTTATTGCAAGAAAGACCCGCAGAAACTTTAGAACCCATTCCATTTGAATTAGGTTTAGGAAGGGCCACTTTAGTCGGCAGCTTGACTGGCCTTGCTGAAAGCGGTCATTTTAGTTATCGCTTGGCGAATGTGAAAGGCGGTGATTTGCTGGCGGTGTGGATCCAGCATTTGGCATTGAATTGCGTTAAGCCTACTGGCGTTGCCTGCGAAAGCCGCTGGATTGCAGAGAAAATAGATTATCATTTTGAGCCTGTCGTTAATGCTAAAGAGCTACTCACCGAATTAGTCGATTATTATGGGCAGGGATTGCAGCAGCCATTGCCGTTATTCTCGAACACCAGTTTTGCTTTTGCTAAAGCCACCATAAAAGGCGGTAAGGCTAATCCTGAAAAAGCGAAATGGGATGCATGGGAAGGCAGCCAATTCACATCGAGCGAGCAGGCAGATGATTATCATCAGCAACTCTATACCCAGCCACCATTAGACGTGGAATTTGAACACTTAGCCTTAGCCATTTACACACCACTACAAGCACATTTGAAAGGGGGTAAGTTATGACCGCCTTCGATAGCAACACCGTTAAGCTAGCAGGATTAAATTTGATTGAGGCCAGCGCGGGCACGGGTAAAACCTATACCTTGGCAGAGCTTTATTTACGGTTAATTTTAGAAAGCGGTTTAACCGTCGATCAAATATTAGTGGTGACCTATACCAAGGCGGCGACACAAGAATTGCGAGATCGCTTGCGGCAAAAGCTGGTGGATGCACGAGATGCACTTTTGGGCTTGGTGGAGACGACAGATATTGAGCCGATTAAGCGCCTTGTCTCAGCAGAAGAAAAGGCAACGGCAAGTCGATCTTTAAATTTAGCCATTCAAAGTTTTGATGAAGCCGCTATATTTACGATTCATGGTTTTTGCCAACGGGTGTTAGGCGATTTTGCATTCGAGAGCGGCTTGCCATTTGAGTTGGAATTGGTCGGTGATGACGTTGCATTATTGCAAGCGGCAACCGATGATTTTTGGCGGCGAGAAGTGGTGACAACAGGGCGAGAGACGGTTGCCTATTTAGTGGCAAAAAATGAAACACCGGAGACCTTATTAAAATCCGTTCGCAGCTTGATTGGTAAGCCTTATCTGACTTATTTGCCTGTGGCTGTCTTGGATGTTGAAGAGTGTGTGGCAGACGTGCAGGCGCAATTTGAACGCGTACAAACACTATGGTTACAGGAGCGGGAAGCTGTTGTTGAAACGTTGAATGATAGCGCGCTCTTAAGCCAAGCTTCTTATAAGCCTGCGAAGGTAAAAGAAGTTTTACAAGCATTGGAAAGCTTGCTGGTACAAACACAATTGCCGAGCATACTATTTAAAGATTTTGCCCACTTCACTCAGACTAAAATAGGCGGAGCGGTTAAAAAAGGCCAAGTATTGCCTGAATGTCGATTCTGGTCGGCTTGTGATCGCTTATTGGAGCTCTGCACACAGCGGCAAGCGTCAATGGAATTACAACGACAGCAGTTACGCGTAAAACTGCTCACCTATCTGCATGAGGTGTTGCCGCAGCGGAAACAACAGCAACAAGTGCAATCTTATGATGATTTATTGCTGAATTTAGAGCAGGCATTGAATGGCATACAAGGTGATTGGCTGGTGGGGAAATTACGCGAGCAATATCCAGCGGCTTTGATTGATGAATTCCAAGATACCGATCCGATTCAATATGCGAGCTTTAGTCGGATTTATGCCGAAAGTGGTTTGCCAACCTTTTTAGTCGGTGATCCTAAGCAGGCGATTTATAGTTTCCGTGGTGCAGATATTTTCACGTATTTGCAGGCAAAAGACGCGGCGGAGCATACGCATACGCTGACCACAAACTGGCGCTCTCATCCAAAGTTGGTGACAGCCGTTAATACCGTATTTGAACGCGCGGAAAACGAGCCATTCCATTATGCAGAAATTCCATTTCAAGCTGTGGGGGCGGCGCGAGAAGATTTGCCGACTTTTACGGTAGACGGCGAGATGGCGGCACCCTTACAAATATTATGGGCTGGCGGCGAAGAGAAGATTGCAAAAAAACAGATGGCAACCCTCGCAGCAGAAACAACGGCAAATGAAATCACGAGATTGCTGAACCAATCAGCAGCAGGCAACACTCAGTTAACAGATGAAAAAGGCAAGAAACCGCAAGCAATAGTGGGCGGGGATATTGCCGTGTTGGTGCGTAAAAACACCCAAGCCGTTGCGGTGCAATTGGCATTGCAGGCGCGTGGTATTAATAGTGTACAACAAGGCAAAGAGAATATATTTTATTCCCATGAAGCCCAGCAGTTAGAGCGAATATTACAGGCCATTGCACAGCCGAGTAATGAGACGCGGGTGAAGGCAGCATTGGTGACTGATTTGTGGGGCATGAGCGCGAATACGCTTTATGAATTGGAGCAGAATGATCAGCAATGGCAGGCGATATTGGATGTGTTTTATGAATTACATCAGCTATGGCAGCAATATGGTTTTATGCGCATGTTTCGACAATGGTTAACCACACATTCAGTTCAACAACATGCACTTACATTGCCAAATGGAGAAAGAATATTAACTAACTTAAACCATCTGGCCGAGCTGATTCAAGCACAAAGTAGCGAACAGAAAAGTGGCATGGAAGCGATTTTACATTGGTTGGCATTGCATAGACAATCCTCGGATCAAGGCAATGATGAAACAGGACAATTGCGTTTAGAAAGCGATGAGCAATTGGTGAAGATCATTACGATTCATAAGAGCAAAGGCTTGGAATATCCTATCGTATTTTGTCCGTTCTTATGGGATGCGAATTTGCGGGCTAAGAAAAATGAAGTAATTAGCTTTCATGGTTCGACAAGCTCACCACTAACGGAGGAAAAGAAGGTGGCGTATGTGGCGTTCGCAGAGCCAGATTTATCGGAAGCTGCCGAGATTGCCACAGCAGAAGAGCGAGCGGAAGATTGCCGGCTATTATATGTCGCGCTCACTCGGGCAAAAGAGCGCTGTGTGATTGTGTGGGGACCAGCAAAATTTCAGCAAGGTTCGCATGTGACGGATGCTGCATTATTTAGCTTGCTTCACCCGACATTAACCGATCTGAATGGCCCAGAGATGAAGGCGGATTTAGACGCATTAGCGGCAAAGAATGCAGAAACAATGTCAGTAACGACAATTCAGCCAGATGAATACATTGCCTATCAAGCGGACACAGCATCAGAAACGGCACTTACACCGCGTCAATTTAAAGGCACGATTCAAGTGCCTTGGATGATGGGTAGCTTTAGCGGGTTAACGCGATCATCGCGTCATCATCATGATGTGGAATTGCCTGATTATGATGCATATCAAATATCAGATTTGATGCTGGCTCCTACGCCGCTGACTGCGGAGCTGAATCGCTTTAGCTTTCCGCGTGGCGCACAAGCGGGCGTCTGTTTGCATGCCTTGTTTGAATATTGGGATTTCACCAGCCAAGATACAGAAGCGATGCAGACATTGGTGGCGCGTACTTTATTGCAATATGGTTTTGATGCTGAGAAATGGACGGATGTGGCTTGCCAATGGTTGGGTGAGGTTTTAGCGACGTCATTAGATAATGCCGGTTTACGTTTATCTGATTTAACACCCGCCAAGCGTTTAGATGAATTAGAATTTTATTTCCCCGTGGCAGATTTAACCGTAAAAAGTTTGCAGCAGGCGTTATTGCCAAATTTAGCAAAGAATTCTCCGTTAGCAACGGTTATCAATCGCTTAAATTTCTCGACGCTTTCAGGCTTTATGAAAGGCTTTATTGATCTTGTATTTGAGCATGACGGGCGATTTTATGTCGTGGATTATAAATCGAATCACCTAGGCGACACAGCGGCTGACTATCAGGGAGATGCGCTTGATAATGCGATGATTAGCCATGATTATCCCTTGCAATATGCGATCTATAGCCTTGCGCTACACCGTTATTTGAAACTACGCATGCCAGACTACGATCCTGAGCAGCATTTTGGCGGCGTGTATTACCTGTTTATCCGTGGCATGTATCCAGAAGATGGCCAAGGTGAGGGTAGGAGCGGGATTTTCTTCGATAAGCCGTCACAAGCGTTGCTAGACGCTCTGGATAGTTGTATGCGGGGTGATATACGATGAAATCCCTTATCAGACAATTCCAACAAGCAGGCGTCAGTGAATTAGCCATCCAATTTGCCAAGTTTATCGGGCGCTTAGAAGATGATAATCAAAAAGAGATTGCTATTGCCGCAGCCTTAGCCAGCGAAGCAGTACAACAAGGCCATGTCTGTTTAGATTTGGCAAGGGCATGGACGCTCTTCCCGGAATGGGCGGATTGGGTGCCGCAAAATATCAGCGATTGGATAGCGATATTGAGGCAAAGCACATCGGTCGGTGATGAAGGTGAATTCAAGCCGCTTATCCTAACCGAAGCGGGGCAACTTTATTTATATCGCTATTGGCAGGATGAATGTACGGTTGCGCGCTTAATTCAAGCGCGATGCAAGCCTGTTGACGTTGATGTCGCTTTATTGCAATCAGGTTTTGAAGCTTGGCCATCATCGGTTGACGGCGTGGACTGGCAGAAAGTCGCGGTATTGATGGCGCTAACGCGGCAATTCAGCGTTATCTCAGGTGGGCCCGGCACAGGTAAAACAACCGTTATCGCACAAGTCTTGCGCCTATTACGTCAGCAGTCAGTTGATACACGGATCAGCTTCGCGGCACCGACAGGCAAGGCGGCGGCTAGGATGCAGCAAGTCATTTCGAAAGAGGGCGCAGAAAACACAATAGAAGCCAAAACAATTCATCGCTTATTGGGCATCACGTCGATGCGAGAGCAAGGCAAGTATCATGCTGATAATCCCTTGCCATTAGATGTGTTGATTATTGATGAAGCATCGATGATTGATATCAGTTTGATGGCGCAAATATTAGCCGCATTGCCTGCCGCGGCACAACTGATTTTATTGGGTGATAGCCGGCAACTTGCTTCCGTTGAATCGGGGGCGGTGTTGGATAATTTATGTCGTGGCGAGGTGAGCCTATCAGCGGAATTTGTATCACAGCTGAAAGCGGTAACGGGGATAGAATTAGCAGAAAACACATCTGCAAAAATGCCATTGATAGATTCAATGGTGATATTGCAGCATAGCTATCGCTTTGCTGAGGATAGCATCGTCGGGCAATTAGCATCGAGCACCTTAGCAGGCGATGCGGATGCCACGATGAGCTTACTGCAGAGCAATAAAAAGTATTGGCAAGCCACACAAAATGAATCCGAAATCGACAAGGCAATTGTGGCGGGTTATCAGCCTTATATCCAAGCCATCATGGATCATGCCGCGCCAGAAGCGTGTTTAGCAGCATTCGAGCGTTATCGCATGTTATGTGCCTTACGAAAAGGTCCGCAGTCAGTCGCCGCTGCGAATGCCATTTTAACCCGAACATTACGGCGACTAGGCTGGCAAACTGATCAGCCGTTTTATCATGGCCAAGCGATTATGATCACGCAAAATAGCTATCAATTGCAGCTATTCAACGGCGATACAGGCTTGATATTGCCACACCCCGAAACAAGAGAATTGCAAGCCTGCTTCATCAGCGAACAGGGTTTAAAATGGATTTTGCCAATGCGATTGCCCGCGCATGAAACCGCATTCGCGATGACCGTGCATAAAGCGCAAGGCGCAGAGTTTGATCAGGTTGATATTTTATTACCAGCACAATCCAGCCCCTTATTAAGCCGAGAACTGCTCTATACCGCGCTGACGCGTGCCAGAAATCACGTGACCTTATTGGCGAGCGAAGCAACTATTAGGCATACTATAGCAACGCGACATCAGCGAGATAGTAACTTAGCAAAACGATTGAACGATTTTTAATTGGCTCGTCATTCCCGAGATATTTTGATCGGGAATCCACTTTGGATACATTCTGGATCCCCGCAGTCGCGAGGATGATGGAATTAGATTAAAGCGCGTTAACAAAAGGGTTAAATATGGAACATAATATTTTCATCGGGCAAAGCAATGAAGGCAAAGCAGTTCATATGCTTTCAAAAATGGGCAACCGACATGGCCTAATCGCCGGCGCGACGGGAACGGGTAAAACAATCACCATGCAAGGCCTCACTGAAGGCTTTAGTGATATCGGTGTGCCGGTATTTCTTGTTGATGCCAAAGGCGATGTATCAGGAATCACCCAGCCAGGTAAAGAACATCCGAAAGTTGCTGAACGGGTTGAAATTATGAGCCTTGATGATTTTGCTTTTCAAGCCTTTCCAGGCACTTTCTGGGATATGTTTGGTAAAGATGGCCATCCCGTTCGTACCACGATTTCAGATATGGGGCCGCTATTACTCGCGCGCTTGCTTAACCTTAATGAAACGCAACAAGGCGTGTTGTCATTAGTATTCCGTGTATCGGATGATAATGGTTGGTTATTGCTGGATCTAAAAGATTTACGCGCCATGCTTAAATTTGTATCCGATAATGCGGCTGAATTTAGAACGCTCTATGGTAATGTTTCCTCAGCCAGTGTGGGCGCAATTCAACGTCGCCTAATTCAGCTGGAAGATCAAGGCGGCGACAAGCTGTTTTCTGAGCCCGTGCTTAATCTCGATGACCTCATGCAAACCGATGAAAATGGCAAAGGCATGGTTAACTTACTCGTTGCCGATCAATTGATGAATTCACCGCAGTTATACGGTACATTCCTGCTGTGGCTGATGTCTGAATTATTCGAACAATTACCGGAGGTCGGTAACCCAGACAAACCTAAATTAGTTTTATTCTTTGATGAAGCGCATTTGATTTTCAAAGATGCACCTAAAGTCTTATTAGAAAAAATTGAACAAGTTGTGCGCCTTATCCGTTCGAAGGGCGTGGGTGTGTATTTCGTTACGCAAAATCCAACGGATATCCCTGACACCGTATTAGGTCAACTTGGTAATCGGATCCAACATGCCTTGCGTGCCTTTACTGCTAAAGATAAAAAAGCCATTCGCGCCGCAGCGCAAACTTTCAGAGATAATCCAAAGCTGGATACCGAAGAAATCATGACGCAACTCGGTGTCGGTGAAGCCTTAGTCTCGATGCTAGATGAAAAGGGCAGACCACAAGTGGTGGAACAAACCTTGATCAAACCACCGAAAAGCCAAATTGGACCGATCACCAAAGCGCAACGCAAACAAATCTTAGCGGATTCACTAGTGGCTGGGATTTATGAAAAAACGGTCGATAGAAAATCAGCATATGAAATTCTAGCCGTGCGAGCAGAAGAGCTGGCTGAAAAAGTAGAGGCAGAAGAAGCTGAAGAAATCCGAGAAAAAGAAACCAAAAAATCCAGCCGACGCAGTAGCCGACAAACACCCACAGAAGCCTTTGTTAAAAGCGCCATGCGCGCGGTCGGAACACGTGTAGGGCGGAAATTGGTGCGAGGGATATTGGGGTCGTTGTTTGGTGGGAAATAGGTCGCTGCCGCTGGGCGTTCATTTTTTTTGCGGACCTAAAAAAAACGGCACCCCGAAAGGGTGCCGTGAATCTATTATTTTAGTTTACTGCACCATCATCGGAGCGTTGCCAGAGGGTAGACTTAGGTCTAATGCGAGATCTTTGGCTGTTTTCACGCTGAGCATGTCAATAAGCGCTGTGGCGGTGCTGCCACCGTCTGCGGCACCGACTGAGCCCATCTGTACTTCAGGCACCCATTTTTGCTTCTCAACGGCGCTGGCAAAGCGAGACATGACCTTTTCATAGGTGGCTAGTTTTTGCGCGAGCGCACCATCGGCTTGCATTACGAGACGTTTATATTCACCATCACCTTCACCACGCAATATCATCTCTTGCTTATATTCCGCCGCAGCCAATTTCTTTTGCTCGGCTTCTAGGCGCTGTTGGCTGGCTACTTCTACCTGCTGCTCGGCTTTAATCACGGCGACTTCTTTGTTTTGCTCAGCAAACACGACCGCTTGCTCTTTTTCGACTTCTTTTTCATATTTAGCGGTCATCACGTTTGCCTTACCTTGCTCTTCAGCCGTAATCGCATCTTGCTTCGCACGCTCGGCATTGGCCTTGGCAGTAATGATCGCCATGGTCGCTTCACGCTTGGTCGCAATTTGAGTCAATGTTTTTTGCTCAAAATCCCAATCTGTTATTTGGAAGCCGTTCACTGAAATACCATATTCTTTTAAATCACTTTTCAAGTGAACAGGGCGACCATCATCTGCATACGTAATTACAGGTACATTTTTAATGACCCGTTTACCCGTGCCTTCATCCACAGTGGAGATTTGTTGCAATTCAGTTTGATATTTACCATCAATGATTTGCTCGCTCGCCCATTGCGTATAGATACTCCGCTTTTCGGCATAGGCTTCTTCACTACTCATTAGACCTGCAGTCAAGTTCATGCCTTCTTCAGATACCGCTTTAATCAGTTTATTCGCGACACCTGCATTGCTTCGGAATGCTTTATGCAGTGTGAGCATCGTGGGTTCATCATTAGGTAATGAGAATCGCGCTTTACCATACACCTTACCGGTACCACCATCTTGATAGCGCACAGCGATTCCCTTTTGGTTAATACTGGATCCACCACCGGCATCATCATTGCTTTTATCATAATCGAAGGTGAGTACATCACGGTATTCCGTTGCGGTACCAAACCATTTCATATAAATACCGGGGGAGAATTTCACATAAAGCTTACCCGTTGGATATTGCACCACCATGCGGTTACCCGCATCATTAATACCAGCGGACATTGCCAGTAATACTAAAATAACGGCGATAACGCCGATTGGAAATAATAATCTCATATTCATTTTTTCTCTCCTTTTGTTTTTGTTATTGTTGAAATTTCTTTTTGGATAATATCTTGGTAGGCACGTTCATGTGCGATTTCCTTGTCGATATCCAGTAAATTACTTTCCATTTCAACATTTTCTAATTCTTTTTCTTTTGATGAAAGTAAGCGTTGACGCTTTAACTCTCGAATGAAATAGGCAATTGCTAGGATTAGCAATATAACCAGTGCGATTCGTATCATAATTCTCTCCTTTTAAATCTTGGGCATGTGGCGTAAAAATACAGGCATGCACTATATCTTAATATTATGCAGTAAGTTTAGGTGTTGCCTTGCTGGTTTATTGATTGATTATTAAGTGCAAGGCGGTTGTATGGTCTAAACGATTTTGACCATTAGATCACGGATTACTACAGAATAGAGTTTGTTTTGAAATGTCAATCAGACGGCTTTGATTGACTATATTAGTATAGCATAATCAATGTGTTATGTCAAGGTGGCCCGCTTTCAATGTTTTGACTATTGCGCGTGTATTGTAGCCAGAGATAACGGTATCATTGACGACAACGATCGGGATAACCTTGCCTTCTAAGGCATCATAAGCTGCTCTGGCTTCATACGATTCTTCAATGTCATAATCAAGAAAGACTAAGTTACTGCGCTCTAGAAATGAACGTGTTCTTTTGCAATAACTACACCATGAGGTGCTATACATAATGATGGGTTCAGACTGATATTGGCTATAGTCTTTCGGGGTGAAAAATAAGCTGGAAAGGGTACTCCAATTTTGGAATACGATCACGGCGAGGGCGACGGGGAACCAGTATGAGAGGGCTTTTTTGAAATACATTCCGGTTACTTCATTTGTCATCCCCGTGCAGGCGGGGATCCAGGTATATCAAAAAACAATGGATTTCCGTCTGCACGGGAATGACGGTTTGCGATTAAGCTAATAAACCTTGCAACTTCTGAATAGCATTAGTCTCGATTTGACGAATACGCTCAGCAGAGACCTGATATTGGTCTGCTAATTGATGCAGGGTTGATTTACCTTCTTCTTTTAGCCAGCGTTGGCTAATAATATCGCGACTACGCTCATCAAGCGTGCCTAGCGCATGCGATAAACGGTTATGCTGATAATTCGTGTAATCCGCTTGCTCTAGCGCGAGTGAAGGATCTTCATTCTCTGGCGCTGTTAGGTAGGCAGCAGGAGAGAAGCTATTATCTTCATCATCATGATCGGTTGGCAAATCAAATGAGGCATCAGGCTGCGATAAGCGATTTTCCATGCTGATCACGTCTTTAGTGGTGACACCGAGATCTTTCGCTACCGCTTCAATCTCTGCATGATTCAACCAACCAAGACGCTTCTTGGCCCCACGCAAATTAAAGAATAATTTACGTTGTGCTTTGGTGGTCGCTATTTTAACAATGCGCCAGTTACGGATGACATATTCATGAATTTCCGCACGGATCCAATGCACAGCAAAAGAGACGAGGCGGACACCCTTGGTTGGGTCGAAACGCTTCACAGCTTTCATCAAACCGATATTGCCTTCTTGGATCAGATCGACCACAGGCAGACCATAGCCGTTATAGCCACTGGCGATGCGAGACACGAAGCGAAGGTGCGATAAAACAAGGCGGTGGGCTGCGTCGAGATCACCATCTTGTTGTAAACGGGTGGCGAGATCAAGTTCTTCCTCTGCGGTGAGCACAGGAATGCTATGCGCAAGATTATTGAAAGAATTAAGGCTGCCAACTGGCGCTAATGCGTAGTTGTTTTGTTGTTTTAATGATGTCATATTAAGCCCTCCCCGTAAGTTAACTTTGCAATTATACCACTTAAGACGATGATTTAATAAGAAAGTTCCCTATCTAGGCTCGATTTCTTTGATCCGTTGGTGCACAGTAAACCAAGCGCCCATAATACCCAGCCCTGCGCCGAGGAAGGGGAGAATCAATAAACTGGGTAGCACATGCCAGTGAAGCGTAAATTGGCTGCCATAGGATTCAGAAAGGCTGTTTACGGGACCATTGAGTAGGGCGAAGATGATGAGTAATATCAGCCAAGCGATAAATCCACCGAGGAGGCCATACCAAAAACCGGTATAGAGGAAGGGCCTACGAATAAAGGCATTGGTGCCCCCGATTAATTTGATGATGCTGATTTCATCTTTACGATTGATGATTGCCAATCGAATAGTGTTGCCAATGATCAATAAAACACTGAGCGATAATAACAAGCCGAGCAAACCGACACCCCGTTTTCCAATTTGGTGTAGTTGCCGCAAACGCTGCAGCCATGCCATGTCAAATTGCGCATATTCAATTCCGGGGTGGGCATTTAAATTTGTGAGCAGGGTATTTATCGTCTCTGACGAAAGGTTATCTTTTGTTTCAACCAGAATGACTGCCGGCAATGGATTGTCAGGCAAGGCATCCAATAAGTCTTCCATACCAAAGCGTTGCTTAAATTCCGTTAGGGAGTCGGCGGCTGTGTGATATTCCGTGTTTTTAATCTCTGCTAGCGAGAGGAGTGTTTTGTTAATGGACTTCGCTCTAGATTCGCTAATATCTTGCTTTAGAAATAAAGAAATCTGAGAACCATCTTGCCATTGCGCACTAACTTGATTGAAGTTAAATAATAAGATAAACAAACAAGCGGGCAAGGCGAGTGCAATACCAATAGCGAGACTGGTCATGCTATTGGCAATAGGACATTCCCATAATTTCCCCAAGCTAGAGAAAGCGGTTTGCAAATGGTGTAATAAATGAATTTTACCGATGGAGAATAAGCGTTTCATGACCCCATTTTCTCCTCATCTATTCGGCCATGTTTTAGAGCGATTTCAGCATAGCCCATTTGCTGAACGAGGTTTAAATCATGGGTTGCAATCAGGACGGTTGTGCCGACTTGATTGAATTGTTTGAAGAGTTGCATGATTTCAGCGGAAAGCTGGGCATCTAGGTTCCCTGTTGGCTCATCGGCAAGCAGGATCATCGGGCGATTGACGACGGCACGGGCAATACCGACTCGCTGCTGTTCTCCACCGGAGAGTGCTTCAGGCAGACTACGCTCTTTATCAAGCAAGCCTACTTTATCGAGCGCCGCGCGGACACGACGTCCAATTTCTTGATGATCTGCACCTGCAATAATAAGCGGTAGGGCGACATTATCAAAAACAGTGCGATCATGTAGCAATTGATAATCTTGGAATACGAGACCGATTTGACGGCGATAGGCGGGCGTTTGTGAGGAGGTTAATTGGTTAATATTTTTATTGTTAATGATTACTTGGCCAGAGGAGCAACGTTCGACACCTGCAATGAGCTTGAGGAGCGTACTTTTTCCGGCACCAGAATGACCCGTTAGGAAAGCCATGCTCCCTGACTCCATCTGGAAACTAAGGCCAGACAAGGCTTCTTGGCCGCTGGGATATCGTTTATATACACCACCAAAACGAATCATTATGCGTCTTTTGCCAATAAAGCATCGACAAATTCATCCGCATCAAAAGTGCGTAAATCATCAATTGATTCACCGACACCAATATAGCGGATGGGTAGCTTCATTTTTTGGGCAATAGCAAAGATGATCCCGCCTTTGGCGGTGCCATCTAATTTGGTTAGGGTGAGCCCGCTGACGCCTGCAGCTTGTTCAAATTGAACTGCCTGCGAGAGGGCATTTTGGCCGGTACCCGCATCCAGCACAAGCATCACTTCATGCGGTGCATTTGCATCTATTTTACCCATGACGCGTTTAATTTTTTTCAATTCTTCCATCAGGTTGTTTTGGGTATGCAAGCGGCCGGCAGTATCGGCGATGAGGATATCAACCTTGCGTGCTTTAGCTGATTGTAATGCATCAAATACAACTGAGGCGGCATCGGCACCAGAAGGCTGGGACACCACGGGAATATCATTGCGTTCACCCCAAACTTGCAATTGCTCAACGGCGGCGGCACGGAAAGTATCGCCTGCTGCTAACATTACCGAATGGCCTTGTTGCTGGAATTGCTTGGCGAGCTTGCCAATCGTGGTAGTTTTACCGACACCATTAATCCCCACCATGAGGATGACAAAAGGCGTGTCTTGCTTTGGAATAATTAACGGTTGATGACTCGGTTTTAAAATATCGCGCAGGATTTCACGTAGTGCCCCATAGAGTGCATCGGCGTCGGCCAGTTGTTTGCGGGCAACGCGTTGGGTGAGATCATCAATCACAATTTGGGTGACTTCCACGCCTAAATCAGCGGTGATAAGTTGGGTTTCAAGTTCTTCAAGCACGTCATCATCGATGGCTTTTTTACCCAGCACAACACTGGCAATACCGTCACTTAGTTTGGCACGCGTACGGTTGAGTCTTTGTGAGAGTCGGCTGAATAGGGAGGCCGTTTTATTTTCGGTAGATGTGGGGATCGGCGCTACAATTGTTTCTGGCTTAATTATGTCCAATTCAGCCTGTTCGTGATCGACGGGATCAGATGCAATTATTTCAGGCGCCAATTCTTCAGGTGTTATTTTGGCAATAATTTCGACCGTGTTCTCTTCTTGCGACGGCGTGATTATTTCTGTGGTGGAGGGGACTTGGTTGTCTTCAGGTTTTTCTGAATCAGGTTTATTTTTTTTTCGTAAGAAACTAAACATAAATTTGGCAGGTCATTTAAACTTAAGATGAGTGGAATTTTAACATACGGAAGGGTAGATGCAGATAATTGGGAAAATAAAAAAAATGAGTTGGCTGCTATTGATGTCGTCGACGCTCGTTGCTGCGGAGTCGGTGCATGAATATCAATTAGAGAATGGCTTGCAGTTGATTGTGAAGGCAGATCATCGCGCGCCGGTAGTGGTGTCTCAGGTTTGGTATAAAGTGGGCTCGAGTTATGAGCATAATGGGATTACAGGGATCTCACATCAGCTTGAACATATGATGTTTAAGGGTACAAAAACGTTGGGTGTGAATGAATTCTCGAAGATCATTGCTGAAAATGGCGGTAGTGAAAATGCGTTTACGGGTAAAGATTACACGGCTTATTTCCAAACCTTAGAAAAGGATCGCTTACATGTCAGTTTCCGGCTGGAAGCGGATCGCATGCGGAATTTAATTATCGATCCCGTTGAGCTGGAGAAAGAGCATAGTGTGGTGGCCGAAGAACGCCGTATGCGCACGGATGATAATCCAGATTCATTATTGCGGGAGGCATTTAATTCAGCTGCCTTTGTGAATAGCCCGTATCACCATCCTGTGATTGGCTGGATGAGCGATATTATGCATTATGAGGCAGATGATCTTAGAGACTGGTATACCAAATGGTATGCGCCTAATAATGCGACGGTTGTTGTTGTTGGTGATGTTGAACCAGAAGCCGTTTATGCATTAGCGAAAAAATATTTTGGTCCATTGAAACCAGAAAAAGTGGCCACGTTGAAACCGCAAATTGAAATTGAACAAATGGGCAAGCGCAATATATTGATTCATGCACCTGCAGAATTGCCGTCTTTAATTTTGGGTTGGAAAGTACCTGTTGTGAATACGGTTCTGGAAGAAAACGCTTGGCAGCCTTATGCCTTGGAAATGCTAGGCGGTATTTTGGATGGCGGAGAGAGTGCGCGATTTTCACGTGATTTAGTACGTGGCAGTGAGGTGGCTGCGGGCGTTGGAACGGGCTATAACTTGTTTTCCCGTTTAGCTGATGTATTCATGGTGGCAGGCACGCCGGCCACAGGTAAAACGATTGCGGAGTTAGAAGCCGCGGTGATGCAGCAAATTTCACGTTTACAAACAGAGCTTGTTTCTAAAGCAGAGTTAACGCGGGTACAGGCACAAGTGGTGGCGAATGCGGTATATGAGCGCGACAGTGTGTTTTATCAAGCGATGCAGATTGGCATGTTAGAAACGGTGGGGCTGGATTGGCGATTAACGGATGATTATGTGGATAAAATTAAACAGGTGACGGCAGAGCAGGTGCAAGCTGTTGCGAAGCAATATTTTCAGGACAAAGGGCTAACGCGGGGGGAATTGGTTCCTTTATCGCTGGTCCAGCAAGGAGAGCAGCAAGATGACTAGATTCTTATATGTATTTATCTTGAGCTTAATCTCATCGGCAGTACAAGCTACGCCCAATATTGAGCAATGGCAAACAAGCAATGGCACGCGTGTTTATTTTGTTGCTGCAGTTGAATTACCGATGGTGGATGTGCAAATTATATTTGATGCAGGGGCTGCGCGGGATGGCACGCAAGCAGGTGTTGCATTGATGACGAATAGCATGTTGGCAGAAGGTGCAGGAAAAATGACGGCGGATCAAATAGCGACCGCCTTTGATGATGTAGGCGCGCAGATATCATTTTCATCAGCGCGCGATATGGCTGTGGCCAGTTTACGAAGCATAACGGATGCGGCGCCATTGAAATCAGCTTTAGCGACGTTTGAAGCGGTGTTGAATTCACCCACTTTCCCGGCGGATGCCTTAGCGCGGCAACGTAAGCAAATAGAAATTGCGTTACGGGGTGAGAAGCAATCACCAAGGGCCTTATCAAGCCGTGCTTTTTATAAGGCATTGTATGGTTCGCATCCTTATGGGCATATGCCGATCGGGGATGAAACCTCCGTTGATGGCTTAACACGCGATAAATTATTGGCATATTATCAGCAATATTATGTGGGTAAAAATGCAGTTGTTGCTATTGTGGGCGCGGTGAGTCGTCAGCAAGCAGAGGCGATTGCTGAGCAATTAGTGGGGAATTTGCCAGCAGGAGAAGCAGTAGCAAGCTTGCCAGCAGTGGCGGCGCTAGAAAAAGCAGAAACGATTCACATCCCACATCCTGCCAGCCAAACGCATGTTGCGATGGGGCAACCAGGCATTAAACGAGGCGATAAAGATTATTTTGCTCTATACGTAGGCAACCATATTTTAGGCGGCAGCAGTTTAGTTTCGTTGTTGAGTAATGAAGTGCGTGAAAAACGAGGCTTATCTTATAGTGTTTATAGCTATTTCAGGCCGATGCGTGAATTGGGCCCGTATCAATTTGGCTTGCAAACACGCAATGACCAAGCCGCAGAAGCCTTAAAAGTGATGCGAGATACGTTGGCTGATTTTATCAAACAAGGGCCAAGCGACGCTGAATTAATGGCTGCAAAAAGCAATATTACAGGTGGGTTTGCGTTAAAGCTTGCGAGTAACCGTAAGATTATTGATCATTTGGGAATGATGGCTTTTTATAGCTTACCATTGGATTATTTGGAGTCATTTAAAGCGCAGGTCAATGCCGTTACTGCGGCGCAGGTTAAAGATGCCTTTGCGCGTCGCATAGATCCAGACAAAATGGTTACTATTTTGGTGGGTGGCGACCATAAATGAGTGGCCAATTAGGCAAGGGAGCGGGCGATGGCCGCTTACGGATTATTGGTGGAACTTGGCGAGGGCGGAAGCTTAACTTTCCAGAAGTGGATGGGTTAAGACCCACGGCTGATCGTACGCGGGAAACATTATTTAACTGGCTGCAACCAGTCCTAGGCGGGGCAAGTTGTTTGGACCTGTTTGCAGGCAGTGGTGCGCTTGGGTTTGAAGCGGCTTCTCGTGGCGCTGAGAGCGTGGTATTGATTGAAAACAACCGACAGGCAGCAAAGCAATTAGCAGAAAACATGGACTTACTATCGGCCTCACAGTGTGAGGTGTTTAATACGACGGCGGACACTTTTTTAGCAAAGTCGGCCACACCATTTGACATCGTATTTATAGACCCACCGTTTGATTCTAATTTATGGGTGGAATCTGCCACAATGCTGACAGAGAAGGGTTGGTTAGCATCTCAAGCGCATATTTATTTAGAATGCCCGCGGCGGGCAGATTTACCCGATCTTCCTGAATCATGGACATTAATGCGAGAAAAAACAGCAGGTGCGGTAAGATATTGTTTGTTTAGCTATAACGAGAAATCACCATGACTGTAACGACAATTTACCCGGGTACATTTGATCCGATTACCAATGGCCATATTGATGTGGTGCGTCGCGCGAGTAAATTGTTTGAGCGGGTCATTGTCGGGGTGGCGATTAACCCAGGGAAGGCCCCTGCCTTTAGTCTCGAACAACGGGTGGCTTTGGCTCAAGAATCATTACAGCGGATCAAAGGCGTTGAAGTGTGCGGTTTTGAAGGTTTATTAATTGATTTTGCCAAAGAAAAAGGTGCCAAAGTGATTTTGCGGGGCTTGCGTGCGGTTTCTGATTTTGAACATGAATTTCAACTTGCTTCGATGAATCGCCGGATGGAACCGGAGGTGGAAACCTTGTTTTTAACACCGGCGGAGCAATACACCTTTATCTCATCCAGCCTTGTCCGTGAAATTGCAGCCTTGGGAGGCGATGTGTCTGAATTTGTCCCCGCTTGCGTGGCAAAGGTGCTGAGTTAAAAACAGGGGTAACATTGCGTTATAATAAAGAAATAAAGATTGAAAATTGAAATTTTGGAGTTGAAGAGGTAATGGCATTATTTATTACGGATGAATGCATTAATTGTGATGTGTGTGAACCGGAATGCCCGAATACGGCGATTTATCAGGGTGAAGAAATTTATGAAATCAATCCTGAATTGTGTACGGAATGTGTGGGACATTTTGATGATCCGCAGTGTGTTGAGGTGTGTCCTGTCGATTGTATTCCAGAAGATCCAGATAATGTTGAAACAGAATCAGAACTCAAACTTAAATATGAAGGTTTAATGGCGGCGAAGCGCTAGTTTTACGGTACGTTTATCAATGTTTTAATCATGGAGAGGAAACACCTATGTTTACACGTGTTGGGTTATTTGTAGCAACGAACTTTGCAGTATTGTTCGTATTAAATTTATTGATTAATATTTTAGGCCTGAATCAGCCTGGTATGAATTGGATGCCTATGTTGATTATGGCCGGCGTTATGGGGTTTGCAGGCTCATTTATTTCATTATTGATGTCAAAATCAGCGGCGAAGCGTTCATCAGGTGCAGTGGTAATTGATGTGCCTCAAAATGAAACGGAACAATGGTTGATAAGCACTGTGTCACGCCAAGCGGAGCAGGTGGGTATTGATATGCCCGAAGTGGCTATTTTTGAATCTTCAGCTCCTAATGCCTTTGCAACGGGCGCGAATAAAAATAAATCACTGGTCGCCGTGAGCACGGGGCTACTTGACACGATGACACGCGATGAAGCGGAAGCCGTGTTAGGCCATGAGATGAGTCATATCGCCAATGGCGATATGGTGACGTTATCGCTTATTCAGGGGGTGGTAAATACGTTTGTTATTGTATTAGCGCAACTGATTTCAACGATGGTGGATAGACGCGGTAGAAGTGGGTATAACCAAACAGGTTATGGCTATGGCCGTGGCATTGGTTATCGGATGACGTATATGGCTGCGCAGTTTGTGTTGGGTTTCTTGGCGACTTTGATTGTGCGGTGGTTTAGTCGCTGGCGTGAATATCGCGCAGATGCAGGTGGCGCAGAATTAGCAGGAACGGAGAAAATGATTAAAGCCTTGGAGAAATTACAGGTGATACAGCAACCGATTCAATTGCCAGCACAAATGCAGTCTATGGGGATTAATGATGGTGTATTGGGTGTGCTGGGGAAAAAACGGTTAATGATGACACATCCACCCTTGCATGATCGTATCCAAGCATTACGAGATAGCCAGAGTCTGCGTAATTAACCTTGACGATCCAACTCTTCTAAGGGTAATTCAAAAAAATGATACGTATTTCGACCTGCTGATTTAGCTTGATACATCGCTTGGTCGGCGTGGCGGATTAATATATCGAGGTTCGCGTTATCAACTGGATATAAGGTGACGCCAAGTGAGGCACTGATATTGAGTGTGTGGTTTTTGACTAGATAGGGTTCAGAGAGTGCCCGTAAAATGCGGATTAGCATTTGTTCACAATGTTCAATGGATTCAATATCAACCAGTAACATGGTAAATTCATCGCCACCTTGGCGAGACACCGTATCTTCTGCTCGGATATTGAGTTTAATTCGCTTAGCCACCTCAATGAGTAAGAAGTCTCCAATTTCGTGACCATACTGGTCATTGACCGGCTTGAAGTCATCTAAGTCTAAAAAACAGATGGCGAGTAAGGTTTTAGTGCGATTACAGCGTGCAATCGCGGGCCCAAAACGATCGGCAAATAAGGCGCGATTGGGTAATTGGGTTAATAGATCATAGTGTGCCATCCGCTCTAACACTTGTTGGTGAGCTTTATCTTTCTCAACCATTCGTGCTAATTCGTGCGCAGTTTGTTTGTAGCGCAATAGGAGTGGAATCAAAATAGCTGCCAGCAGAATGGTAAAGGTGACGATACTAACGATAATTGATAGGGTACTTGTTGGCATGCCAGAAATTATTTTATCTGTTTGGATTGGCGTAAAGTTAGCTGAAGCCATGGCGGTGTAATGCATCCCCGCGGTAGCAAAACCCATAACAAACGCACTAAAGAGCTGTTTTTTATTGAAAAATTGGTATGTGGCTTTTTCAGCCGCAGCGTGATGTGTTTTTAAAGCGATGGTAGCTAAGATAACGGCGATGATGAGTGAAAGATAAAAGAGTATTGTGCCGTGCATCATGTTTGCATTTAACCGCATTGCCGCCATACCCATATAGTGCATTAACCCGATGCCAGCACCCAATAATAGGCCGCCGAACAACAGTCGATTACGACTACAGGATTGATGATCATGGTTCAATAACCAGAAAACAGCACCACATGCACCAATAGCAGGGAGAACAGAGAGCAAAGTGAACTTGGCATCATAAGTGATTTGTACGGGGAGGCTAAGTGCTAGCATACCGACAAAATGCATCGCCCAAATACCCAGCCCCATCGCGACGGCACCAAATAGATTCCAGAGTGTTTCTATTGTTTTATTGGATGCGGAAAACGCGCGTTCAGAAATACCAAATGCGGTGAAGGAGGCAATAATAGAAATAACAATTGATAGCGTAACGAGCGGGATGCTATAGGCTTTGGCAAAAACGATATCGGGTAGAATAAAACTGTGGTCCATCATAGTCTTGTAAACTCTTACGCATTGTTTGGGATATGAACAGCAGGGTTAATGGTGGCATAAATATCAAACAAATGGAAGCAAACCACTGTTAGAGAGGCCGCTAATACGGTATCCTTAGCGCCTTAATCCTCGTTTTATCGACAAACATTTAAAGAGTGCTATGCAACAAGAATATAATCCTGCTGAAATTGAACTGAATGTCCAACAACTATGGAGAGACAGCCATGTCTTTCGTGCAGTAGAAGACCCAAATAAAGAGAAATACTATTGTTTGGCGATGTTCCCATATCCAAGCGGGCAGTTGCACATGGGGCATGTGCGTAATTATACGATTGGCGATGTAATTGCACGCTTCCAGCGGATGCAGGGTAAGAATGTATTGCAGCCAATGGGGTGGGATGCCTTTGGTTTGCCTGCGGAGAATGCGGCGATTAAGAATAAGGTGCCGCCTGCTGCGTGGACTTATGACAATATCGATTATATGCGGGATCAATTACAGCGTTTGGGTTTTGGTTATGATTGGGATCGCGAGCTTGCGACCTGTACGCCAGAGTATTATCGCTGGGAGCAGTGGCTATTTACTCGCCTATTTGCAAAAGGCTTGGTTTATAAGAAGACGGCCGCTGTAAATTGGTGTCCGGTTGATAATACGGTGCTGGCGAATGAGCAGGTGATTGATGGCTGTTGTTGGCGTTGTGATACAGCAGTTGAAAAACGTGAGATTCCGCAATGGTTTATGAAGATCACAGACTATGCGCCAGATCTACTAAAAGACTTAGATCAATTAGAAGGTTGGCCTGAACAAGTGCGAACCATGCAGGAAAACTGGATTGGTCGCTCTGAAGGCTTGGAAATTCAATTTGATGTGGTGTCGGGTGAATCTGTTAGCGTGTACACCACGCGGCCAGACACCTTAATGGGTGTGTCTTATTTGGCGGTGGCTGCGGAGCATCCTTTAGCGCTGGCTGCGGCTGAGAATAATCCAACATTGGCAGCTTTCATTGATGAATGTCGGCAGATGGAAACCTCAGAAGAAGCATTAGAAACAGCGGAGAAGAAAGGGGTGGATACAGGCTTAACGGCTATTCATCCGGTAACCAGCGATGTCGTGCCTGTTTGGGCCGCTAATTTTGTGTTGATGAATTATGGTACGGGTGCGGTGATGTCTGTGCCAGCGCATGATCAACGTGATTATGAATTTGCGAAAGCCTATGGCTTGCCAATTAAACAGGTGATTGAACCTGCGGGTTCAGAAGAATGTGACTTGAATGTGGCTGCCTTTACCGAGAAAGGTAAGCTATTAAATTCGGGTGAGTTTGATGGATTAAGCTCTGCGGATGCCTTTGATACGATTGCGACTTTTGTGGAGAAAAATAACAAAGGCCAGCGGCAAGTGAATTATCGCTTGCGCGATTGGGGCGTGTCTCGCCAACGTTATTGGGGTACACCCATCCCGATCATTAACTGCGAAAAATGTGGTTCAGTGGCGGTGCCTGAAGCGGATTTACCTGTGCGCTTACCTGAAGATGTGATTGTGGATGGTTCGGGTTCGCCGATTAAGTCGATGCCGGAATTTTATAACGTAGCGTGCCCAACATGCGGCGGTGCGGCAGAGCGGGAAACAGATACTTTCGATACCTTTTTTGAATCCTCTTGGTATTACGCGCGATTTACCTGTGCGGATAATAATGAGGCGATGCTGGATGAACGCGCAGATTATTGGTTGCCGGTTGATCAGTATGTGGGCGGCATTGAGCATGCGGTATTGCATTTATTGTATGCGCGTTTTTTCCACAAATTGATGCGTGATGAAGGCTTGGTATCGGGCGATGAGCCTATTAAGAATTTATTAACACAAGGCATGGTGCTGAAAGAGGGCACTAAGATGTCTAAATCAAAAGGCAATACGGTTGATCCACAAGGCTTGATTGATCAATATGGTGCGGATACCGCACGGCTATTTATTATGTTTGCTGCCCCACCGGAGCAATCATTAGAGTGGTCGGATAAAGCCGTTGAAGGTGCGAGTCGATTTTTAAAGCGTTTATGGCGTGCGGTATATGAGCATGTGGAATCTGGGGCGAGGGTTGCTTTAGATAAAAGTGTCTTGTCAGATCCGCAGCAAGATATGCGAAGTAAAACGCAACAAACGTTGCAGAAAATGGGCGATGATATTGGTCGACGACACACCTTTAACACGGCGATTGCGGCCATTATGGAATTGATGAATACACTGGCTAAATTTGAAGACGAGAGTCCGCAAGGTAAAGCAGTGCACCAAGAAGCATTGGAAATTGCTGTGTTGACACTTTCACCCATTACACCGCATATTTGTCATGAATTATGGCAGGCATTAGGGCATGATGAGGCATTAGTGTCTGCTGCATGGCCGGCGGTTGATGAAAGCGCCTTAGTGCAAGATAATATTGAACTGATGGTGCAAGTGAATGGTAAGCTGCGATCAAAGATTAAAGTGACGGCTGATGCAGATAAAGAAACCATTGAAGCATTAGCGATTGCGGATGAAGCAGCGCAGAAGTTTATGGAAGGTAAAACAATACGGAAAGTCATTGTGGTGCCAGGTAGACTAGTAAATATTGTCGTTGGATAATGAAATTTAGGAGTAAATGATGCGTCAAACAGGATGGATAATACTAGGATTGGGTTTGATATTTACGTCAGGCTGCGGTTTTCATTTGCGGGGTGCAGCAGATCTGCCAGACAGTATAAAAACGCTCTTTATCCAAGGTATTGATTTATACCAAACACGTGGACGTGCCCTAAAAACAGGCTTAGAAAATAATGGTGTGACCGTGATGTCTCAATATAAGGCAGGACATGCCGTGATGACAGTGACTGAAAATGTTCAAGAACGCCGTGTATTGTCTGTGGGTGCGGATGCCAAAGTCAGTGAATATGAATTGTATGGTGCGATGCGATTTAGCATTAGTGACGGTCAAGGTAAGGCGCTGCTTTCGCAACAGTTGGTTGAGTCACAGCGAGACTATCAATTCGATCAGAATCAGGTGTTAAGCGCAGATGAAGAAGAGCGTTTATTGCGTGAACAAATGGATCAGCAGCTCGTGCAAGCGGTATTGCGTAGGTTGTCGGCGCTTAAATAAACCGTGAGAATCAATGCCGATCAATTAGATGGACAGCTACAAGGCGCGTTATTGCCTGTTTATTTGGTGCATGGTGATGAAGGATTATTAGTCGAAGAAGCAAGTGATCTGATTCGACAAGCTGCACGCATACAAGGTGCGAATGAGCGCCAAGTGTGGCATGTGGAAGGGCGTTTTAAATGGTCGGAAGTGGAATGGGAAGAGCAATCCATGTCGCTTTTCTCTAGCCGACGATTACTAGAAATCCGACTCCCCACAGGAAAGCCTGGGAATGAGGGCGGTGAGGCATTGCGTGCTTATGCCAGCAATCCACCACCCGACACGACGTTATTGATCATCAGTGGTAAAATTGATAGTCGCTCTCAAAAAGCAAAATGGTTTTCCGAGATAGATAAATTAGGTGCGAACACCCCTATCTGGCCTATTGATACGGCGAAGCTACCACAGTGGCTTATGCAGCGGGCGCAAGCACGCGAGTTGAAGATGGATCGCGAGGTGGCCCTGATATTAGCCGAGCGGGTAGAAGGTAATTTATTTGCGGCGGCACAAGAGATCGATAAGCTGACATTATTATGTAGCGATGGTCAGGTAGATGAAGCTGCTGTGCTAGAATCCGTGGGTGATAGTGCCCGATTTGAAGCCTTTGGCGTGATTGATACGGCATTTGCAGGCCAACCGGCAAAATTACCTAGAATGCTGTCAAAATTACGCGGTGAAGGGCTGGATATATTAGCAGTTTTTTCCGGTATCTCATGGTCAGTGCATCGCGCGGTTGAAATGGCGATGGCAGTGGCAGCAGGTGCACAGGTGGAACAGGTCTTTTCCCAGCATCGTATTTGGGATGCAAATAAACAAGTGATGAGGCAAGTATTAAATCGGCACTCAACTGAGCAGTGGCAAGGTTTTTTGCAACAGTTATCGCAGATTGATCGGGCAGCAAAAGGTAATTTGAAAGCGTGTCCGTGGGAACTTTTACAAAGGCTTTGTTTACAAATTGCAGGTGTGGAGACGTTAGTCTTCAAAGAATAATGTAAGGAATTTAAAGTGGATATCAAGCAATACATGCAAACATTGGGTCAACAAGCGCGTGCGGCGAGCAGGGCTTTATCTCGTGCGGGCACCAATACCAAAAACCAAGCCTTGCAGGCGATTGCAGATGAAATTCGCAGTGCAGCAGCCACGCTGAAGGCTGAGAATGCATTGGATTTAGCCGCAGGCGAGAAAAAAGGCTTAGATGCAGCGTTATTAGATCGGCTCGCATTAACCGATGATCGCATTGAAGGCATAGCTGAAGGTTTGGAGCAAATTGCCGCTTTACCTGATCCTGTTGGCGAAATTAGCGATATGAATTATCGGCCTTCTGGCATTCAATTAGGCAAGATGCGGGTGCCATTGGGCGTGATTGGTATTATTTATGAATCGCGACCGAATGTGACGGCAGATGCCGCTGGCTTGTGCTTGAAATCAGGCAATGCAACGATTTTGCGAGGTGGTAGTGAGGCGATACATTCTAATCAAGCGATTGCAGCGTGTATTCATCGCGGATTAAAATCAGTGGGCTTACCTGAGGCTGCAGTGCAAGTGGTGGAAACAACGGATCGTGCCGCTGTGGGTGAGCTGATTACCATGTCTGACTATGTGGATGTGATTGTACCGCGTGGTGGTAAAGGCCTAATTGAGCGTATTAGCAATGATGCTCGTGTGCCTGTTATCAAGCATTTGGATGGGATCTGCCATGTATATATTGATGCGGATGCCGATTTAGTGATGGCTACTAATATTGCATTTAATGCAAAATGTCATCGTTATGGTGTGTGCAATGCGATGGAAACCTTATTGGTGGATGCAAAAGTGGCCGCTGAAATATTACCGGTATTGGCAACGCGTTATGAAGCGGAAGGCATTGAATTACGAGGCTGCGAGAAAACACGTGCAATTTTATCGAATATCAATGCAGCGACGGATGAAGATTGGGCAACAGAATATTTGGCGCCTATTTTGTCTATTCGTATCGTTGACGGTGTGGATGCGGCAATGGACCATATTGCTGAATATAGCTCGGGCCATACTGAAACCATTGTGACGGAAAATTATGCCCGTTCTCGTCGTTTTCTTGCAGAGGTTGATTCGAGCTCGGTGATGGTGAATGCATCAACGCGGTTTGCGGATGGTTTTGAATATGGTTTGGGTGCGGAAATTGGTATTTCTACCGATAAAATCCATGCCCGTGGGCCAGTGGGGCTTGAAGGTTTAACCTCGCAAAAATGGATTGTATTGGGAACGGGCCAAATTAGACAATAAATAATGGCATCCGCAATTGGCATTCTAGGGGGCACATTTGACCCCATCCATTTTGGACATCTCCGGCCAGCATTAGATGTGGCGGAACAGTTCGGTCTGGCAGAAATCCGATTGATTCCTTCTGCGAGACCACCACATCGTGGTCAACCACAAGCCACGCCCGAGCAGCGTTTAGCCATGCTTGAATTGGCAGTAGCAGGGAATGATACTTTTGTTATTGATGATTGTGAACTGCATCGAACAGGGAAATCTTATACGATTGATACCTTAACGAGCTTGCGCCAAGAATATCCTGATAGTGCGCTTTACTTGTTATTAGGCACGGATGCTTTTCATGGCTTACCAACATGGCATCGTTGGCAGGAATTGCTCGATTTTGCCCATATTATTGTGATGACACGACCCGGTGAAACGGCACACATGCCGACTGCATTGGCAGACTGGGAGATAAAAAAACCAAGTGATGTCAATTCCACACAGTTAGTGGGCAATATCTATCGCTGTGATGTGAGCCAATTAGCGATTTCAGCCACTCAAATTCGACGTTTATTGGCAGAAAATAAAAGCCCACAATTTTTATTGCCGGCAACCGTTTTAGCGTATGCCAAGGAAGAAAGAATTTATCTGTAATAATTGGGTGAATCACTCGTCTAGCTTGTTTACATGAAAAGGAATGCTGATGGCTGAGAAAGCGTATCTGAGAACCCCCAGCCTGGCAGGCGATGATATTGAAATAAAACGCCAAGAAATTGCTAATTATTTTAATGCAACGTTTGACCATTATGAATCCTTATTTAAAACATTAAGAAGTGATGAATCCTATTATCAACAGCCGATCCCGCTGCGCCATCCACTGATTTTCTACTATGGGCATACCGCTACTTTTTTCATCAACAAACTGCTGTTATCAGGATTAATCAATGAACGGGTGAATCCGCAATTTGAGTCTATGTTTGCTATTGGGGTGGATGAGATGGGTTGGGACGATCTTAATCCGATACATTACGAATGGCCAAGTGTTGTTGAGGTGAAAGCGTATCGACAGCAAGTTAAGCAGCTTATTAATCGATTGATAAGTGATGCGCCTCTGACACTGCCTATTGAATGGAATCATCCTTGGTGGACCATTATGATGGGGATTGAGCATGAGCAGATCCATATTGAAACTTCATCGGTATTGATCCGACAACAAGCATTAGATTTGGTGCAAAACTATCCTGAATGGCAACCTTGGAAGAAAACAGGCTCGCCGCCGCAGAATAATTTGGTCACGATTCCAGCTGGCAAGGTAGATATTGCAAAGTCGGATGATGCCTATTATGGCTGGGATAATGAATATGGATCGCATCAAGCAGATGTGAGCCAATTTGAAACCAGCCAATTCCTAGTGAGCAATCATGAGTTTCTTGCATTCGTTGAATCGGGTGATTACCAAGCAGATGAATATTGGGAAGATGAAGGACAGAAATGGCGACAGTTTACAGAATCGACAGCGCCAAATTTTTGGATTAAATCCAGCGTAGGCTGGCAATTACGGTTAATGACTGAAGTGATTGAGATGCCTTGGGATTGGCCTGTTGAAACTAATTATCATGAAGCAAAATCTTTTTGTAATTGGAAGGCAAAACAAACGGGCTTAGCGATTCGCTTACCAACAGAAGATGAATGGAATCGACTCTATGATGTTGTAGGGGGAGCAGCATTAGAAAAGGGTCAACAGGCAGCGGCAAATCTGCATCATGACTATGGCGCTTCGCCTTGCCCTGTGAATGAATTTGCGCAAGGTGATTGTTATGATGTGGTCGGCAATGTGTGGCAATGGACAGAGACAGCGATTTACCCATTTGAGGGCTTTAAAGTACACCCCTATTATGATGACTTCACAATGCCTACCTTTGATGGACGACATAATCTATTTAAAGGCGGCTCATGGATTGCCTGTGGCAATGAAACTCGGCAAACAGCCCGTTATGCGTTTAGACGGCATTTTTTCCAACATGCAGGTTTTCGTTATGTTGTGGCCGCACCGCTTGAGGAACAAATAATGTCGAATTATGAAACCGATAAGATGCTCTCTGAATATGCAGAATTTCATTATGGCGAGCAATATTTTGATGTGCCTAATTTTCCACAAGCACTGGCAACATTAGCTATTGAAGCGATGGGGGATAACCCTGCACGCAAAGCATTAGATATCGGTTGTGCGGTTGGGCGTGCGAGTTTTGAATTAGCCAAATATTTTGATGCCGTGACTGGGATTGATTTCTCTGCCAGATTAATTACACTGGGTATGCAACTCGCTAATCAGGAATCGATTCGGTATAGGCTGGTGGTAGAAGGTGAGTTGGCAGATTATCGGGCGCGAAATTTAGCTGATCTGGGCTTGGCCGATATTGCAGATAAAGTTGAATTCTTACAGGGAGACGCATGTAATCTTAAAGCCCATTTTACGGGATACGATTTAGTGCTGGCCGCGAATTTAATTGATAGACTCTATGATCCTGCTTTATTTCTCTCGACGATTCATCAGCGACTTAATCAGGGTGGCTTATTGCTGATAGCCTCGCCCTATACGTGGCTAACAGAACATACCGATAAAGATAAGTGGGTGGGCGGCTTGAAAAAAGATGGTGAAAACGTCACCACTTTGGAAGGGCTGAAAGCATTATTATCACCCCACTTTGAGTTAGTGAAAGGGCCTGTTTTGGTGCCTTTTGTGATCAGGGAAACAGCTCGAAAATTCCAACATACCTTATCTGAAACAACGATTTGGCAAAAGAAATAGGATTGAAGAAATAGTATGGCAACAGACTTTGACCAAATAATAGAACGAGCGGGTTCAGCCAGCCTCAAATATGATGCCCGCAAGGCCTATTTTGGAACGGAAGATGTGGTGCCGCTTTGGGTGGCTGATATGGATTTTGCAACGGCGCCGGTTGTATCTAATGCATTGAACCAACGTGCCGCGCATCCACTTTATGGCTACACGCTCTTTCCCGATAGCTTGTTTACGGCCATGCAGAATTGGTTTGAGCAGCGGCATGATTGGAAAATTGATCGAAAATCAATTTTAATGTGTCCGGGTGTGGTGCCGTCGATGCATGCCACGATTGAAGCGCTCTCTAAGCCAGGCGATAAAATTATCGTGCAACCGCCGATCTATCCACCCTTTTTCTCAGCGGTCACTGAAACAGGGCGTACATTGGTCGAAAACCCGCTTAAATTAGTAGCAGGGGGTTACCAGATAGATTTTGACCACCTTGAGCAATGTGCTGCTGCATCTGGCGCCAAGCTATTGCTATTATGTTCACCGCATAACCCTGTGGGCAGGGTGTGGCAACGATCAGAATTAGAAGATCTTTTAGAGATTGCCCGTCGGTATGATATTACGATTATTTCCGATGAAATTCATGCGGACTTAATTTATCCGGATTATCAACATATTCCATTGGCAACGCTGGCGGACGATGTGGCGATTATTACGGCTGTCTCACCAAGCAAAACCTTTAATATCCCAGGCTTAGGCTTGTCGAGTTTAGTGACGACGAACCGTACACATTGGCAAGCGATTAAAAAAGTATTGGATGGCTGGCATGTGAGTGCGAGTAACCCGTTCAGCGTAACGGCGTTTGAGGCGGCGTATCAAGGGGGCGCAGCATGGTTGGATGAACTCATGGCGTATCTCGATGAAACACGGCGACAGGTAGTAATGTTTGTTGAAGATGCATTACCAGAAATTCAATTAATTCAACCCGAAGGCACCTACTTATTGTGGCTAGATTGCCGCGAAATGGGGTTGGATGATGCGGCATTAAAGGCCTTTTTTATTCACGAGGCCAAAGTCGGAATGAATCCTGGTATGAGTTTTGGCGAGGTGGGAAGTGGTTTTATGCGGATAAATATCGCTGCGCCACGTTCAGTGGTGATGGCAGCTTGTAACGCGATTAAAACAGCTTTATTAGCAAGGCAATAATGCAAAAATCGAGTTTAAAACAGACGGCGATTAAAATCACACTCGCGATAGCCATATTATGGCTAATCAAGGGTGCTGAGATGCTGTTTGATTGGGATTTTAGATCCTATGGCGTGAAGCCGCGAGAATGGGCTGGCTTAGTCGGGATTGCTTTAGCGCCATTGATTCATGGTTCATTTGAACATCTTTTTGCCAATACTTTACCTGTCTTTGTTTTAGCCACCGCATTATTTTATGAATATCCGAAGTCAGCTAAGCCAGCCTTAGCTATCATTTATATTGGGTCGGGGCTTGGCGTGTGGTTATTTGCGCGCGAAGCGACCACCCATTTTGGCGCCAGTGGCTTAACGCATGGCATGATGTTTTTCTTGTTTTTTATTGGTGTATTTCGACGTGATAAATCCGCGATGGCGATTGCGATGATCGTGTTCTTCCTATATGGCGGCATGCTATTAAGTATTTTGCCGCGAGAGGAACATATCTCTTTTGAATATCATTTGTTTGGGGCTTTAATGGGTTTGATTTGCGCCGTGATATATCGCAATCGGGATCCAAAGCCGCCAGTGAAGCAATATAGTTGGGAAGGTGAGGAAGAAGGCGATAATGAAAGTGCTGATTATGAAGAAGAAGGACTTAATTCTTAGGGCAGGGGAGTAACTTTTCTATTTCATTTAGGATGGCATAATGCACTGAATGATTAAGGTCGGTGTTTTTATCCTTAAGGTTTTTGACGGTATGCTTAATAATGTCAACGAGGCCCACCTTTTTATTAAAACAAAGGAAGCGGCTAGCAACAGTATACACTCCAAGCTTTTTATGTAATGCTGGATTAGATTCCATTTGAGATGTTATTTCTGAACGAGAAACGCCCATTTCATCAGCAAGCTTATATTCGGCATTCAAGGAAAGGGTACTGGTATAGCCCGATATAACGCCGGATGTGTAAGAAAGGCAGGATAAAGAATGGTAGAAATCATCATTTTCTAGCGTGTTTGGATTAATGATGGGTTCACAGGCTCGAATGAAATCTCCCACCGTTGTGATCAAGTATTTGTCGTAAGACGTTTCATGTTCTGATGCAAATACGTTTGCGCTTAAAAATAATAATAGAACCGTTAATGTATTTTTAAACATTCTATATTCCTAGTCTGAAGAATTTAAAGCTTAAGAACGTTTTTCAAAAAATATCATATGCAGAAATAAACCCGCTAGGATAGCGCCCAATACAATAAAGGGTTCAGCCACGTTAACCCCAAAGCTTAGGTTGGCGATAACCGGACCTGGGCAATAACCCGTTATGCCCCAGCCGAGGCCGAAGACGATAGCGCCAATGATTAATGGTTTATCTAATTGGATGTTAGTGGGCAAATGAAATACATCATCAAAGAACGGTTTGGCACGTTTGGGGATGAAGTAAAAAGCGAGCGCAGCCACGCAGAGCGCGCCGCCCATTACGAAGGCGAGGCTGGGATCCCAAGTTGAATTTAGGGTTAAGAAGTGAATCACTTTTTGTGGATCGGTCATTTCTGATAAATCTAGGCCGACACCGAAGAGTGTGCCGCTTAATAAAGCGATTAATATAGTCTTCATGTTACCACTCCTAAGAGTGGGCGGATAAAGGTGGCGGCAATGGCGCCTGAACCCATAAAGACAAGGGTGGCGACGATAGAACGCTTGGAGAGGCGTGCGATACCGCAAATACCATGGCCACTGGTGCAGCCATTGCCCATACGGGTGCCGAAGCCAACGAGTAGGCCGCCGATAATCAGTGGAATAAGAGGGAGGCCGCTATCGGGAGTGGACACATAATGTTCCCAACGATGGAATAGCATCGCACCGATAACAATGCCGGCTAGGAAGGCAAAGCGCCAATACTTTTCAAAGGCTCCTGCATTGATAACACCAGCAATCATGCCAGAGATGCCGGTGATTCGACCGGTAAATAACAGCATAATGGCGGCGCTGAGCCCGATGAATGTGCCGCCGAGGAAACTGGTGAAAGGAGTGAAGTTTTCCATGGTGATGCGTGGTCCATTAAGATGTTGGGAATGCTATGGATTATAAGTGATTGTGAATATATAAGGAACCAGTAAGAGTTTTATTAAGGAAAGCCCTCCCCGCAAAATTCACGGAGAGGGGAGAATGGTATTAACTAGGCCATGTTACGGCTTTATCTGGAATAGCGGCATCCCCAATACCATATTGAACGAGTGAATTTTCACGGGCTTGAATAATAATATAGAGCAAGGGTGCATTTGAATGATTGTGCCAAGTTCTTTCGCCATTTGGCGCAATACGGACAATCGTACCTTCTTGGACATTAATCACTTCGCCATCTACTTGCATCTGACCCTCCCCTTGAATGAAGATATAGACCTCCTCATTTTGCTCGTGTCGATGATAAATTGGCATATCGGCGCCTGGCGCCATTGCGTTAATTGATATTTCACAGCTTGTAAAACCCGCTAAGTCTTTTAAAAATTGCTTACCGGGAATTGTTAAACCTGGTAGTTCAACGATAGGTTCTGGCCACTCTGAACGGCGACCACTTTCGACGGATGTGTAGTTGGCGCCATGTTGCACTTTATAGTTTGACATTTTTATTCCTTTACCTACTAATAGGTAGGTATTGTGCGCTAAAAAAAGAGGTTAGCGCTTCCCCATTAAATTTAAAATCAAAGAGGATGTGGTTTGTTCAAAGGATTCAACATCATTTGTTGCGCGTGCGATAAGTAATGCACCCTGCAATGACGATAAGAGTAACTTTGCTTGCGCCGCTGCGCCATTGTTTAAATTGAATACTTGTTTTGACTCTCCTTCGGAAAGCAGGGCAGTTAGCCACTCGGTGTTTACGGTGAAGAAATATTCCAGATTGGGCAAGATAACAGGATCAAGTGTGTGTGCTTCTGAGGCGAGCATACCGCCGAGACACATGCGCTTAATATCAAGCACACCACGATAAATATCGATATAGGCTTCTAATTTTTGTTCGGGCGTTTTTGTTGTGCTCGCAATATTGAGCAGCGCGGCTTTTAATCTCGCCGTGTAGCGGGTAATCAGCGCTTGGCCGAGATCGGTTTTAGCGGGGAAATGATGGTGTAAGCTGGCTTTTCGAATGCCGACTTCTCGCGCGACATCGGCATAGCTGAAGCCATTAAAACCGCGTTGTTGAACGAGCTTCTGGGCGCTATCTAATATTTTGTCTTTCATTTCCATGCTGAAATATTAACCTACCTTCCAGTAGGTTGTCAAGTGATGTGTTTTACAATCTGGTGGTATTTTAAGTTAACGCCACGTGTTGGTTCAGGATAAAACTTATGTTGGTTTTAGTATAAAGCCTGCAATAGCACCCGCAATGGTAACCTCGAGCCAGCTAGTAAAAAACCAGCTTACGGCTAGGCTGAGTGGAATAGGCATATATACATAAGAGCCAAATGCAGATATCACAGCAAAGCCAAATCCCAAAACAAGCCCAAACTTAATCCCGGTAGAGAGCGATTTAGGCGAAACGAAGTAGGCGTATAGCGCAGCAATAGTAATGCTGAAAATTAAGCTGGTGAGATACATGAAGAGGATATTCATTTCTTCAAAGGGGCGCCAGAGATCGGCAGTGGCTTCATAGGTGGCTTGTAGTAGGTTGCTGTGGACAGCAAAATCGATCAGTGACCAGACAATAAAAATAATAAAACCAGTGAGTGCTGTTCGTTTAAGCATGATTATTTTCCCAATAATTATGAAAGTATGGAATAAGCAATCTATCATACATTGGGAGGGATGCAAAAAAATCATAAGGCTTTGAGTGCATGAGGTAAAATAGTCTATTAGTTATATTGGAGTAGTACATGCAAATTGAAGATTTGAAGTTATTGGTGATTGACGCGCTGGAAGATATTAAGGCGGAAGACATTCAGGTGTTGGACGTGCGCGAGATGACGGATGTAACAGATTTTATGATTATCGCGAGCGGTAAATCAACGCGGCAGGTGAAGGCGTTGGCGAATTCGGTAATTCAGGCAGCGAAATCGGCTGATGTGATGCCATTAGGCTCTGAAGGCGAAACTGTGGGCGAGTGGGCGCTGGTGGATTTGGTGGATGTGATTGTGCATATCATGCTGCCAAATGTGCGCGAGGAATATAGTTTAGAAAAACTATGGAGCGTGCCTGCTAAAGAAAGAGAGAACGCAGCTAAATAATGAAGCTTAATCTGCTGGCAGTCGGCACTAAAATGCCAGCGTGGGTAACGGCAGGCTATGAGGAATATGCCAAGCGTTTACCGCGAGATTGTTCATTACAATTACATGAAATTCCACCCGCCAAACGCGGTAAAAGTGGCGCACCTTCGCAATGGATGCGAGAAGAGGGCGCGCGAATCATGACCGCTATTCCAAATAATCATCATGTGGTGGTGTTGGATGTGAAGGGGAAGTCTTGGTGTACGGAAGATTTGGCGCAACAGCTTGAAAATTGGCAGGCCGATGGCCGAGATGTGTCGCTAGTGGTTGGTGGGCCTGATGGGCTGGCAGACGAATGTTTGCAACGGGCGGATCAGAAATGGTCGTTATCTGCATTAACCTTGCCGCATCCTTTGGTGCGTGTTGTGTTGGCTGAGCAACTATATCGCGCTTGGACAGTGACGCAGAATCATCCTTATCATCGCGCTTAAAAAAGCATGTTGAATTTAAATATTTTTGAACATGGTATAGAAATAAAATCAGGATTGATTTCTGAACAAGCTATTGAAGCTATTATTTCGGAAGTGGGCTCTGCAAGTGAAGAGATGCCAAAATATGGCGTTAGAAATGCAGAAAAGAAATTTCCGTCCATCCTTGAATTGATGGACTCTGAATTGGTGCAAGCATATGCACATAGTATTTTAGGCAAGGCACCAAGTGTCGTCAGGGTTATTTTCTTTGATAAAACACCAGAAAAGAATTGGCTGGTAGCATGGCATCAAGATAAAACGATTTCTCTGAATAAAAAATTTGAGAAAGAAGGTTGGGAACCATGGACAATTAAGGACGATATACATCATGTTCAACCGCCTCTTGAGGTGTTGAACCAAATGGTTACATTTAGAATACATCTTGATTCAGCAGATGAGAACAATGGCTGCCTTAACGTTATTTCCCAATCTCATCAGGCAGGAATTTTAAAACAAAAGCAGGTAGATGAAATAGTTGCAAAAGAAGATGTACTTTTATGTATTGTTGATGCGGGCGATACGGTTGTGATGAGACCGCATTTATTACATGCATCAAGTAAGGCTGTTACGCCTCAGCATAGAAGAGTTGTGCATATTGAGTTTAGTGGGTATGAATTACCTTGCGGTGTTAGCTGGGCATGAACTTCCCCGAAATCTATTTAGCCTCTGGCTCGCCACGTCGCGCCGAACTACTGACTCAAATTGGGGTCAATTTTAGTGTGCTATCGGTGGACGTAGATGAAACACGTTTAGTGAATGAATCGCCGATAGAGTATGTGCAACGCGTGGCGATTGCGAAGGCGCAGGCGGGTTGGGATAGTCTGCGCGAGAATAAAAAGCCAGTATTAGGTGCAGATACGTCGGTGGTATTGGGCGACATTGTGTTGGGCAAGCCTGCTGATGAGAATGTAGCGCGGATGATGTTGAAACACATATCGGGGCGGACACATGAGGTGATGACGGCGGTGGCGTTGGTGACTGCGCAAGGTGTAGATTGTGAATTGTGCACGAGCGAGGTGACTTTTCGCGCACTATCGGATACCGATATTGATTGGTATGTGGCGACCGGTGAAGGGATCGATAAAGCAGGAAGTTATGCAGTGCAGGGACTGGGGGCATTGTTTATTAGTGAATTAAAGGGGAGTTATTCTGCTGTAATGGGATTGCCATTATTAGAGACGGGCCAATTATTAAATCAGGCATTAGAGCAGGCAGTGAAACACGCATGAGTAGTGAGATCTTAGTTAATATTACACCGAGTGAAACCCGCGCCGCGGTAGTGGAAGATGGGGTGTTGCAAGAGGTGTATATTGAGCGCAATGCTTGCCTCGGGATGGTGGGCAATATTTATAAGGGCAAGGTAAACCGCGTGCTGCCAGGCATGGAAGCCGCGTTTGTGGATATTGGTTTGGAGCGGGCGGCTTTTTTGCATGTGTCTGATATTTTTATCCCACAGGAACAAACAGGTGATCTAGAAACCACAACAGAAGCGCCTTCGATTAAGACTTTATTGCGGCCTGGGCAGCAGATTTTGGTACAGGTGATTAAAGATCCGATGGGCACAAAAGGCGCGCGATTAACCACGCAGCTATCTGTTTCATCACGTTATTTAGTGTATTTACCCAATACACAAGGCATTGGGGTGTCGTTGAAGATCGGTGAGGAAAAAGAACGCGAACGGTTGATTAGCGATGTGGCGGCGTTGATTAAGGATACCGAGCATAATAATGGCTATATCATTCGCACGGTAGCAGAAGGCGTATCACAAGCCGAGTTGGCATCAGATTTACAATTTTTGCACCAGCTCTGGGCGCAATTACAAGAACGAAAACGGACATTAAAACCAGGTTCGGTATTGCATCAAGATTTGCCATTGGCAATGCGGGTAATGCGGGATTTGATTGGGCCTGATGTGGACCGGATTCGGTTCGATTCGAAAGAAACCTATGATACGGCAGTGGATTTTGCAACGGGATTTATGCCCGCTCAAGCCTCACTGTTATCACATTACACCGGTAAACAGCCTATTTTTGATTTATTTGGGGTGGAAGATGAGATTAATCATGCGTTAAACCGCAGTGTATCCCTTAAGTCTGGTGGTTATTTGATCTTTGATCAGACGGAAGCGATGACGACGGTTGATGTGAATACGGGCGGCTTTGTGGGCGTGTCTACCTTAGAAGAAACGATTTTTAAAACAAATTTAGAGGCGGCAGATGCGATTGCACGACAATTACGCTTACGTAACCTAGGTGGCATTATTATTCTTGATTTTATTGATATGGCAGAGGAAGGCCATCGAGATCAGGTGTGGCGGGCATTGGCATCTGCAATGGCATCGGATCGGGCGCGGCATCATATTTGTGACGTGTCTGAATTGGGATTAGTGGAGATGACGCGTCGCCGTGTGCGGGAGAGTTTGGGCCATACGTTATGTGAGCCTTGCCCGAGTTGCGACGGCAAAGGTGAAGTTAAAACTGTTGAGACGCTATGTTACGAGATATTTCGTGAGATTATGCGGGTGGCGCGACAATATGAAACAACACAGCTTTTGGTGTTGGCTTCCATCGATGTGATTGATAAATTGCAGGATAAAGATTCAACTGAAATTGCTGAGTTGGAGCAGTTTATTGGTAAGCAGATTAAATTTCAGCCGGAAACGCAGTATGGTAGGGAGCAGTTTAATGTTGTCCTTATGTAAGGTTACCCCATGCTAAAGGGCTTATTACATGCGGGCAGCAAACAAGTGGTGCGCTTGTTTGAGGTGTTGGCTGTCGTTTTGGCGATTATTGTCGGTACGGTCTATTTTGTGTCGACTGAAATTAGTGAACGGCAAGATGAGGTGTCGGGCTGGCTAACCGATTATATTGGCTATCCGGTTGAGGTTTCCGAGATTGATATTGCGTGGGCAGGGCTTGTCCCGAGGGTGCGGGTGCAAGATGTCGTTGTTCACCCAGCTGAAACAGAGGAAGTGCACATCGCAGAAGCACAGCTTGGTTTTGACTTGTATGAAAGTATAAAACAAAGAACGGCGATATTCAGTAAGGTGAGCGTGGCAGGTGTTCGTTTGCCCGTAACGCGTAATACAGAATATACATTCTCTATGATTGGCAAGGAATGGCGGGCTGGCGAATCAGATACGTCTCTAGATTTGGCGTGGCTTTCTGCATTGCAAAAAATAAGTCTGAGTGATATTTCGCTAGATTATGAAGATAAGGTGCAGCCTTATTTGTCTGGTGATTATATTTTGAAGTCAGGGGTATTGAAGCATGTGGTTGCTGATTGGATTTGGCAAACTGAATTAACGTTACCGAGGGAATTGGGGCATGCCATTGGCTTTCATGGACGTTTTAATAAAAATAACGCACCCAACGCAACATGGGAGTTTGTTGCTAATAATATCAATGCTGTTTTATTACAAGATGTGGTGTTGCAAGGCATTCTATTAACACAGGGTAAGGCGGATATACGATTATCAGGCACCGCAGAAGGCTGGCAGCCGAATGAGGCGAAAGGTGAGGTGATACTGTCTGATGTCGTTTTAGCCTCAGCAACAAAACAAGGAACACAAGCTATTGCGATCGGATCGATAGCGAGTCAATTGGCTTGGCAAGAAGAGGTGGATAGAAATTGGGGATTAATTAGTGATATACAGATAGGGGATGCGCTGGAACCAAGCTCACGCTGGCATGTTGAGCGCACGCTGGATGGCGTGCAGACTGTTTCAGTGGATAAACTTCAGCTAAATGAATTGGCAGAAATAGTATTATTGAGCGATAGCTTATTAACGGATTCGATGCAGCAGCAATTGACCATGCAAAAACCGACGGGTGAAGTGCGTGACTTTGCTATCCAATATCACCCAGAGCAGGGACTGAAAAACCTAGAGATGAATATGGTGAATATTTCTATTCTGCCCTGGCAAAAAACACCCGGGATAAAAGGGTTGACGGCACAATTGAACACCAGCAGTAATAGCGGTAAGTTACAGTTAAACAGCCAGCAATTAACAATAACACCAACCTCGTCGATTAAACCTATTTTGATTAATAGTCTTTTGGGTGATGTGCAGTGGGAAAATTCGGACAATGGAATGCGTTGGTATAGCGATAACTTGCAGATTAAGAATGCAGATTTCGAATTGGACGCGACGGGGGATATAACACAAAATGGTGGCAATATTACAAATGATATTGAAGTTGATATGCGAAATATCAATGTGGCTAAATGGCAGAATTATGTCGATGCCAGCAAGTTGGCACCAGAATTTTATGATTGGGCGAAAGATGCTTTTGTGGCAGGGAAGGTGCAATCAGGGAAGTTAGTTTGGCAAGGTGCGGTGGCTGATTTTCCATATGATAAATCTACGCAGGAAGGTGTATTTGATATTAAGTTAAATGCAGAAAATGTGCATTTGCATTATGCACCAGAATGGCCTGATTTGATTAAGCTGAAAGGTAAAGTGCATATCAAAAATAACACGCTGACAGTGGATAGCCAAGCAGGAGAGATTGGCGGTTTTGCGATTTCTAAGGTGACAACAAAAATTACCAATTTAACAAACCGAAAAGCGACGTTAACGCTAAACGGCACGATGCATGGCCAAACTGCACAGGCATTTGAGTTTTTGCAAACAAGCCCATTGAGAACAAAGTTTGGTGCGTATGTTGCTGGTGTTGTGTCGTCGGGTAATACATCTATCGACTTAGGCTTAGAAATCCCTGTGGCGGATGCAATTAATACACAGGTGACGGGAACAGCACGCTTTTCGCAGAGCACATTGCTTCGACGTGATTTATTTGATGTGCCGCTGACCGATATTAATGGCCAACTTATATTTACAAATTCAGGGCTAACAGCTAATGCTTTGCAAGGTAAGCTTTTGGGGATGCCAGTGCAGGTTGATGTGGCAACCAAAGTGGCGTCAGGTCAAACGATTACGACAGTGGACGCCAAGGGGCGATTAGCGGCAGCTAAAGTGGCTGAAGTATTAGGACAGTCTTTACCAGCGTTCATCACGGGTGAAGCGCGTTATGAAGTTCAAGTTGCGATTCAGGAGGTGGCTGCGGGAGAGTTTGAAATTAGCAGCACCATTCGCTCCGATTTGGAAGGTGTGGCTATTGATATGCCAGCACCGTTAGGCAAAATGAAGGCAGAGAAAAAAGATTTCCAAACGCAGATAACGTGGTTGCAAGCGGGTGGGCAGGGCTATACAGGCCATTATGGCGATATTATTACGCTGGCAGCCCAAAAAAACCAGGCGGATTGGCACGGTGAATTACGGTTAGGGAATAGCACTGCTGTATTACCTGAAAATGGCTGGCGCGTACGTGGGAAGTGGCCAGAATTAGCATTAACGCCTTGGCAGGCGTGGTTAGAACAGCGGCCAGATAGCGGTAAAGAACTTGCAGTTGATGATATTGCCATACAATTTGATCGGTTAAGCTTGGCGGGTCATGCCTTGCATGATTTATCGCTGTCAACCCATAAGGCTTCAAAAGTATGGGTAATTCAGTTATCGAGCGAAGAAGTGGCTGGGAAAATACATTGGCCGCTAGCGGGGGTGGCTAATCAGCCATTAGAAGCGAACTTAAAGTATTTACATTTAACATTACCAGAAACGAAAGTGTCAGCAGCGGCACCGATTCAGACAGAAGAGCTGTGGCCGCCCATACAATTGCATTGCGATAGTTTTACGCTAGACGGTTTAGATTTAGGGGCGGTGGATTTAATATCACATCGTGAACCTACCGCCTGGGTATTAGATTCAATTTCTTTGCAGGGACCCGCACATGATGTGTTGGCTTCTGGGAGATGGGAGCAGGGCGCGACAGATGATCGCACCACTTTCCTGGTAAATGGGGAGAGTAATGATGGCGAAGCGCTGTTAACGCATTTTGGGTTTCAACCCGCTGTGCGAACCGATGCAGTAGATGTGAGTTTAGATTTATCGTGGCCAGGTAGCCCCGTGTCATTCTCGCGTGAGAATATTAAAGGGAAAATGTCGATTGATGTTGAACAAGGTCACTTGTTAGAAGTGGAACCCGGTGCGGCTGGGCGCGTGTTTGGATTGCTGAGTTTTACCGCGTTGCCACGTCGTTTATCGCTTGATTTCAGTGATTTATTTGGCAAAGGCTTTAGTTTTGATTCGATAAAAGGCCGATTCAAGGTTGCGGGAGGTAATGCCATCTCTGAAAACTCTAGAATGCGAGGCCCGACAGCGGATGTTGAAATTATGGGCCGTATAGGTCTGGTTGC
Source organism: uncultured Piscirickettsiaceae bacterium (assembly GCA_964598235.1). Classification (GTDB taxonomy): domain Bacteria; phylum Pseudomonadota; class Gammaproteobacteria; order Nitrosococcales; family Methylophagaceae; genus UBA652. Next base: position 44,381 of record CAZRAY010000003.1, read on the forward strand.
TAAAGATTATGATCAACAGATTACGGTGACGCCCAATTTATCTTCAAGCTTGCCGCTTGCAGGGGCTGCTGCAGGGGGCGCAATTGGACTAGGTGTGGGAACCGCCGTATTATTGGCAGATAAAGCAGTGAATAAGCTTTTTGGTGGCAACATTATTAATCTCATCAGTTATCAATATCAGCTGACAGGGACATGGGATAAACCTGAGTTTTCAGAACAAAAAGTGAATGAACAAGCAGAAAGAACCCGTGAAATACAACATACAATAGGAAATCAATAACAAATGGCATCTGTTCTAGAGCAAGTATCAACCCAGTTATTATTACCAGCAGGCTTAACGGAAAGCTCGTTATCCGATGGCCTAGCGATGACGATGACAGCAGGGGTCGATTATGCCGATCTGTATTTTCAACAAGCACGGCAAGAAAGCTGGTCATTAGAGGATGGTATTGTTAAGGATGGCAGCTATCACATTGAGCAAGGTGTTGGTGTGCGGGCATGCAGTGGTGAGAAAACAGGCTTTGCCTATTCAGATGAACTCACCTTACCTGCCTTGCAAGCCGCCGCCAAAGCAGCGCGTGCGATAACCCGGCAAGGTGATACAAAAAAGGTACAGGCTTGGCAGCGTGTATCCACGCCGACTTATTATGGCTGTGATGATCCCTTGGCAACATTAACGGTTGATGAAAAATTGGCTTTGTTACGGCAAGCAGATGCTGCTGCACGCGCGGCTGATCCACGGGTAACACAAGTTAATGTCAGCTTGTCTGGTGGGGTAGATACGGTATTAGTGACGGCAAGTGATGGTACCTTTGCAGCGGATATTCGGCCCTTAGTACGGATGAATGTAAGCGTGATTGTCGAACAAAATGGGCGACGTGAGCGCGGGAGCGCTGGTGGTGGTCGGCGACTAGATTATGGCTATTTCCAGCAGGGTGACTTAGCAGAAGAGTATGCAAAAGAAGCGGTGCGGCAAGCACTTGTCAATTTAGAGGCGGTGGCAGCCCCTGCAGGAACAATGCCTGTTGTATTGGCTTCTGGTTGGCCAGGAGTATTATTGCATGAGGCAGTAGGGCATGGTTTGGAAGGCGATTTTAATCGGCGTGAGAGCTCTGCCTTTTCAGGCCGGATTGGGGAACAAGTGGCGTCGACATTATGTACTGTAGTTGATGATGGTACTCTGGCGGATAGGCGTGGGTCATTGAATGTGGATGATGAAGGGGTGTTGACGGAAAATACCGTGTTAATTGAAAAGGGCATCTTAAAAGGCTATATGCAAGATAAACATAATGCGCGGTTAATGGGGTCGAAAAGTACCGGGAATGGCCGTCGAGAATCCTATGCACACTTGCCCATGCCGAGAATGACGAATACCTATATGTTGCCAGGTGAATCGTTTCCAGAAGATATTATTGCTTCGGTTGATAAAGGTCTTTATGCGGTTAATTTTGGCGGCGGACAGGTGGATATTACTTCTGGGAAATTCGTTTTTTCGACCAGCGAAGTGTATATGATTGAAAAAGGCAAAGTGACTTATCCTGTTAAAGGCGCGACACTGATTGGAAATGGCCCAGAGGTCATGAGTCGGATCAGTATGGTGGGGAATGACTTAGCCTTGGATACGGGTGTCGGTGTGTGTGGTAAAGATGGGCAGAGCGTGCCTGTTGGTGTCGGGCAACCAACACTTAAGGTAGATGCGTTGACCGTTGGCGGAACGGCGTAATGCCGACATCAAAAGCAGATAAAGAATTTGCTGAATATGTTGTCGAGCTAATGCAATCGGTGGGCCCTGTGACGGTGAAGGGTATGTTTGGTGGGCATGGTGTTTTTCTTGATGGTTTGATGTTTGGCTTAATTGCTGACCGCGAGTTGTATTTAAAAGTGGATAAAGGGAGCGAAAACGATTTTATTTCTGAAGGTCTTGAAGCTTTTACCTACAGTAAGCAAGGGAAACCGTTTAAAATGTCTTATTATCAAGCGCCCGAAGCAGCATTAGAGGATGCAGATGAAATGAATATATGGGCGAATAAAGCCTATGAGGCAGCATTAAGGAAGAAGGTTAAAAAATAAGTATGGCAACACAGAAACATAAAGCGATTGCGTTGATCTCAGGCGGCTTAGATTCCTTGCTAGCGGTGCGTGTGCTGCAGGAACAAGGTATTGAAGTGGAAGGCATTAATTTTTACACGGGTTTTTGTGTAGAAGGGCATACCCATGCGATTCGTAATAAGGATAAAGACAAAGAAAAACGTAATAATGCCCTATGGTCAGCTGAGCAGCTGGGCATTAAGCTGCATATTGTGGATATTATTGAAGAATATAAAGATGTCTTGCTGAATCCTAAACATGGTTATGGGCAGAATATGAATCCTTGCTTGGATTGCAAAACCTTTATGGTCAGCAAGGCGGTGGAATGGATCCATGAAAACCGCAAAGATGGCTTTGATTTTATTATCACGGGTGAAGTGATGGGTCAGCGACCGATGTCGCAACGTAAAGAGGTGATGCCGATTGTCGCTGCGGAGTCAGGTGCTGACGACTTATTGTTGCGGCCGCTATGTGCTAAAAATCTAGCGCCAACTAAACCAGAACGAGAAGGTTGGGTCGATCGTGAACGTTTATTCGGGTTTAGTGGCCGTTCCCGCAAGCCTCAAATGGCCTTGGCGGCTGAGTATGGGTTTGAAGACTATGCGAGCCCTGCTGGTGGCTGTTGCTTCTTAACGGATAAGAGCTATTCAGATAAATTGGTCGATTTGTGGGATGCACGTGGCAGCCGAGAATATGAGTTAGACGATATTATGTTGCTCAAAGTCGGGCGGCATATTCGGCCTAAGCCTGAGTTTAAGTTAATCGTATCGCGTGATGCAGGTGAAGGGCAGTTTTTAACGGGCTATAAAAACCAATATACAACAATTGAATCAGTTAGCCACAATGGCCCATTAGCCTTAGTGGATGGGCAGATGAATGCGGCGGATATTCCGGTCGCTGCAGCTATCGTAGCGCGCTATGGTCAAGGTAGAGATGCGGATAAAGTTGAAATCGCAATTACCCCGCCTAAAGCAGAACCAAATAAAATTTGGGTGCAACCGATGCGGGTGGATGCGATGCCAGTGGATTGGCATGTATGAGTGCACATGAATTAGATGCCCGGCGATTATTATGTCCGATGCCCGTTATCAAGGCGCAGAACAAAGTAAAAACCTTAGAAATCGGGGATACACTGGCGGTGACCTGCACTGATCCAGGTGCGCTTCATGACATCCCCGCATGGGCGAGAATAAATGGCCATGAAATCATTAAAAGTGAAGAAATCGATGGAGAAGTTATTATTACCATTCGGGTTAAAGCGTGATGCTTATTAGGGAAAAGCTTGCAGTTTATGACTCTAAAGATTATGCTTCGGTAATGCGTTGTTTTTTAATTATATTAATGGCTGTCTTTCTCTTCGGCTCGCAATCTTATGCGGAGGTTTACCGTTGGGTGGATTCGGCTGGCAAAATTAGTTATTCAGATAAACCGCAGCCTGGTGCAGAAGAGATAGAAATTGATGTCGCGCCATCTATATCAGATACTAAAGCCATCTCGGATGCAGAACCACCAGAGGAAGACGAGAAGTCAGAAAAAATCAATTATAAGATTAAAATCTTGACGCCTGAAAATGATGAATCGCTCAGAGATAATGCAGGTAATGTTTCTATTATGCTTAAAGTAACACCGAAATTAGATCCCGAGAAAGGGGATATGTTCCTTGTTTATCTTGATGGTGTGGCGAGTTTAGATAAACAAAGCGGGCTTTTTTTCACGATGCAAAACATTGATCGTGGCACGCATAATTTACGTGTAGAACTAGTGAGCCCCGATGAACAAGTGTTGGCGAGCACCAGTAGTGTATTTCATTTGAAACGTTATTCAGTGCAACATAAAAACAACTGATAATCGTAGATTATTTAATCTTAGCGAAATCCGCTAGGCATGGCTAATAGCTCGCATCAAATGCAAACAAGTAACTGCTATTTTTTTACGCCATAATAAAATTCCACAAAAGACCCCCCCCTGCCATTTACCGCCCTAAATTGGTGCAATCATTTCATTGTTTGTCTATTTCTTGTTATTGTTTAGCGTAATTCCTTTGTTCGCATGCGGTTTACGCCAACTGGTGCGATACTTGCTTACTTACATCTATAGAAATAATAAAAGGCTGTTATGACATCAGAAAACACGCATTTAATTGAAAATTTGACGACGGTAGTTGCGGTATTAGATACGAGCCTTCGTGTGGTTTATTTGAATGCAGCAGCTGAAGAATTGTTTGGTGCGAGTTTACGCCAGGCAGAACGTATTTCCTTGCAAAGTTTATTACCGGGTGCAGAAAAATTATTGACGAGCTTGCAACTCGTTTTGGAAACACAGGCATCACGTATCGAGCATGAAATTAGCTTATATGTCCCTAGTCGAGGAGAGATACAAGTTGAGGTCGCAATTACTTTATTGCCACAAGAGCAGGATGAAGCACGGCTTTTATTAGAAATTATTCGGGGGGATTTTCAATATCGTGTCAGTCGGGATGAGCAATTACAAATGCAGCAGCAAGTGATGCGCGGCTTAGCCCATGAAATTAAGAATCCGCTGGGTGGTTTGCGTGGCGCCGCACAATTACTTGAAAAACAACTAGACTCAGCCGAATTGAAGGAATATACCAACATTATTATTGATGAGGCAGATAGATTACAAAATCTGATGGCAAGAATGTTAGGACCGCATCAATTAGCAGAAAACACGCATTTTAATATCCATGAGGTGCTACAGCGTGTTCGGCAGTTGGTTGAGATTGAATGTGATACACGGCTAAAACTGGTGGGTGATTATGATCCAAGTGTGCCTGACTTATATGCGAACTTTGATCAGTTACTGCAAATTATATTGAATATTGCTCGCAATGCTGTGCAGGCGTTAAATGGTATAGGAGAAATTGTTTTAAGAACGCGCGTACGTCGTAACTTTACCATTGGTCAGCAACGACATCGTCTCGTGGTATGCATTGAAATAGAAGATAACGGGCCGGGCATTCCTAAAAACTTGCAAGATACTATTTTTTATCCCTTAGTCACTAGCCGTTCGGAAGGCACAGGGCTAGGGTTATATTTAGCGCAGAATTTAGCGCAGCGCAATCATGGCGCAATTGAATATGTGAGTCGGCCAGGTAAAACGACGTTCTCACTCTTTTTCCCTTTGGAGCATGTCAGTGGTGAGTAAAACAAATGTATGGATCGTGGATGATGATAAATCTATTCGGTGGGTACTGCAAAAAGCAATGGAAGAGGCTGATTTAGCGGTTCGTGTATTCGAAAATGCAGAGAACATTCTTCAAGAACTAAAACAAGGGTTGCCAGATGTTTTGTTAACTGATATCCGAATGCCGGGTATGAGTGGCTTGCAACTGCTAGATAATATTACGGCGCAACATCCTAATCTTCCCGTTATCATTATGACGGCGTATTCTGATTTAGATAGCGCCGTATCCGCCTACGAAGGGGGGGCCTTTGAATATTTGCCTAAGCCCTTTGATGTGGATGATGCGGTTGAATTAGTGCAACGTGCCGCACAACGGCAACAAGATGGTGGCACAGAAATAGATGCACGGATTGGTGCAGATAGCGATATTATTGGGGAAGCGCCTGCGATGCAAGAAGTCTTTCGTGCTATTGGTCGGTTAGCGCGATCTAATATTACGGTGTTGATCAATGGTGAATCAGGGACAGGGAAAGAATTAGTCGCTAAAGCATTGCATCGGCATAGCCCGAGGAGTGGCGGGACGTTTATTGCATTGAATATGGCCGCGATTCCCAAAGAATTGATGGAGTCGGAATTATTTGGACATGAGCGCGGTGCATTTACCGGCGCACATGCGATGCGGAAAGGTCGTTTTGAGCAGGCCGATGGTGGCAGCTTATTTCTTGATGAAATTGGAGATATGCCACTGGAATTGCAAACGCGATTATTACGGGTTTTATCTGATGGTGAGTTTTTTCGGGTGGGTGGACATACCACTGTGAAAGCCAACGTACGTATTATTGCTGCGACCCACCAAAATTTAGAAGAGCAGGTTGCAAAAGGCATCTTCCGAGAAGATTTATTCCATCGGCTCAATGTAATTCGTATTCATATTCCTGCCTTACGTGAACGGCGTGAGGATATCCCTGCATTGATGAACTATTTCCTTGCCCGGGCAGCAACAGAATTAGAAATGGAAGTGAAAACATTAACCCCTGCCGTGTTATCTCACCTCATTCAACTTGATTGGTCAGGGAATGTACGACAACTAGAGAACACTTGTCGATGGCTTACAGTGATGTCACCAGGTCAGCAAGTACAGTTAGAGGATTTACCAATTGAGTTGGCCACGATACCAAACGGTATCGCTGATGGCACGAACATAAGCACTGGGGATTGGCGTCATGGGTTTAAGCAATGGGTTGCGACCAAGGCGTTAACTGGGCAAGAAGGCGCTTTGGCAGACGTTGTGCCAGAGATAGAACAATTATTAATGGAAGTGGCATTGGAAAAAACGGTCGGTAAACGCCAAGAGGCAGCAAAATTACTTGGCTGGGGGCGTAATACATTGACACGAAAACTTAAAGGTGGCGATAGTTAAAAGCTAGATATATTTTATTAAAATATCATTTGCATAATAGAGCTCATATCGGTATGATGGCGGCTTATCTGGTGCGGGGTGGAGCAGTCTGGTAGCTCGTCGGGCTCATAACCCGAAGGTCATAGGTTCGAATCCTGTCCCCGCTACCAACAGATTAAGCGTTAAGAGCCCCACGAGGGCTTTTTGTCTTTCTGGGAATTGTAATGGGCCAAGTGCCCTTTTTTTATGGCTAACGTATGGCAGTTAATGAACAAATAACACAGTGGATAGAAACGCCTATTGTCTCATTAGGGTATGAGCTGGTGGGTGTGGAATATATTAGCAAGGGCAATGATTCCGTTGTTCGGGTTTATATTGATGCGGCGGAAGGTATATCTGTTGAGGATTGTGAGCGTGTGAGCCACCAAGTGAGCGGGATATTGGAAGTGGAAGATCCGATTAGTTCGGCTTATACTTTGGAAGTGTCGTCGCCTGGGTTTGATAGGCCTTTATTTAAGATAGAGCATTATGAGCAGTTTGCAGGCCATGATGCAAAAGTGACATTAAAACTGCCCATTGAAGGCAGACGTAATTTTACGGGCCAGTTACAAGGTGTTGAAGAATTAGAAGTGCTTATTTTAGTGGATGGTGAAGTGTATGCATTACCATTTAATCGGATTACAAAAGCGAGATTAGTGACTTAAGTTATGATCACTATAATGGTTATTTAGAGAGTATTCAAAATGGATAGCAGAGAAATTTTATTGGTTGTTGATGCCATGTCGAATGAAAAAGGCGTGGAGCAATCGGTTATTTTTGAGGCCATTGAAGCGGCTTTGGCGATGGCAACACGTAAACACCATAATATGGAATTGGATGCGCGCGTTGCGATTGACCGTGATGGTGGTGAATATGAGACTTTTCGCCAATGGCTGGTCGTAGACGATGATTTTGGTAATACACCTGAAGAAGGTGATCTCGAAGAAGTTGAAGCATTCCAGCCAGAACTACAAATTCGTTTAAGTGATGCACAGGCAAAGCAAGCTGATATTGAAAGCGGAGATTATATCAGCGAGCCGATGGAATCAGCAGCATTTGGTCGGATTGCAGCACAAACAGCAAAACAAATTATTGTGCAAAAAGTGCGTGAAGCAGAACGTGCTCAAGTGGTTGCGCTCTATGAAGATAAAATTGGTGAGATGATTTTAGGCACTGTGAAACGTGTTGAGCGTGGCAATGTGACGATTGATTTAGGTGGCAATGCCGAAGCATTTATTCCGCGCGAAGAAATGATTCCAAGAGAGTCGGTTCGTTCGGGCGACCGTATCCGAGGGTATTTGAAAGAAATTCGAGAAGATCATCGTGGGCCACAATTGGTGGTGAGCCGTATCCATTCCAACCTTTTAGTAGAACTATTTAAATTAGAAGTGCCTGAAATTGCGGATGGGTTAATTGAAATTAAAGGTGCAGCGCGTGACCCTGGCCTACGTGCAAAAATTGCGGTGGAAGCGAAAGAAGATCGAATTGATCCAGTGGGTGCGTGTGTAGGTATGCGGGGTTCTCGTGTTCAGGTCGTGACGAATGAATTAGGTGGCGAGCGTATTGATATTATTGTGTGGGATGAAGATCCTGCCTTGTTTGCAGTCAATGCGATGGCACCTGCGGAAGTATTGTCAATTGTCGTGGATGAAGATTCACATAGTATGGATGTGGCGGTTGATGAAGAATCGTTATCGCAAGCAATTGGTCGAGGCGGCCAGAATATTCGCTTGGCAAGTCGTTTAACCGGCTGGGAATTGAATGTGATGTCGGTTGATGATGCGAATGAAAAAGCAGAATCAGAGGCGAGTGTACATATTGCTGCTTTTATGGAGCAATTAGATGTGGATGAAGATTTGGCCCTGATCTTGGTGCAAGAAGGATTTACTAGCCTAGAAGAAATTGCTTATGTGGCAGAAGAAGAAATGCGGGCCATTGAAGAGTTTGATGATGAGATGGTGGTGGAATTACGTTCACGTGCTAGTGATATTTTGTTAACGCGGGCATTGGCAAGCGAAGAAAGTATTGAGCCTGCTCAAGATTTACTTGAAATGGACGGGATTACTGCTGCATTGGCGCAGAAATTAGCAAGTAAAGGCATTGTTACAAAAGAAGATTTAGCGGAACAAGCCGTCGATGAGTTAATGGAAGTGGATGGAATGGAAGAAGCGTTGGCAGGCTCTCTGATTATGAAAGCACGTGAATCGTGGTTTACTGAAGATTAAGCGGGAGCGGAGGAATACGCCATGAGTGGAATGAAAGTTGAAAATTTGGCCAGTACAATAGGGGTCACGCCGGAAAAACTGATTGAACAGTTGAATGAGGCGGGCGTTAAGGTGAGTAGCACTGAAGATGTTATTTCGGATGCGCAAAAGCAAACCTTACTAACCTTTTTGCGTGAACGGCATGGTAAGAGCGGGCAATCGGGCTCTCGCAAGGTGACGTTGAAACGTAAGTCGGAAGGCGAATTGAGTGTCGGTGGCGCGGCCCGTGCGGGGAAAAGCATTAATGTGGTGCGGAAAAAACGGACTTTTGTAAAGAAAACGCCTGCAGAGTTGGCGGCTGAGAAAGAAAAATCAACAGCCACTGAACCGACTGTTGATTTAATCAAAATGCGCCAAGAGAAAGAAATGGCGGCACGCCAACAGGCGCGTGTAGATGCTGAGACGCGGGAGGCTGTTGCCGCAGAGAAAGAAAAAGTAGCGATAGAAGCGGTAAAAGAAGCAGAAAAAGAAGCTGCTATTGCACAAGCAGAAGTAGATAAATTAGCAGTGGAAGCGGAAGCTGCGGCAGCTGAAGAAGTTGCGAAAGAAGAGCTTGTTGCTAAGCCAGAAAAAGAAGCAGGGGGAAAGTCGGAAGCAGCAGCAGAAATAAAGCCAGACGTAGCTACTGCATTATCCCCTACAGAGATAGCGAAGCAGAAATTAGCGGAAGCAGATGAAAAACGCCGCGCTGCAAATCTGGCACGCCAAAATGCAGAAAAAGCATTGGTAGAACGCCGGAAAATGCGTAAAGAGGAAGAGGCTTTAGCGAAAGAGCGTGCGAAAGAACAAAAAGCAGCAGAAGAAAAGGCAAAAGTAGATAAAGCCGCACGTGATGCGCAAAAATCAGCTAAGAAGCCTGCGTCACCAACAACGCCGCCTGCAGATAAAGATCAAGGTAAGCGTGGTCGGAATAAGAAGTCAAAATATGATCGTGCAGAATTACACGTTGGCAAAGGTCGCGGTGGTAATCGTAAGCAGCGGGCAGTTGCAGCGCGTATTATGAAGTCAGAAGAAGATAATGAGCATGGCTTCTCTATGCCGACTGAGGCAGTGGTCTATACGGTTGATGTACCAGACACGATCAGTGTGTCTGATTTGGCGCAAGGCATGTCAGTTAAAGCAGGTGAAGTAATCAAGATCTTAATGGGATTGGGTACGATGGCGACCATTAACCAAGTGTTAGATCAAGATACGGCAACGATTGTTATCGAAGAAATGGGCCATGTTGCGAATCCTGTCCATGAAAACGCATTGGAAATGGAATTAGAAAGCTTGATGGAAGGTGAATCAGGTGATGCGGTGAAACGTGCACCTGTGGTGACCGTAATGGGTCATGTTGATCATGGTAAAACATCACTACTAGATTATATTCGTCAGTCAAAAGTAACCGATGGTGAAGCAGGTGGGATCACACAGCATATTGGTGCTTATAAAGTACAAGTAAAGGATGATGAGATTACATTCTTGGATACTCCAGGCCATGCCGCCTTTACCGATATGCGGATCCGCGGTGCCAATGCAACAGATATTGTGATTATCGTTGTGGCTGCTGATGATGGCGTGATGCCGCAAACAATTGAAGCGGTGAAGCATGCGAAAGCAGCCGAGGCGACGATTATTATTGCGGTCAATAAAATGGATAAAGAAGATGCGAATCCTGACCGGGTGAAACAAGAACTATCTAATCATGAAATTGTGCCTGAAGACTGGGGTGGCGATGTGCCGTTTGTGCCTGTATCTGCGTTAACAGGGCAGGGTATTGATGATTTACTGGAGACCATTGCATTGCAGGCCGAAGTCTTAGAGTTGGCTGCGCCGATTGATGGCCCTGCAACGGGTGTGGTGATTGAAGCGCGATTAGATAAAGGTCGCGGTACGGTGGTGACGGTATTAGTGCAAAGTGGCACCTTGAAGAAAGGTGATGTGGTTGTGGTCGGCCAAGAATATGGCCGTGTGCGTGCGTTGACCAATGAGAAGTCAGAAGCAATGAGTTCAGCCACACCGTCAACACCCGTTGAATTATTGGGTTTATCAGGCACACCGGCAGCAGGCGATCCTTTGCATGTGGCACCCGATGAGCGTAAAGCACGTGAAATTGCAAATGCACGAGAAGTGAAAGCGCGTGAAATGAAGCTAGGCCAACAACAAGCCGCGAAATTAGAAGAAATGTTCAATAAGATGGAAGAGGGCACTGCTGATGTGCAAACTCTGAATGTCGTAGTGAAAGCCGATGTGCATGGTTCTGCGGAAGCGGTGAGCCAGTCATTGACCAATTTATCGACAGACAAAATTAAAGTGCGCGTGGTATCCAGTGGCGTCGGTGGCATCAATGAAACGGATGCACAATTAGCAGCCTCTTCGGATGCGATTCTGATTGGCTTTAATGTGCGGGCAGATAATGCGGCGCGTAAAGTGATTATGGAACGTGGATTGGACGTGCAATATTTCAGTATTATCTATGATTTGATTGATGTGGTAACGGCGTCGATGACCGGTATGTTGGCACCGGTTTATAAAGATGAAATCATTGGTCTTGCTGAGGTGAAAGAGGTCTTTAGTTCTCCTAAATTTGGTGATATCGCGGGTTCAATCGTGATGGATGGTAAGATTAAACGGAATAACCCGATTCGGGTATTGCGTGATAATGTAGTTATTTATGAAGGTGAGTTGGAATCATTACGTCGCTTTAAAGATGAAGTGAAAGAAGTGATTTCTGGCGTGGAATGTGGCATTGGGGTGAAGGATTATAAAGATGTACAACCCGGTGACCAGATTGAAGTCTTTGAACGCGTATTGATGAAGCCGACCTTATAAAATGGCAAGAGAATTTAATCGTACAGATCGTATCGGCCAGCTTATGCAACGTGAGCTGGCGCAGATGATACAACATGATATCGGCGATCCCCGCGTGGGCTTGGTGACGATTTCGCATGTGGATGTAACCGCGGATCTAAAGTACGCTAAGATTTATGTCACGCGGTTAACTGGTCAAGAAACTCAAAAGAACATTGATGAATGCTTGGCTGGGTTATCACATGCTGCTGGTTTCTTACGGCGGAATTTGGCCAAACGCATTGATTTACGCATCATGCCTGAATTGAAGTTTTTATATGATAAATCTTTAGAGCATGGTTTCCATATGGATGCGTTAATTGCGAAAGCAAACTCAGATAGCGATGGCGAGACGTAGAAAAGGACGGCCGATTAGCGGGATCATCATTTTAGATAAACCGTTAGGGCGCAGTTCTAATCATGTTTTACAAGAAGTAAAACGCTTATTCAATGCACAAAAAGCAGGCCATACAGGTAGCCTTGATCCCTTAGCAACGGGCTTATTGCCGATTTGTTTGGGGGAGGCGACCAAAGTATCCTCTTATTTATTGGATGCAAATAAAAGCTATCAGGTGACGTGTCAGCTAGGAATCACAACAGATACAGGTGATGCAGAAGGTAAGGTAATTGAACAGCAGCCGGTGCCTACTTTAGACGAATCTGCCATTCAAACGTTATTAGCGGCGTTGGTGGGCGAACAAGATCAAGTGCCGCCGATGTATTCCGCACTCAAGCATCAAGGGCAGCCTTTATACAAATTAGCACGCCAAGGCATTGAAATCGAGCGCAAGGCGCGCCGGATCACAATTTATGGCATTCAACTTGATGAGATGACTGCGGATAGCGTAACGCTGACGGTGAAATGTAGCAAAGGCACTTATATTCGGACCTTAGCTGAGGAAATTGGCCATAAGCTGGACTGTGGTGCGCATGTGAGCATGTTAAGACGGATTGAAGTGGCGGGCTATGAGATGTCGCAATCGATCACCTTAGAGACTTTGCATCAAGCAGCTGAACAGGGAATGGTGGTATTAGATACCCATTTGTTAGCAACAGAGGATGCTTTGCCTGATTGGCCCTCAAGATACTTAAATCAAGCACAAACGGCTTATTTGCAGCAAGGACGATTAGTCACACTAGAGCAAGAGACTGCCGCAGTGCAAACAAAAGTACGCTTATTCGATGATAAGGGTGTTTTTTTCGGGCTAGGTGAAATACAAGCCGATCAGGTGTTAGCACCCAAGCGGATAATGGTTTTTCCTTGTCATGTGGATGAAATCCCAGTAGAATAACGCGCTTCATTAAGGCATTATTATTGATGTCTGTATGTAAGGTTGGGTAAGTTGGTGGTGCATGACGCATTGGCTGACTTATACCAGAATTTAACTATCAACCACCGATAACGGTGTGTTTACAAAAGTTGGAGTATTTATGTCATTATCAATTGAAGAAACAAAAGCAGTCGTTGAGAAATATCAACGCTCAGAAGGCGACACCGGTTCTGCGGAAGTACAAGTTGCATTATTAACAGCACGTATCGCAAACTTAGCACCACACTTCGAAAATAACATCCACGATCATCACTCACGCCAAGGCTTGCTTAAAATGGTAAGTGGTCGTCGTAAATTATTAGACTATCTTAAAAAGAAAGACATTACCCGCTATCGTGAGCTTATCGCTAGTCTAGGTTTACGTCGCTAAGATGTCATCGAGTTATCGATAAAAACAATGCCCTTGAGATCGTTGGTCTCAGGGGCATTTGTATTTTAAAGGCGTGATTTCATGTGAGACGCGTCATCTATCCAGAAAGGAAATGAAAAGTGAATTCAGTTAAAAAGACAGTGCAATACGGGGAGCACACGCTTAGCCTTGAAACAGGTAAAATTGCACGCCAAGCAAGTGGTGCGATTATCGCTAGCTTAGGTGAGACCTCTGTAATGGTGACCGTTGTGGGTAAAAAACAGGTTCAACCAGGTCAAGGCTTCTTCCCGTTGACCGTGAACTACCAAGAGCGTACTTACTCAGCAGGTAAAATCCCAGGTGGCTTCTTCAAACGTGAAGGTCGTCCTTCTGAAAAAGAAACATTAACCTGTCGTTTAATTGATCGTCCATTGCGTCCATTATTTCCGAAAAACTTTTTAAATGAAGTGCAAGTTATCGCGACAGTCATGGCATTAGATCCTGCGATTGATCCTGATATTCCTGCGATGATTGGTGCATCTGCGGCATTGGCCATTTCTGGTATCCCATTCAATGGCCCAATTGGTGGCGCGCGTGTGGGTTATATCAATGGCGAATATGTGCTGAATCCAAGTAAAGAACAACTAGAGACAAGTGAATTAGATTTGGTTGTTGCCGGTACGGAAAGCGCGGTATTGATGGTTGAATCTGAAGCCTCTGAATTATCAGAAGAAGTGATGTTAGGTTCGGTTATGTTTGGTCATCAAGCATTACAAGCACCCATTGCACTTATCAACGAATTAAAAGCAGAGGTCGGTAAAGAAGCATGGGATTGGTCTGCACCAGAAAAAGATCCTGCTATCTATGATGCGGTTAAAGCAAACGCATTAGCTGGCATTGAAAAATCATATGAAATTAGCGAAAAATTAGTGCGTCAAGATGCACTAGGTGTTGTCCGTGACGCAGCTATTGAAGCCTTAGCGAGTGAAGAATCAGACATGTCAGCTGATGATGTGCGTGGTGCATTCGCTACAATTGAAAAAGAATTAGTGCGCGGCAAAATTATTGCAGGTGAACCTCGTATTGATGGTCGTGATACAGCAACGGTACGTCAAGTGACGGTTGAAACAACTGTCTTGCCACGCGTTCATGGTTCTGCTTTATTCACCCGTGGCGAAACACAAGCAATTGTTGTGGCAACACTCGGTGCGGAGCGTGATGCACAAATGATCGATGCGGTTGAAGGTGAATACCGCGACCGTTTCATGTTGCATTACAACTTCCCTCCATTCTGTGTGGGCGAAACAGGTTTCGTTGGCTCGCCTAAACGTCGTGAAATCGGCCATGGTAAATTAGCAAAACGCGGTATTCAAGCTGTAATGCCTTCTGCTGAAGATTTCCCGTATGTAGTGCGTGTGGTGTCAGAAATCACAGAATCTAACGGCTCAAGCTCAATGGCGTCGGTATGTGGTACTTCACTAGCGTTAATGGATGCGGGTGTGCCAATCAAAGCACCCGTTGCCGGTATTGCAATGGGCTTAATCAAAGAAGACGCGGGTTATGCTGTGTTAACGGATATCTTAGGTGATGAAGATCACTTAGGTGATATGGACTTTAAAGTGGCGGGTACCGCAAAAGGTATCACCGCACTTCAAATGGATATCAAAATTGAAGGCATCAATGAAGAAATCATGACAACGGCATTAGCGCAAGCGCGTGATGGTCGTTTAACCATTCTTGACACCATGAATGCAAACCTTGCATCTCATCGTGAAGAAATGTCTGAATATGCACCGCGTATTATTACGATTAAAGTGCACCCAGATAAAATTCGTGATGTGATCGGTAAGGGTGGTGCAACCATTCGTGCACTGACAGAAGAAACGGGTGCGGTTATTGATATTCAAGATGATGGCACGGTAATGATCTTCTCTTCTGACTATAATGCAGGTAAAGAAGCACAACGCCGTATTGAGCAGATAACTGCTGATGTTGAAGTCGGTGTTATCTATGAAGGTACCGTTGCTAAATTGATGGACTTCGGTGCATTTGTGACTATCTTGCCAGGTAAAGATGGCCTTGTGCATATCTCACAAATTTCTGATGAGCGCGTTGAAAACGTGAGCGACAAATTATCAGAAGGTGATGTGATTAAGGTGAAAGTATTGGAAGTTGATCGTCAAGGCCGTATTCGCCTAAGCATGAAAGAAGTCGACTAAACGTATTGTCTTTCATCTGATATGATGAAAAATACTTAGCGTTCGCACTTTAAATAAAAAGGCGCCCTATGTGAATAGGGCGCCTTTTTTGTGCCTAACGTTAGAGAAACGATAGATTCAGAATGTTTTAGTGTTTGAGACGGCCTTGCTTATTGCGAGGCCCAGTGTCTGATGTTGTTCTGCGTCTAAATGAATACCATCTATGCTGCTTGCCTCCGTCACGCTACCCGCATCAAAATAATAAACCCCAGAATCTTTTGCGACTTCTTTAAGCGCATCCGCCAAACCAACACTGCGTTTTTCAGCGTCTTTAAATTTTGCTGAAATTATACCTTTAGGCTGAATGATTCTCGGCGGTGCAATAATCATTATTTCGGGGATAGGCATGCCAGGTTCTATGGGCGATTGACGAATGATATTGATGAGTTTCATTGTGCCTTGAGCAGATAACCAAGCATTATTATCATGTGTACATTGGAAATCATTTGTACCGAGCATCAGAATAACGAGTTTGAGTGGAGAGTGCATCTCAATGATTTGTGCCAAGTCTTGTGAACCGTCACGACCCGGCTT
Organism: uncultured Piscirickettsiaceae bacterium; assembly: GCA_964598235.1. Classification (GTDB taxonomy): domain Bacteria; phylum Pseudomonadota; class Gammaproteobacteria; order Nitrosococcales; family Methylophagaceae; genus UBA652. The sequence goes on from CAZRAY010000003.1 coordinate 60,619, forward strand.
AAGAGGATCATCCCATGCTGTCCTTCGGCCATTAAGACAATTTTCGATGATTCGAACATGATTACCCTGCGCATTAAAGCTGTTTTCGAAAACACCGGGCCATCGTTTCTCAAAGGGGAGTCGGTTTCTCGTGTTTGGGATAATTCCCCAGGTGAGAGAATCTGAATAAATAAGGATGTGTTCCATTTTCAATATCCGACGTATGAAGTAATTTATATGGTTTTGGAGTATATCGCTTTTTTAATCATGAAACATACAATCTGCACAAGAGGATGTGTTATTGAAAATAGAATTATAATGTTCGACCTCGGGCATGGGTTCATAAAAATGATGTAATAGCTTGCGCCATTCTTGATATTGATCAGAACCTCGAAAACCAACGGTATGATCCTCGAGCGATTCCCAATTGACTAAAAGAATATACCGGCTCGTATTCTCAATAGAACGCTGGAGTTGGTGTGAGTCATATCCAGACATGCTGCAAATGATTTTTTGTGCGGCACCAAAAGCCATTTCGAACTCAGTTTCTTGGCCAGGTTTCACATCTAGAATGGCAACTTCTAATACCATGATGCCTCCTTAATCAGATAAGTAGTATTCCACAGTGGTCACGACTCTAATTTTCTTAATATGTGGATTGTTCGTATCTCTAGGGCTAATACTAAACTGGCCTTGTGAGGCTTTTCTAATCTTACCAAGAGAGCTTTCCGAATCGGCTGCGAATTTTTCGGCCACCTCGCGTGCTTTCACGGTGGCTTCTGCGATCATCTCAGGTTTGATTTCATTAAGTTGAGTAAAGATATATTCGGTGACAAATTGATAATCATTTCCTGTGAATACAATGCCTTCTTTGCCAAGTTTAGATAACGACCCCATTACGGCACGTACACCTTCAATATTTTTAGAATAAACCGTCACCGTTTGCATCGCGGTATAGCGAAATTCGGCCACATCAGAGCCACTATATTGATACATGGATTTATCTGTGATCGCGGGTGTAGAGAGCGTGATTTCATCGGCAGATATGCTGTTTTTCTCAAGGAAACTACGTATCTTAGCTGTGTTGTTATCAATTTTCGTATATAAATCAGTTAATTCATTACTGGCAACATTAAACTGAATTGGCCAGATAACGATATTGGCAGGATATTCTCGTTCAGACAGCCCTTTTACGGTAACAGTACGGTCAAGTGATTTATATTTAAGCGCGGCAGAACCAATGAGGTCTCCCAACGCGGCTAGTCCTAGGAATAAGAATAACCCTAAAATGAGGGCGGCTAATTTATAATCTTTCTGCATAATAGAGTTCCTATGTTTTCATCCTTACGGTGTTCATTTTTATTGTTTGTATTTTTGTTTATGTTCCCAGCATGGGAAGGTTTTTTCTCAGATGATATGTGAGCGCTAAACTAATACAATGTTTTAATTCATCGATGGGAAGAGACTCTTTATCATTAAAGAGTATGGCGTGATTACCCTCAAAATGAAAGCGATCTTTATAAAGTATTTTAAAAGTATCCACTAGTGATGTTTGGCAGTGAAAATAGATGCCATATTGCATCGGATTTGATGCTTTCCAAGCAATTCTAATCGTACTACCCTGTTTTGTGAGGTAACTAGGCTCTCCCCATTTGAGTGTTTCTTCTATGCTATCTACCGTTTCAGTTTCTGCTGCCGTATCCAATATGAGTTGGCGGAGGGTCATCATGCAATGATTGATGTGTTCAGGATATGCATTGAATATCTTTTCAACGGCGTTATTCTGAAATAGAGTCATCAACACTTACCAAGTTTTTTCTGTTTCTTGGGAGGGCGTTAATTCCTGTTTGATAATTTGAAGCATCTCTTTTGTATTGGGATGTGTGGTGTCTGTGCTATGAGCGATTTGAGTCATTAATACCATAGCCGATTCTGCTTGGGTGTCTGTAAAAGAAGCTTTGCTTGGCGCAAGGAATTTTGGAATACTTCTTTTTAGTTCAGCGCCATCGGCGAGTAAGTAGCTACTCGAGATAAGTAGGCCTGCCGCATTCTTTTTAGATAAGTTAAATTTAGTTTCAAATAGGTTGAGTAATAGCGTTTTATCCTCTCGTGTCATATCACCATCAGACTTGGCAATAGCAACCATCAGAATAGCCGTCGCATCTAGAGGTTCATCCACTCTGAAAATAGGGTTGCCATCATGTTTTTTCCGCCACTTCCGGCGTCTATTCCATAAAAAAGGATTGAGGCCGCCTAAATCAATCCCCGCATTGGCAAGTCGGCTGAGCAATACGAGGATGGTGACAATGGTGCCAAGTAGGGCGAGGACAATATGCATATTAGCTTCCTTTTTAATGTGTTCTCAATTTGTTTGACACATAATTAAACGCATTCTAACGGTATCTTATAGTAACATTGTCGTAGTTTATTAAAAAGGATGAAGGGAATGTTGATGTCTCATGCAAGTAAGGTGCTGGTGGGTGTATTGTTAGTGTTGCAGTTAACGGCTTGTGAAGATTCAAAAGAACGTGCTCCGACAGATGAACGATTAATAGCTGTGATCAGCGGTGAACACCGCTCGCCGGTGAATCGCGTGCGCGATCAATATCGCCATCCTCAACAGACGCTTGAATTTTTTGGTGTCACACCGGAGATGACGGTGGTCGAAGTCTGGCCTGGTGGGGGTTGGTATACGGAAATTTTAGCACCCTGGATTAAGCAGGGTGGTGGACAGTTTATTTCGGCAGGTTTTTTCCCTGATGCGCAGCCGGAATATAGACAAAAAATTCAATTACGTTATGAGGCGTTATTGGCAGAGCGACCTGAACTTTATGATCAGGTGGTGTATACAGGCTTGGGAGTGGAAGGCCATTGTGACGTTGCACCAGCAGGAACGGTTGATGCTGTATTGACCTTCCGAAATGCACATAATTGGGTGAAAGGTGGGCATGAAGAGGATATGTTTAAGATGTTTTATCAGCTATTAAAATCAGGTGGTGTATTGGGAGTGACTGATCATCGTGCATTACCAGAAACGGATCTAGATACCATGAAAAAATCAGGCTATCTAACGCAAGATTTAGTTATTTCATTGGCAAAAAAAGCGGGGTTTGTACTGGAAGAATCATCAGAAATTAACGCGAATGCATTAGATGATACGGAACATCCAAAGGGGGTATGGAGCTTGCCGCCAATGCTACGCCTGGGTGACGAAAATAGAGCAGAGTATCTTGCAATTGGTGAAAGTGACCGGATGACATTGCGTTTCCGAAAGCCGTAAATTTAGGCTTTTAATCGTTCGAGGCTTCGCATAAAAATACCCGGTCGATCAATGGTGACGGCAAAGGCCATTTCTGCATCGCTCATAACACGGTTTAAGCCCGCGTCTTTATCCCATTTATTACGTTTCCAAGCCATGCCGCCAAAAGTGCGTACTGCACGATGAATAAGACGTTTTCGGATTAAAGGTACATTCAACACCGTCATCGCTTCCAGCATAATGGCGTCCGCTTGTGCTCTTGGGCGGCTTTGATCCCAATACAGCCAATCGTGAATAATCGCTGCTTTGCCATAAACGCCCCATTTGGGCAATGCCCACCATAAAACACGGGGCACAGAAGCAAAGTCGGTCACAAAACCATTAGTAACTTGAATAGTGTCGCCACTGCCTTTATCCCCCACATCATAACCAAAATTACTGACAATCATCCACGATTTCCCATCAGAAAGTGGGGTCACAAGAAGCGGTGCAGTAAATTGACTCATGATGATTAACCGCCACTTTCTTCGATAGCTTGTCGTTGGCGTTCCATTGCATCTTGAAGCGCTTGCTCCGTTTCTTGTGCTTTATTGAGTGCGCCAACGTGGGATTGGAATACGGTGTCTTCAATAGTAGGTGTCTCATTGTTATCAGAGCAAGCGACGAGCAAACCAAAGGAAATAAGTACTAGATATTTATACATTGAAGGTGCCTTATTCAATTTAAGGGAG
>CAZRAY010000004.1:0-63917 GCA_964598235.1 uncultured Piscirickettsiaceae bacterium
GATGTAAAACTTCATTGAGAATTCTTTTTTTAGAGTGATCTAAGCTGAGAAGGAGGATCCACAGCCACAAGTCGTCGTCGCATTCGGGTTGCGAATAACAAATTGCGCACCTTCGATACCATCGGTATAGTCGATTTCCGCACCGACTAGGTATTGGAAACTGGTGGGATCAACGAGCAATGTAACGCCATTTTTCTCAACTTGAGTGTCGTCTTCACCGATATCTTCTTCGAAGGTAAAACCATACTGAAAACCAGAGCAGCCACCGCCTGTGATAAACACACGTAGTTTAAGCTGATCGTTATCTTCTTCTTTGATGAGCGCGCTAACTTTGCTGGCAGCCGCGTCGGTAAAAATAATTGGGTTAGGAATATCGCTTCCCATGATGTTACTCCCTTATGTGATTTGTATCGTCAATTATCCAAGCTTAGATGATTTAGTCAAGGTTTATCCGCATCTGAATCGCTGCCATCGCTTGATGCAAGCATAATCTGCTCGCCATCTTGACCAATACTCATGATGGGATCATTTTCTTTAACGTGGATTAAATTGCCATTAATTTGTGCGCCTTCTTCCATTTGCAATAAGGCATAATAGACGTTACCGGTTATTTGGGTGTTTTCGGCGAGCTCAAGGTGCCCTGTGGAATAGAGGTTGCCTAAGATGGTGCCATTAATAATCATATTAGGTACGCGGACATCACCTTCTATTTTTCCAGCTTCGCTTAGCGTGAGTACGGCATTACTATCCTCACTAGAGGTGACATTGCCCGTGATAATACCATCAACACGGAGGCCGCCATAAAAGGCAATATTGCCTTCGATATGCGTTTGTTGGCCAATCAGTGTATCTAGCTGACGGAGCATTTTTCTACGTTGTTTTTTATTAAGCATCTTAATTCTCGGCTAAGGATTCAGTGAGCTTCCACTCAAAGGATTGTAGGCGGTTAGGCTCGCCCTCTTGGGAAAGCACAACGACTACTTTTTCAGGGTTGACGTCTGTTGTAAGCGTGAAATAACCTTCAATTACCTGTACGTAGCGAAGTTTGAAATTTGTTTCAGCTAGTATGACAGGTAAAACATTACTTTCGTTCGCTGGTAGTTGCAGTATAGCGTTACCTTGTAGTGGCGATTCAATACGTTGGCCTTGCGTGAGAATGAGCCGATAACGAAATTGATTCGGTGGCGCATCATCATCTGCGAATAATTGGAATTTATGGATTTGTAGGCCACTGGCCTTTTTACCTTGGGTCACGGTTTGGTAAAATGAGAGTTCTTTTTCGAGATCGAGCACTTGGTCTTGCAAGAGGGTAAGTTGCTTTTCTAGTTGTTCATTAGTGGCTTCTTGGATCACTAGTGCTTGACTTTTTTGACGTGCATTGGCCGATGTTTGTGAGAGCTGTTGTTGCTGTGATCCAATGGTCTCGGCTTGTTGTTGTGATTGGCGCTGTTGTGCGTATTCTGTCGCTTCGAGGCGCTGGTTTTGTGTGGCTTGTTGCCCGCGTAAGTGCCAGGAATAATAGCCTAGCGCAGCGATGATCAAACACAGAATAGCGATGAGCATAATGCTATGCCAGGGTGATGAGGTGCGGATGACATGCTTGGGTAGACTGGACATATTATTGGCTTGGCTTAAGGCAATGCCGCGATAATATTAATCGCAGTGGATTCATCAAATCCGAACATAATATTCATATTTTGAACGGCTTGGCCAGAAGCACCTTTGACTAAGTTGTCGATGACGGACAAAACAACAACGGTGTTGCTGTTTTGTGGTTGATGTATGGCGATGCGACAGGTGTTGGTGCCCCGGACGCTACGCGTGCTCGGATGGCTACCTGCGGGCATCACGTCGACAAAAGGCTCATTGGCAAACTGTTGCTCGTAAAGTGATTGCAGATCTGTATCTTGGGTAAGCTGGGCATAGAGTGTGGCATGAATGCCGCGAATCATCGGTGTGAGATGGGGGACAAAAGTCAGGCCAACTGCTTTGCTTGAAATAATATTGAGCCCTTGCTGTATTTCAGGCAAGTGGCGATGACCTGTCACAGCATAAGCAGAGAGGTCTTCAGATGCTTCGGCAAGTAAAGCACGCACTGAGGCTTTACGTCCTGCGCCACTGACCCCTGATTTCACATCTGCGATAAGGTGTGTAGGGTCAATGACGCCTGCTTTTAGTAAGGGCAAAAAGCCTAATTGGGTGGCGGTTGGGTAACAACCAGGCACTGCAATCAATTGGGCAGATTTTATTTTTTCGCGATTGATTTCGGGCAAACCATAAACAGCTTGCGGGATGATCTCGGGGCAGGTGTGTGGCATGTTATACCACTGCTCCCAAAGCGCAACGTCTTGCAGGCGGAAGTCAGCAGAAAGATCGATGATGCGCGTGCCACGTTTCATCAGTTCGGGCACCAGCGCCATGGCGACACAATGTGGCGTGGCGAAAAAAACGAGATCACATTCCGCGAGGGTATCCACATCGGGTTCACTAAAGATTAAATCAACATGGCCACGTAGGTTCGGAAATAAGTCACTCACGGGCATGCCCGCTTCACTGCGTGAGGTAATCACCTTGAGTGTGACTTCTGGGTGATGGGCGAGCAGGCGCAACAATTCAACGCCTGTGTAACCTGTTCCGCCGACAATACCAACATTAATCATACTGTTATTCCTGAATAACTTTAGATAGTTATTATATGTTTTTAGCGAGACATTTACACGCTAAGTATTTTTCGACAGGGCAATTTTTAACGCAGACATGGCGGAAAAGACGACGCGAGTTAGTGTCTAAAATGGCGCATGCCAGTAAACACCATCGCCATCCCATGTTCATCTGCGGCGGCAATTACTTCTTCATCACGCATCGAGCCACCTGGTTGAATTACGGCACTGATTCCTGCTTCAGCCGCACCATCTAAGCCATCACGGAATGGGAAGAAGGCATCAGATGCCATCACAGCACCGGATACCGTTAGACCCGCATCAGCAGCTTTAATGGCAGCAATCTGACTGCTAACCACACGGCTCATTTGGCCTGCACCAATACCGATTGTTTGCTGATCTTTGGCATACACAATTGCATTGGACTTAACGAATTTTGCCACGCGCCAAGCAAATAAGAGATCTTGTATTTGACGTTGTGTGGGCGCCTTTTTCGTGACGACTTTAAGATCTGTTGCCGTTACAAGCGCAGTATCACGATCTTGAACTAACAGGCCACCAGTGACGCGTTTATAGTCTAGTTCTATGCTGGGCTTACTTGCCCATGGTCCGCAAGCCAGTAAGCGCAGATTGGGCTTTTTGCTGATAATTGTTTGCGCCGCTTCACTGATCGCAGGCGCGATAATAACTTCGACAAATTGCCGATCGACGATGGCTTGTGCCGTCGCTTCATCCAAGGTTTGGTTAAAGGCAATGATGCCACCAAAGGCAGAGGTAGGGTCGGTTTGGAAGGCGAGATCGTAAGCGGTCAGTAAATTATTTGCCGTGGCTACACCACAGGGATTGGCATGTTTGACAATGACGCAGGCAGGCGATTCTGGAAATGATTTAACACATTCTAAGGCGGCATCGGTATCGGCAATATTATTATAAGATAGCGCCTTGCCTTGTAATTGTTTGGCGGCAGAAATGGTGCCTGACGCGGGATGCGTTTCGGTATAAAATGCGGCTTGTTGGTGCGGATTCTCACCATAACGCATGTCTTGTAGTTTATGAAATTGGCTGTTGAACGTGCGTGGGAAATTGCTTTCTGCATCGTTCTCCGTAGTGAGTTTGCCAAGATAATTTGCAATCATGCCATCATATTGCGCGGTATGTTCGAAGGTTTTAACCGCCAAGTCAAAACGGGTTGTATCATCAACGCAGCCACTTACTTTCATTTGTTCCAAGATACGAGTGTAATCTTTAGGATCAATAGCTACGGTGACTGAGGCATGATTTTTTGCCGCTGCACGCAGCATAGTTGGGCCACCAATATCAATGTTTTCAATCGCCATTTCAAGCGTGCAATCATCGCGAGCAATGGTTGCTGCGAAAGGATAAAGATTTACTACAACGAGGTCAATCGGCGCAATACCATGTTCTGCCATAATGGCTTCATCGGTTCCTCGGCGACCTAGTAAACCGCCATGAATTTTAGGATGTAGTGTTTTAATTCGGCCATCCATCATCTCAGGAAAGCCGGTGTGTTCTGATACTTCTGTTACGGGTATGCCGGCTTCTTGCAATAATTTTGCCGTACCGCCTGTTGACAGTAATTCGACGTTTAATGCATGTAATGCTTGGGCAAATTCAAGGATCCCCGCTTTATCAGAAACGCTAAGGAGTGCTCGTTGGATGGTGTTCATGTCTATTTTCCTAAAAAGCCTAAACGAGGCCGTATGTTTTTAATTTTTTCCGTAAGGTACCACGATTAAGACCGAGCATTTCTGCGGCTTGGCTTTGGTTACCTTGGGTGTGGGTGAGCGTTGCTTTGAGCATGGGGCCTTCGACTTCGGCCAAAAATACATCGTAAAGGTTGGTTGTTACTTCACCATTGAGCTGTTCAAAATAGGTGGTGAGTGCATGTTCTACACAGCAACTTAGTGAGGTGTGGCATTGCTTGTTGGCATTTTTTTTCTCATCTTCACTCATGCTGCTTTATTATCCGTTGGTGTTTGCGATGCCAGCTGCTCAAAAAAGGCTTGGGTAAATTCTAATTGTTGTTGGGGATATTCTAACGTATTCATCTGCTGCCGGAAGGTATTTCCGTCACGAAATCCTTTGCTATACCATGCGATATGTTTGCGTGCCATACGGACACCCGTATAGTCACCATAAAACACATAAAGCGTATTCATATGTGTGAGCAAGGTGTTTTTTACGGTATTGAGAGACGGGGGCGCTAGATGCTTGCCATGCGCAAGATAATGCAAAATTTGTTGAAAGATCCAAGGATTACCCTGCGCGGCGCGACCGATCATGAGTCCATCTGCTTGCGTATAGTCTAGTACCTGTTTGGCTTTTTCAGGGCTACTGATATCGCCATTGGCGAGAATTGGGATATGGACCGCTTGTTTGATTGCCGCAATGGTGTCAAATTCTGCTTCGCCTTTATAGGCACAGGCGCGTGTGCGGCCATGCACCGCCAGCGCTTGGATGCCAGCGCTCTCAGCAATTTTGGCAATGCGTACACCATTGCGATTATCCAAATCCCAACCCGTGCGAATTTTTAAGGTAACCGGCACCGCGACGGCATTCACCACGGCGCTCAAGATCTCATCGACTAATGCTTCATGTTGCAATAATGCAGAGCCAGCCATCACATTACAGACTTTTTTCGCGGGACAGCCCATGTTGATATCAATAATATGTGCACCTTGATCGACATTATGCTTGGCGGCTTCCGCCATCATCTGTGGATCAGCGCCCGCGATCTGTACGCTACGTGGTTCTGGCTCACCATCATGATTAGCGCGGAGCAAAGATTTTTTGCTGGCCCAGAGCGATTTATTCGCAGTGATCATTTCCGACACCGCCATGCCCGCACCTAATTGGCGGCAGAGCTGACGAAAAGGCCGATCAGTTACCCCTGCCATGGGGGCGAGCACCAAATTATTGGGCAAGGTATAAGGACCAATAATGAGTGGTTTAGCGGCGCTCATGGCGATTTCCATTGAGGCGGATCCATTCTTCGCTTTGGACAGTCGGTTGCATATCGAACCAGCGGGCATAATGCGCGCTGAGATCAGCGGCTTGACTCTCTAAAATACCAGAGAGCACGAGATCGGCATCTGGCAACGTCAGCGAAGCTAAAGTGGGTGCTAATTCAGTGAGCGGGCCAGCTAATATGTTGGCAAGTAAAATATCCGCAGGCAAATCGGGGCAATTTTTTGGTAAATAAGTCTCAATGGATACATGATTACGGATGGCATTCTCTTGGGTGGCTTTCAAGGCCTGTGGATCGGTATCCACGCCAATCACTTTTTTAGCACCGAGCAAAGCGGCTGCAATAGCTAAGATACCGCTCCCACAACCATAATCAATCACGATTTTATCTTTCACATCAGCCTGATCCAACCAATTCAAGCAAAGCGCGGTGGTGGGATGGGTACCTGTGCCAAATGCTAAGCCTGGATCAAGCATAATATTGGTGGCATCGGGATCTGGTGGTGTATGCCAGCTCGGGCAGATCCAAAGCCGTTCACCAAATTGGATCGGGTGGAAGTTATCCATCCATTCACGTTCCCAATCTTTATCTTCGATGGCTTCTACACGATAATGCGGTATGGGCTCAGGCGATAGAAAATGGGCCAACATATTGTCAATTTGCTGGCTATCTTGATCAGCAGGGAATAGGGCAATAACGCGGGTTGATTGCCATAATGGTGTTTCGCCTAAACCAGGCTCATAAAGTGGCTGGTCAGCGCTGTCTTCCAACGTCACGGCGCCGGCACCACATTCTGTTAAATGGTCTGAGAGCGCGGGCGCAAGATCATGTGTGCTATCAAAAATAAACTGAACCCAAGCCATTTTCTGGGAGCCGCTAAAGGCCTAGTTTTTTCTCAAGATAATGGATGTTGGCGCCACCTGCTTGGAAATGAGTGTCTTCCATAATTTTTTGCTGGAGTGCCACATTTGTTTTGATCCCATCAATGCCAATTTCATTCAGTGCTGTCCGCATGCGGGCAATAGCAGAGGCGCGATCATTACCATAGGCAATCAACTTGCAGATCATGGAATCATAGGTTGGCGGCACACGATAGCCACTATAAATATGAGAATCAACCCGAATACCCACCCCACCTGGCGCGTGATAATGCGTGATTAAACCCGGGCTAGGCATAAAGGTCTCGGCATCTTCGGCATTGATTCGACATTCAATAGCATGGCCATGTAACACCACATCTTCTTGTCTGATAGAAAGCGGCTCACCCGCAGCAATACGGATCTGCTCAGCAATCAGGTCGATACGAGTGACTTGTTCAGTGACAGGATGCTCCACCTGGATCCGCGTATTCATTTCTATAAAATAAAACTCGTCATTTTCGTATAGGAACTCAAATGTACCGGCGCCGTGATAACCAATTTCACGACAGGCATTGGCACAGACCGCCCCCATTCGATTGCGTACTTCCGGCGTAATACCTGGCGCAGGGGCTTCTTCAACCACTTTTTGATGGCGACGCTGCATCGAGCAATCACGTTCTCCCAAGTGAATGGCATTACCATGTTTATCAGATAAGATTTGGAATTCAACATGGCGTGGGTTCATCAGAAATTTTTCCATATACACCATATCGTTGCCGAAAATCGTACCTGCTTCGGTTTTGGTCAAGGAAATCGCGTTTAATAGATGTGCTTCGCTATGCACTTCACGCATACCACGACCCCCCCCCCCCCCCCCCCCTTTTTTTAATAATTGGGAGACAATGTCAGCGGCGGGGGGTAAATTCGTTTTTTCATCCTCCCCCCGTGGGCCCTCAGAACCGGGCACCCCGGGTACGCCTGCGGCTTTCATCGCCGCAATCGCAGAAACCTTGTCGCCCATTAAGCGGATGGTATCTGCGGTGGGGCCAATGAAGATAAAACCACTTTGTTCAACACGTTCAGCAAAATCTGCATTTTCAGCTAAAAAACCATAACCGGGGTGAATCGCTGTTGCATCCGTGATTTCGGCAGCACTAATGATGGCAGGGATATTGAGATAGCTATCGGGCGATGGCGCGGGGCCGATGCACACCGTTTCGTCTGCTAATAAAACATGTTTCAGATTACTATCAATATCCGAATGAAGCGCGACAGTTTTAATGCCTAATTCTTGGCAAGCGCGGAGAATACGAAGGGCAATTTCCCCTCGGTTTGCAATAACAATTTTATCAATCATGGTGGTTCCTGAATGGGATACGAAGTACGAATGTTTAATCAATGATCAGTAAAGGCTGATCAAACTCAACAGGATGACCATTTTCGACCAAAATTGCACTCACTGTACCACTGCGATCTGCTTCAATTTGGTTAAACATTTTCATGGCTTCGATAATACACACCACATCGCCTTTTTGAACTGATTGTCCGACTTCAACAAAAGCAGCCGACTCTGGAGAAGCAGAACGATAGAAACTACCGACCATAGGTGATTTCAAGGCATTTTCAGAAACGGCCTCAGCAGGCGGCTCAGTCGTTACTGAGGGCGCTTCAGACAGTGTCGCAGTGGGTGCCGCGATGGCTGCTGGGGCCGCGGCCATCATAACCGGTGCCGTACCGTTGCGGCTGATGCGAACAGATTCTTCACCTTCATGAATTTCAATTTCAGCCACATCAGATTCTTGAATGAGCTCAATCAGTTTTTTAATTTTACGAATGTCCATGAATAACCTTTAGTTTAATGTGTTGTGTTGATGTGATGGAGGGCCGCTTGTAATGCAAATTCATATCCTTGCGCACCTAAACCACAGATAACGCCTTGTGCAAGGTCGGCCAGAAATGAATGTTGCCGAAATTCTTCACGGGCATATACATTGGATAAATGTACTTCAATAAATGGGATTTCAACGGCTGCAAAAGCATCCCGTAATGCGAGGCTGGTGTGTGTTAGTGCGGCGGCATTAATAATAATAAAATCGACCTTATTATGTTTTGCATCCTGAATTTTATTGACTAAGTCATGTTCGGCATTGCTTTGAAAATGTTCGAGCAAACATGCGCCCTCAGCGTGTGCTTTATTTTGTAATCGGGTATTAATATCGGTCAAGGTATCCGAACCATAAAGCGCCGGCTCACGGCTACCAAGTAGATTAAGATTGGGCCCATGGAGGACAAGAATTTTAGCCATTAGAATAGTCTCAGCTATTAATCAAAAAAGCGTGATTAAAGATGCGGTTAATTTTGCACGCTCAGATGATAATTGTCCAGTTTTTTTGTTAAAAACAGGCTATTTTGTTGTGATCTTCGTCGAAAATAACACTTTATGGCTGTCTGGCTATTGATTGCTTCTCGAATGATCTGGTATCGTTGAGGTAAGATGGATCGAGCGCATTGGCTCGTATGGATATGGAAGCAGATAATATGCAAAAAAATAAACGTATTTTCATGATAATCATAATGTCACTTTTGGTATTAAGTGCGTGTGCCAGCAAACCTGCCCCGCTGCCCACCCCAATAGAAACAAAAGCGGTCCGATTGGAAAAACGAGCGCAAGCAGATATGCAGATGCAAGATTATGCCGCAGCCACTAAATCAGCACACGATGCATTGCGCTTATATGCGGCATTGGATGATCGAGCGGGGCAATTGCGATCGCATATTAATTTAACGCGGCTTTTTATATTGCAGCGTCAGCCTGATCGCGCAGAAAAACATTTGTTGAAGGCGCGCGAGATTGTTAAAGAAACAGATGATTCGGCGCAACGTTATCAGGTGCATTTACTGACCGGCAAGTTCAATAATGATGCCGCAGAATTTACATTGGCACGAGAGACAGCTAATAGCTTGTTGGAACAGGCCGTAGCAGAAACGTATCTTGCGCATTATGAGGCAGCCAAGCAGTTAGTAGATAAGTTGTCGCCAAATTTATCCATTCGCACAGAGGTTGACGATACCGCTTTTGTGATGCTGCAATATGCACGTTTTGCAGATGATTTTGATTCAGCGACACTAGCGCTCACACTATATAAATCAAATGAAAACACCATTGGTATTTCAGACTCACTCTATGTATTAGCCATGATTTCTAGAAAGCAGGGTAACAAGCTGCAAGCAGATAATTATTTACAGCGGGCATTAGAAGTCAATTTGGCGATAGGTGATAAACGGCGAATAGCGGCAACACTTGAGGCAATCGCAGGACAGGTAGAAAAATAATGTTTACTGCCGTCGGCCGAGAGATCCGGGAGACCATTCGAGAGATATTTGATCTTTTTGCATTAATTTATATCTCGCTGAAAGCCAGCCTGGGGATTTTTAATGCATCGCATCGCTCTATTTTTATGAGCCGATTCATTCATCATCTTTATTATGCGGGTGTGAAGACGATTTATATTGTGATGGTGATTTCGATTTTATTGGGTGCCTTGCTGGTTTCTCAATTGAAAGGTATTGCCGAAGGGCGGACCTTTGTAGATGCCTACGCTTGGCTTTATGTGATTTTCATTGTGCGTGAACTGGCACCTTTGATTTGTGGGATTATTTTGATTGGTCGATCGGCTAGCGCGATGACCGCTGAAATTAGTTATCTCAAAATATCCAATGAATTTGATGTGTTGCGTGGCTTGGGTGTGGATCCGGTGTTTATTTTCCTCGTGCCCGTATTCTTGGCTTTTCCACTCGCCTTAGTATTGATGCTGATCTACTTTGATGCCTTTAGTATTCTTGCGGGTTATTTTATGGTGTCGTGGTTGGACCCAGAGCACCATAGTTTTATTGATTTTGCGACAGCGATCATTACCAAGATTTCGCTCACTGAGGCCGTCGTTACTATCTTGAAAGGCCTGATAGGCGGCGGATTTATCGGCATTATCTCGATTTACTTTGGTTCAAAAGCAGGTGGGCGATTTTCAGACATGTCACAAGCGATTGCCAATGCCACTACAACGCAACTGATTGTATTCTTTTTGATTAATGTTTTGCTATCGGTGGTGGCTTATGGCGGATAGTCGTGTGATTTTATCCATCCGGGATTTGCATATTAGTTTTGATGGCCAGTTGGTATTTAATGATGTTAATTTAGATGTGCATGAAGATGATTTTATTGTCATCACAACGGGCGTTATGGATGGGGCGACAACGTTATTAAAGTCTATTTTAGGCTTGGTTGAGGGTGTGCGAAGTCAAATTATCTTTGATGGCAATGATGTGTTGCAGTCGGAAGATCGCTTAGCGCGTCGACTTTCACGACAGAAAGTGGGCCTGGTTTATGAGGCGGCAGGGTTGATCAGTGCGATGACGGTGTACCAAAATATTGCCCTACCGCTTGCTTATCATACGGACTTGAGTGAGGCTGAGATTGAGCAGAAAATAAATATTGTGGCACAAGATTTAGAGATTACAGCGCTGCTTTATTTAGAACCAAATGAACTCAATGATACGCAAACGCGAATTGTGAATTTAGCACGTGCCTTGGTGATTACGCCGCGATTATTATTGGTTGATGAATTAGAAGGCGGGATGTCGGTGGAGGCCATGGCGCAAATGGTGGCGGTTATTCAACGTTATCAACAGAAACATCATTTTGGGGTGGTGATGACGTCATTAGAAAAAAAAGCAGCATTTGCAACATCACATTATAGTATTAAAAATAATCAGTTAGAGGTGGATTATGTCCGACAAAAATAGAAATCACGGTATTGAAGTGCGGCATATTGATCGTATTGTGGGTGTTTTCATTATCGGTGCAATTATTATTGGGGTGGCAAGTTGGTTCTTACGGCTACATGGTGTTGGGGCGTTAGAAGATAAGATCTCATTTCATACTATCTTATCGGAGTCATTTGGCTTATCGCCAACGGGGGAAATCGATTTGGCGGGCATTACCATTGGTATGGTTGAA
Organism: uncultured Piscirickettsiaceae bacterium; assembly: GCA_964598235.1. Taxonomy (GTDB): domain Bacteria; phylum Pseudomonadota; class Gammaproteobacteria; order Nitrosococcales; family Methylophagaceae; genus UBA652. Next base: position 11,527 of record CAZRAY010000004.1, read on the forward strand.
AATGTAACCTTGCAGGATGACGGTAATGTACGCGTTGATATGGCTTTTATTGAACGATATAAATCATTTCTAACCGTTGGCAGTCAGCTAGAGGTAGAGCCTACAATTGGTGTGCAATCATTACTTGGCGGTGGCGGGTTAATTTTTCACTATAATGCAGACGAAACAAAATTACTCACGCCAGACACTGCGATGACGGTGATTGAGCCCGTTGATCTGGCGGCACAAATTGCTGCTTTCGATTTGCCAGGATTAGCGGAACAAATTAAAAGCATTGTGGCGAATGTGGAACAACTCACCGGCGAGCAGGGTGCCTTATCGTTGGCGCTAAATAATGTGAGTAGCATTACCGCTGATGTGGCAGAAAGTGCACGCGTCTTTCCCCTGCTGATGGAGGATGTTGCGCAACAAGTTCCTAAAATAATTGGGAATGTTGAAACGCTCACGCGGCGTTTAGAGGAAGATCAAGTGCCTGAGATATTGGGTAGCGTGGAAAATAATTTAGCCAGTTTACAAACCGCGATGGATTCGGTATCGAGTATATTGACGAGTTCAGAAGGTAATATCAAACAGATCATGGGCAATGCTGCTGGCGCGACCGATCAGTTAAATAAAGCCACCGCCGATTTGAATCTTTTATTGGCTGAATTGCAAGGCATTGTGAAAGATGTGCATGCGAGTAGTGCACAATTGCCAGGCGTATTGGCGCGGAGCGAAGATTTATTGGATAATTCAGTGGAACTCACCGATAAATTAAATAGTCATTGGTTATTAGGTGGTAAAGGTGAGGGAAGTGAGCCAACGCAACCGTGGCCATCTATTCATTCGATTGGTGAGTCGCCGTATGATGAAGTGGGCAAACCGTAGGGCCTTGAAAAATATATTATCGCCTCCATATTTTAAGCAGTAAAATTATCTAAAAAGGATATTAACATGCAAAGAATTTTCTTATTTGTCGCCACAAATGTTGCGATTTTGGCGATATTAAGCATTACCATGCGCCTATTAGGCCTAGAGAGCTTGTTGGATGAGCAAGGTGTTAACCTTAATCTCAATGCTTTGCTGGTGTATGCCGCCATTATTGGTTTTGCGGGTTCTTTTATCTCGCTTGCCATTTCAAAGTGGATGGCGAAGCGCTCAACAGGTGCCCAAGTGATTACTGAACCGAGTAATGATACCGAACGTTGGCTAGTGAATACCGTTGCGCGACAGGCAGATCAAGCGGGCATTGGTATGCCAGAGGTTGCCATTTATCAAGATCCGACACCGAATGCCTTTGCCACGGGAATGAATAAAAATAAAGCGCTGGTGGCGGTGAGTTCAGGCTTAATGGAATCGATGACGCAGGATGAAGTGGAGGCCGTATTGGCACACGAAGTTAGCCATGTATCGAATGGCGATATGGTGACAATGGCGTTGATCCAAGGCGTGGTGAATACCTTTGTTATCTTCCTCTCACGGATCATTGGTCATGTGGTTGATCGGGTGGTGTTCAAAACACAACGTGGTCACGGCCCTGCCTATTGGATTACGTCCATTATTGCCCAAGTAGTGCTCAGTATTTTGGCCAGCATTATTGTGATGTGGTTTAGCCGCAAGCGTGAATACCGTGCCGATGCGGGTGCAGCAAAACTGGTTGGGCCAGGCAAAATGATTGCTGCCTTGCAACGTCTTGATAGCAAACCAACCCACGCGTTACCCGATCAATTGAATGCGTTAGGTATTTCAGGCAGCAAAGCACGGTTTGGCAAGCTGTTTATGACCCATCCAACCATTGACAGTCGGATTGAGGCATTACGGAATCAAGGTTAAACTTTTTTCTTAAGTAAGTAGGGCTGCTCGAATAAACCGTTGGAGTGAATAACATTTGTTTTATGTTGTTCGCTCCAATGCCACCTATTTGAAGCAAACAGATTAGTCATTGCAGTATGTTCGCAATGAAAAGGTGGGCCACCTTCTTGGCCAGTTTGCATAAAATGGGCGAATAGTTTTCCTTTGGGGTTGAGCCAGTTGTATAAGCATGTTTCATAGGTCTGCCAGTGTTCAGACGGCAGGGCACATAAACTGGTTTGTTCATAAATAGCATCAAAATGCTGGTCTGGCTGCCAAGTAAAAAAATCGGCTTGTATCAGCGTTGCGGTTAGATTTTTAGCCTCAAGCACTTCGTTGAGATTTTCAATTGGGCTGGGTGCAATATCAACCGCAACCACATCAAATCCTTTTTCAGCTAATGCCACTACTTCATGACCATTGCCACAGCCGGGAATTAAAATACGACAGGGCTTGAGTAAATCATTATCTAGCCAATAATGTAGATTAGGGCTGGCTTCACCGCGATCCCAACCCGTTTGGCCTTGCTGGTAACGGTTTTCCCATTCATCTTGGTCGTGCTTTAGTTCTGTCGTTTGCCGTGAACAGCAGGTGGCGGTGTTTTGTTGGATGGGTGGGCAATGTATCGAGCCATAGGAGCAGAAGACGCAGCAGTCCCCTTTTAGTGGTTTAAGTAATACACCACATTTCGTGCATTCATAAAACCATTGGCAGGCATCCGTCGGCATGGTTTCCGTTGTTTGCTCGCCACATTCAGGGCAGGTGAGCGTGGATTCTAGAATAATATCGTTTGCCATGGCGGTTAGCGTGTGGGCAGGCTTTTAAGATGCTGGATGAGCACATCTGCTTCAACCAGACCGACGAGACGATGTTGCGTTAGTTCTTCCCCTGATGGGGTGAAGAACAAGATAGTGGGCGGGCCAAAGACATTGAGTGCCTTGGCCATCGCTTTGTGTTCAGCGGTGTTGTCGGTCATATCGAGCTGTAATAGTCGATAATTACTCAGTACTGCTTGCACAGATGACTCGCTAAAAGTGGTCAGTTCCATGCGTTTACATTCGATACACCAATCAGCATAAAAATCGAGCATGATGGGGCGTGGATCGGGTTTGCTAAATTCTGCTTCTAATGCGGCGAGGCTTTGTGTGGGCTGAAACGCAAGGTGTTTATTATTAGATGCGTCTGCGCTACTGCTGGCCATTGAGAAGCCTTGTAGGGGTTGTAAGCGATTATGGCTGAGATGGCCTGTCGCGGCGGCAACGAGATAGAGGATACCGTATAAGAGCACGATAATACCGAGGCCTTTGGCAAGCTTGTGTGTGCCAGATGCGCTATGGAAATCCAGGGTGGAGAGTGCGCCGAGGTAGATAGCAGCGACAATAAGCAAAGCGCCCCATAAAAATTGGCTAGCGGAGGCAGGCAAAATGCGTTCTAAAAACCAGATGGCGAGGCCGAGCAACATAAAGCCAAAAACGGCTTTAATATTATTCATCCATTTGCCGCTTTTTGGCAGCAAACCGCCAGCGGAAGTGCCGATAGCGATAAGCGGTATGCCCATGCCGAGGCTGAGGAAAAAGAGTGCAAGCCCTCCGAGCACCGCGTCACCTTGTTCGCTGATAAAGATAAGCGCACCTGCAAGTGGTGGCGCGAGACAAGGTCCAACGATGAGGGCAGATAAAACCCCCATGAGTGCGACACCGATGAGTGTGCCACCTTGTTGTGATTGGCTGACCTTGTTGAGCTTGTTTTGGATGAATTGCGGTAGCTGTAATTCAAATAAGCCAAACATAGAGAGCGCGAGCACAACGAAGAGGGCGCTGAAACTAATAATCACCCACGGATTTTGGAACATAGCTTGGATGTTGGCGCCGAGCATGCCCATGACGACACCGGCAATGCTATAGGTGAGCGACATGGCGAGTACGTAGATGACCGATAAGAAGAAGGCGCGGCGGGTGGTGATCGATTTCCCTTGTCCAATGATAATGCTGGATAAAATAGGGATCATGGGGAAGACGCAGGGTGTAAAGGCTAACAATAAACCAAAACCAAAAAAGGCGAGCAGGATTTTAATTAAGCTGCCTTTGTTCAGCAGGCCCGCAATACGATCTTGCTCGGGGAGGTTATCACTGCTAGGTTCAAGGCGATCACTGCCTAATTGAAGTGGGGTTAAGTCGGTATCGTCGGCTAAGCTGATGACGGTTTGCAGTGGGAGGTCGAGCGCAATTTGTTTTGTGACGGGGGGATAACAAATATGGGCGATTTCGGAGCACCCTTGATAGTGGGCGAGCAAGGTAACGGTTTGCGGCTCTGGACTCGCATTGATAATGAAGCTTGCTTCGGTATCTATTTCGTAGACATCCGTTCGACCAAATTCGGGATCCATTTTTGATTTGCCAGCAGGCAGATTGAGCCGGCTAATGGCAGCATCTGTATTATCCGTTAGTTCAAAGCGTACTTTGTCTCGATAGAGATAATGACCGGGGGTGACTTTCCAATGGGCGGTGACTTGGCGATTATCATTCACACTGGCGGAGAATACAAAGGCCTCATCAACAGGTAATACAGCATCTTCTTGATTATTAATGCCGAGCGTATCTAAAAGACTGGTACGCGCTTGAGGAGCGGTCGCAATGAGCAGGAGGAGTAAAAAGAATATTTTTTTAATCATAGTTTCTAAGCGCAAATGGAAAAGGAATGTAAGAATAAATAGACTGCAGGATTGGATGGCAAGTTCCCTATAGCCTAGCATGATAAAGGCTAAACAGCGACCGATGGAATAAGACAAAATAAATGATTTTAATATTGCTATATATCTGTCATATTTATCGTGTTTAATACCGATATTTAGAATTATATTTTTGGAGAAACCTGTGGAAGCTAAAACGATTCATCAATCAGGCAATGGTCTGGATTTAGGTCGGCTAGGGTTGGCGTTGCTTTTTTTGATTGCGGTATTAATTTATAGTTATATGACCAGTAATGGCGTGGAAAATCATATTTTCTTGGTGATCGCAGCGCTATTTGGTGGTTATATGGCGCTGAATATTGGTGCGAATGATGTGGCGAATAACGTGGGGCCTGCGGTAGGGTCAAAAGCACTCACGATGGGCGGTGCCATTTTAATTGCGATTATCTTTGAGGCGGGTGGGGCGATTATTGCGGGTGGTGATGTGGTCTCAACTATCAAAAAAGGCATTATTTCAATTGATGCCTTTAATGGTAATACGCAGGACTTTATTTTGGCCATGATGTCGGCCTTATTAGCCGCGGCATTGTGGCTTAACTTGGCGACGATGGCGAGCGCACCCGTATCGACGACGCATTCAATTGTGGGTGGTGTGATGGGCGCAGGGATTGCCGCGGCAGGGTTTTCAATCGTGAATTGGGGAACCATGGGCAAAATTGCGGCATCTTGGATCATTTCTCCAGGCATTGGTGGGATCATTGCGGCAGGTTTCTTATTTGCGATTACCAAAACCATTGTGCAGCGAAAAGATAAAATATCAGCATCGAAAACATGGGTGCCCATTTATGTGGCGCTGATGTCGTGGGCATTTGTGACGTATCTAATTTTAAAGGGCTTGAAAAAGGTATGGCCGTCGATTGTGTCAGCAGTGAATGAGAATTTATTTTTTACAATTGAGGCAACGAAGAAACCCACTTTGATGATGGCTTTAACGGTTGGTTTGATAGCCGCTGTGTTGGTGTTTTTCTGGGTGCGTCGTTCAGTGAGAAAGAGAGCGCCTTCTTTGAAAAATTCACGTGAGAGTGTGAATCTATTATTCACTATCCCGTTGGTTTTTGCAGCGGCGTTATTGAGCTTTGCTCATGGTGCAAACGACGTAGCGAATGCGATTGGGCCGTTAGCGGCGATTAATGATGCGGTATTACATGGCGGGGTGTCTGCCAAAGCGGGGATCCCTCTTTGGGTGATGGCCGTCGGCGCAATCGGGATTGCCGTTGGTTTGGCGTTATATGGTCCTAAATTGATTAAAACAGTGGGCAGCGAAATTACGGAATTAGACCAAATAAGAGCCTTTTCAATCGCGATGGCTGCGGCGATTACGGTGATTATTGCGAGCCAGCTAGGCTTGCCGGTGAGCTCCACTCATATTGCGATTGGCGGTGTGTTTGGTGTTGGGTTTTTACGAGAATGGTGGGATAACGCCCGTATGAAGTCAGAAATAAAACAAGATAAAAAAGCGTTGAAAAATGAAAAATCCGCACTTAAAGCCTATCGCAAAGAATTAAAGCAGTTGGAGAAAAAAGAAAACAATTCGAAAGCAGATTATCAGCAGATTGCCAAACTATATCGTCAGATTAATAAAGAAGAGGGCAAGGTGAAGCGGGCGAAGCAATCATTGAGAACGACTGAAAAAGTGGTGCATGTGAAGCGAGATGCGATTAAGAAAATCATCACAGCTTGGATTATTACGGTACCAGCCGCCGCTGCTTTTTCTGGCTTGATCTTCTTTATATTGAAAGGTGTGTTGGTATAATAAGTTTTAATACAAAAAAACCTTAACAGTACGGGACTGTTAAGGCTAAGTTAAGTGATGCGTTAGCGATTTAGAAATCAACTTGCCCGCGGAAATGAAAGGCATCGAAATCATCTGATTCGCCGTCCACATCAGCGGAAGTATAATTTGCCATGAAGCGAATATTAGGTGTGGCATACCAATTTAAGCCAGCAGTGAAAATATCGCCTGTTGACCCAGCATTACTATCTTCTAAATCAATATCGGAATAGCGTAAGGCGACTTCCCAAGCGCCCATGCCGCCCTTACCAACGATGTTTTTTGGCGTGACCCGACTGAATACGCCGCTGGCGGCTTTATAGGTATGAGACTCACCCGTTAGGAAGTAACTTGCATAGGCATACCAGGCATTGAGATTTTGATCGGCTTGGCCTGATACAGCGTTATATGAACGGTGCACATATTCGGCTTGTGCTGAGAATGCACCAAATATTGCCGCGGCTTCTAAGCCGTAAGTATCATAGTCTTCAAATGTACCTATAACAGACTTAAAGATTTTACCTGCGGTATGCACTTCGGGGCGTAATTTAATTTGTTTTGAGCCGCCCCCTGCAGTTTCAAGTTCTTGATGGTGGAAAGCGGTACCTAAGTGGATTGCGCGTGTTTTTTCTGCAAGCGGTGCAAATGTAACCCGCACACCATAGCCAAAATCTTCATCCTGACCGCTATTGGTGCCATTGATATCCGTCATGTGGGCGGCACCAGTAAGCGACCAGTTGCTACCATGAGTGCCCACGCTCAGCCCATTTTGGCGGCTAATAGCGAAGGCATTTGAGGCGGCGGATCGTTCAATAAAGGTGCTATATTTTGAGCTGGTGAGTTCATCTAGGCCAAATGGCATTTTGTGGTTGCCTAGTGTGAATTTTGCTGGTTTCCAACCATTATATTGGAGATACATATCTTTAATGGTGGTTTTATTATTTGCAAAATCAAGCTGAGATTTATAAACCCAGTCTGAAAACAGGGTGCCTTTTACGAATAACCGGGCACGGCGGAATTCTGATGCGCTCCCTGTTCCACCTAAATCATCTTCGTCCATAATGGCATAATCCGCCATGATCCGACCGCCCACTTGTACGCTGAAATCGCCGTCGGTAGATTTGACTTTCAAGTTGCCATTTTTGACGCTCACAGAAGGTGTGCTAGCGGCGACTTCATCAACTTTCTTGACCACATCTTCTGCTTGTTCTTTATCCGATTGTGCGGCGGCGACCAGTGAATCATAATCAGCAGCGCTAATAGTGCCTTTATCTCGTAAGACTTTCAACAGGTTGAGCATGGCATCGTTGTTTGCTTGCACGGGGATGATGGCGGCACTTAAGAGTATGCCAGCAAGGAATAAAGATGATGTTTTGAATTTCAAAGGATTGTCCTCGATGAAGGTTACGTTAATATTGATTCATTGTGTCGTATTTATGGTTTAAGTAAGAGACCGGTTTATGAATGTTTGTGACGCTATTTTATCAAGAATTCAAGGTAACATCGATGGTATCTGATATTATTTGGTATATGACGTTGGGAATGAGTGGGTAAGCGATGGCGATAGAGTCGAGTAAAGAAAGAGAAGAAGAAATTCTGGCTGCAGTTGATTTAGGCTCGAATAGCTTCCATATGATTATTGCGCGGGTGCGGGATGGGCATTTCCATGTGCTTGATAGCTTGCGAGATATGGTGCAGTTACGCGCTGGCTTGGATGCGCACGGTAACTTGACTGCAGAATCTCAGGAACGTGCTTTAGCTTGTCTTGCGCGCTTCGGTGAGCGCGTCTCAGGCTTACCGATAACCAGTGTGCGTGCGGTAGGAACGAACACGTTGCGGGTGGCGAGAAATTCACATATTTTTTTACAAAAAGCGCGGCAAGCACTAGGCCACCCTATTGAGATTGTGGCAGGGGAGGAGGAAGCGCGACTAATTTATTTGGGTGTGGCACATGCTTTGTCATTTGACCAGCAGCGTCGATTAGTGATGGATATTGGTGGTGGGAGTACGGAGTTTATTATCGGTGAGGGCTTTACGGGATTACGACGTGAAAGTTTGAGCATGGGGTGTGTGAGTTTTACCCAGCAATTTTTTGCGGATGGGGAAATAACGAAGAAAAACTTGAACGCTGCGGCTTTAGCAGCACGTGTGCAGTTGCGGGATATTCGACGTGAGTATCGGGAAATGGGCTGGGAGATGGCCGTCGGTGCCTCGGGTACGATTCGCTGTGTGGCCAGTGTGGTGGCGGCAAATGAATGGAGCGATGATGGTTGTATTACCCTAGCGGCATTGGATAAATTACAGCGAGCATTATTAGATGCTGGTCATGTTGATAATTTAAAATTGCCTGGATTAAGTGATGAAAGGGCGTCTATCTTGCCTGCGGGTGTGAGTGTTTTACGCACTTCTTTCCAAGTGCTAAAAATTGAGCGTATGACCGTATCTGATGGGGCATTGCGAGAAGGCCTGCTTTATGATTTAGTGGGTCGATTGCATCATGATGATGAACGGGAGCGCACGGTGACTGCGATGATGAAACGCTATCATGTGGATATTGGCCATGTGGATCGCATTGATCAAACGGCGCAGCAATTTCTCAAACAAGTGGCTAAAAAATGGCAATTAGATAAGCGTGTGGATGGGCAGCGCCTGGCATGGGCAGTGAAATTGCATGAAATTGGTTTGGCTATTTCGCATGGTAGCCGGCACAAACATGCTGCTTATTTGGTGGCAAATTCGGATATGTCTGGCTTCTCGCGCGAGGAGCAATATGCCTTATCTGTTTTAATTCAAGGGCAGCGTAAAGCTTTTCCACGAAAATTGATTAAAAGTCTGCCAGAAGAAGTGCAGCAAAGCATTCAATGGCTCACGGTAATACTGAGGCTGGCATTGGTGTTTAACCGTGGCCGATCCAATCAGGCAGAAGCATTAGATTGCCAGCTAAAACCTAGGAAAAAAGGGCTAAAACTCACATTATCCGAAGATTGGCTGGCATCTCATCCTTTAACGGAGCAAGATTTATTGCAAGAACAAGCTTATTTAGCGAAGGCAAAGATTAAGTTGAAGTTGCATGCAAAAGAAGCCGATTGAACTTATTTGCTTAACACTGCGTCAAAGTAATACGATGTAGTGAGAAAAAGAGGATAAGATGCACACAAAAATGAAGCATAAAATTTGGATGGTTGTTGTTGCTGTAGTCGCAAGTAACATGGTGGTAGCCAATGAAACCGTATTGTTAAGCAGCGATACGGGCGACAATTTAATGTTGCATAAATTACATTCAGATCAGCTTTGGGCGAGTTTCCAAATCACCGACCAAGTGGTGGAAAGCTTTGCGAAGCAGGAGCTGATTGTGGTGCAAGTTGATCAAAATAAACCAGTGAAATTACAACAGGCGAGAGGCTCTTGTGGTGCGCCGGCGTCAAAACAAAAGCAAGCTGTGTATTATGATTTTCAGCCAGCAGAAGTATCAGCGGTTGATATCGAGGGGCAGTGGGCTTTCAGCGAGGTAAAAGCTGCCCAATCAGACGTGTTGAAGGTATTTCAGTGGGATAGCGATACCTATGATTATTTGCCATCAGACCGTCGTTCTGAATATGTTGATTTTCCGTTAGAACCAACGGCGAGCGGTGCGCCAAATTTATGGCAGCAATTTGAGCAGGGTGAGAAAGTGGTTTTTCGCTATGTAACGGAAGCGGGCGAAACGCGTCAGGCGCAATTTGCATTAGTAGATTTGCATGCCAATATGGCGCAGTTAAAAAAATAGCGTCTCCACGGGAGAGAGTGTGGAGACGCTATAAGATTGAGCACATGCTAGGCTCAAAAGTGGTTTGAATCTATTTTATTTTCTTAGGTTTGACTTCACCAATTGCGCCATCAGAACGTGCCATGAGGTAGGCATACAATTTATCGAGGCCAGCCATCACTTTTTCATTAGATTTCCAAGGCGGCATGCTGCCGATTTGACCTTGTTTGCCATTTTCAACGGTGTTGTCGAATTGTGCTCTGTCGATAACCTTTAAACTATCTGCTAAGTTAGGGCCAACCATACCTTGGCCATAGGTACCATGGCAACGTGCACACCAGTTGCGGTAAAGCTTAAAGCCGGTATAAGTATCAGCATCAAGGTGTGTGCCATCTTCAACGGTATATAAATCACCAGCAGATGCGGGCACAGTGAATGCCGCCATGCTAAGTGTTGCAGCACAGACAGTGCTTAATAGTGATAATTTCATTTTAGACATTGTATTCCTCTCTTTGAAAATAATTATTTGTGCTTCCATCATGATGATTCCAATATAACCGAACTAAACTGAATGAACGCTGAATGGAAATAGCGGGTTACCAATCTATATTCATGCCAACATAAGCACTTCGACCCAAGCCAGGTAAGCGGGCACCTTGTGCAATATCAGGATTATTACTGATACGGTTATAACCGCCAAGATGATCTTGATATTCGCGATCAAACAGGTTATTTATACCTGCTTGTAGGGTGATATGGTTCGTTGGTTGGTAGTTACCGCTGAGATTAAAGATGGCATAGCCCGATGTTTTTTGTTCATGATTTTCATCAGAAATACGGTTTTGTTTTGCAACGGTCACCGCCTCAATGCCAGCATGCCAATTTGATTGGTGATAGCTGAGGTTTGTGCGTGCTGTTAGCGGTGCGATTCGGTAGAGATTATCGCTAGTATCACGACGTTCACCGCGAACATAGCTGATTGTGCCGTCTAGCTGAATATTTTGCGATATCGCAAAGAACCAGTTGGCATCAATCCCATATAATTCCGCATCAACATTATTAAATTGCAATGGTGCCGGCTTGCCAGGAGCCATCATGCCGCTGAGCATATTGGCCACCATATTGGTGCTGGGCGTACCTTGGATATAGTCATCAATGCGATGGTAGAAAATATGAGGTGAAAAGGCCGCGCGAGGGCTATGCCAATCGAATCCTAGTTCAATTTGATAAGCGGTTTCAGGATCAAGATCAACATTGCCGATATAGTTATTACCATCCGCCAAGCCGGCTGTTGACTCAAGCGGCACCCAAAGATAACGTTCTTGATAGCTGGCAGCGCGCTCTTTACGCGCCAATCCCCCCACGAAATCTAGTTGAGCAGAAATGGGGCGTGAGAAGTTAAAGGCTAAATCAACCAAGTTTTCATCTTGGCTGCGATCTGAATTATTGAAGTTATCACGTAGGATTGTGAAATTAGCACCCATCATGCCCGGTGCGTTTACCATACTGGTGGCAACATTACCTGCGTCCATATTCACACGGGTATAGCGCACGCCAGTTTCAATGTTCCATCCGCCTACAGACAATTCTTTTTCACCAAATAAGCTATAGCGATCACGCTCAACATCTTTATAGTTATTAACGAAGAACATCGCGTTGCCAGGGTTGAAAATATCGGCATTATGATCAGCACGATCAGCATCGACACCGAATGTCCACCCTGAAATGGCATACGCAACACCCAAGCCATTTGATTTAACATCAGTAAGCGCAAAGCGTCTCATCATCATACTGCGGGGGGGCCTTAAAATATAATTTGCCATTCTATGGTCCGCTTTCTGATAGCTGAGCTTGGCGCTGAGCTCACCACCATTGGTAAAGATGTTTTTAACATTTCCAGTAAAATGGTCCCCTCTCGCATAAATGATGTCCATTGGTAGTGCAGGGGTGCCTGTTTCTCCTGTGTCATGGTGTTCAGCATTTAATGAAGCTGACAGGTCGCCATTTTGAAAAGCGTAACCACCTCCAAGTGTATTGCGTTCGTGTTCACTTGGTATGATATCGCCCCCATCGAATTCAAGATCATCACCCCGATCGATACTGCCACTCAGGTGGAAACGATGGTTTTCATTTGCTAGGCTACCCATTATGCCTGCATTATAAGTATCGCCATTTTCAGCATAACCTGCTTTGGTATTGCCATGGAATTCAAAATCTTGGCTATGGCCGAATTCTGGTTTTTTAGAGTTAGCTAGAATGGTGCCGCCAATGGTTTCCATCCCTGAGCTAACCGGTGCAATACCGCGGTAGAGCGAGATAGTGTCAAGACGTGTTGCTGGGATATAGCTCAATGGAGAATCCATTGTGTTTGGGCCCGCAGATCTAATTTGCATGCCATCTATAAGTACATTCACGCGATCACCAAACAGCCCTCGATACTGGGCGATGCTCGTTAGCGGGCCATTGCGGTTAATATTCGCACCCGGTAATTTTTTGAGTAATTCACCTGCGTCGGGTGTCGCAACAGTAGACACGGCAGGTAGCGCAAGGGGGGTTGCTTCGCCAGCCACACCATCGACGGAGATGGTGGGTAAATTAATAGGATCGGCTTGTGCACTATTGATCGCTGCGAGGCAGAGTAATGAAGTGAGGGTATGTTTCATGCATGTTCCAAAAAAGATAAAATTTTGGGTGTTATTTTATGATGAAAACACACGTCATAAATAAGGGGTTTTACCAAAACATGCGTGAAATGACCTGTTTTCGTGAAAAGCCGACATGATAAAGTAGCCTTTAACTGATTTTTAATTGAATGCAAATTAAGATATGACAGAGATTACAGGGGTTTCAACGGCCTTTATTCTAGGGCTCTTTAGCATGACGCATTGTATTGCGATGTGTGGCACGGTGATTGGTGCGCTGACCTTGAGCTTGCCAGAAAACATTCGGGGCGATAAGCGCAAAATGTTGCCTTATATCACCTATTATAATATGGGTCGTTTGTTGAGTTATGCCATGGCCGGTGCCTTGGTGGGTTGGTTGAGTGCGCCATTAGCAAGCATCAACGGACATGTGTTTTTACGCTATTTATCCTTCGCTGTAATGGTGGGGATGGGGCTATATTTGGCTGGATGGTTCCCTAAGTTTGCTAAGATGGAAAAGTTAGGCGCGCCCGTCTGGCGGTGGTTACAGCCGATTGGGAAACGATTTATCCCTGTGCGTACTTGGAGCCAAGCCTTTTTCTTGGGCATGGTATGGGGCTGGCTACCGTGTGGCTTGGTTTATGCAGGATTGGCAGTGGCAGCAACATCAGGAAATGCCACACAAGGGGCACTTATGATGATGGCATTTGGTATTGGCACTTTGCCAGCCGTGATGGGAGCGGGTATATTTACGGGGTTAATTGTTGCAATGGGTCGAGCACAATATTTGCGACGCATTGCCGGTGTGCTTATTATTATCATGGCATTGATAACGACATTTTGGCCGATGAATCATGTCATGCATGAGATGGAACATTCAGCGCACCAACAGGTGCACTAAAAGCGATGTGGTGAGAATAGTATTCAAAGGAGAAGGAAGATGGAAACAATATTAGCGCAATCAGCCAATATGGCGCATATATTACGCACAATACCATTGCTGGCACAAAGCGATGTGAGCGTCCTGATTCAAGGTGAAACAGGTACAGGGAAAGAATTGATCGCGCAAGACCTGCATGCGCAAAGCAGCCGAAAATCACAGCCACTGATTACGATTAACTGTGCCGCATTGCCAGCAGAAGCTGTTGAAGTAGAGCTATTCGGTCGCTGTGATGCACAGGGCAATATTGTACAACAAGGTCGATTATTGGCAGCAGAAGGGGGCACGGTTGTCTTAGATGAAGTGGATGCCCTGCCTTTGCCTGTGCAATCTATGTTGCTGCGTTTTCTAGAATCCGGCGAATGCCAATTAGTGGGCAGCCATCAAACACATATCGTGGATGTGCGAATTTTAGCGGTGACCAGTATTGATTTGCAACAAGCCGTTGCCGACAATGAATTTCGTTCAGATCTGTTTTATCGCTTACAAGTTGTCCCCTTGAACTTACCACCATTGCGTGATCGAGATGAAGATATTGCATTATTGCTCCGTCATTTTGGCCGTGAATATGCTAATAGCAACGCGGTTGTAAGATATAGCAAAGCGGCATTACACACGCTCATACGGTATCCATGGCCTGGTAATGTTCGCGAACTGATGAATTTTTGCCAACAAATGGCATTATTGCATCCCGGACAATGTTTGCAACCCGAAGATCTGCCTGCCGAGATTCAGCCAGAACTTGCCGCTGCCGCACATACCTTTGAATTGCCGGCCTCCGGTATTCAACTTGCGCAAGTTGAATTAGATTTAATCAAACAAGCTTTGGGTCGAGCGAGTGGTAATCGCGCACGTGCGGCAAGATTATTAGGGATCAGTCGAGATACATTGTTATATCGTATCCAAAAATATGCTTTATAGGTTGTTGCGCGTCTTTTCTCTCGATAGGGGGCGGTAAAAATACTTAACGTGAAAAGCCCTAATTGTGATTAAATAAAGAGATGAAAGCTTACCTAGATTTATTACAAGATGTGATGGTAAACGGCACCGATAAAGGTGACCGAACAGGCACGGGCACGCGCTCTGTATTTGGTCGCCAAGTGCGCTATAACTTAGCCGACGGTTTCCCATTGCTCACCACCAAAAAACTCCATATCCGCAGTATTTTGCATGAACTATTATGGTTTTTGCAGGGTGACACCAATATTCAATATCTTAAAGATAACGGTGTATCCATTTGGGATGCTTGGGCAACACCAGCAGGTGAATTGGGTCCCGTTTATGGCGCGCAATGGCGAAAATGGAAAGGCGAAAATGGCAAAACGCATGATCAAATTGCTGCGTTGGTCGAGAGCTTAAAAAACAATCCTAATAGCCGCCGTCATATTATCAGCGGCTGGAATGTGGCCTTATTGCCAGATGAAAGTAAAAAGCCACAAGAAAATGCCGAAGCAGGTTTGATGGCCTTGCCGCCATGCCATTTGCTCTATCAATTTTATGTTGCTGATGGCAAACTCAGTGCCTCTCTGTATATTCGCTCGAATGACTTGTTTTTAGGCAACCCCTATAACACGGCATCATTGGCTTTCTTAACGCATATGCTTGCCCAGCAGTGCGATTTGGGGGTGGGTGAAATTGTGATTAGTATTGGTGATGCGCATATTTATACCAATCATTTTGAACAAGTAGCCACACAAGTCAGCCGTACGCCAGGTCATTTACCGATGCTAAAAATTCACCGCAAACCCGATTCTATTTTTGATTATCAATTTGATGATTTTGAAATTATTGATTACCAACCCCAAGCCCATATCTCGGCGCCGATAGCGGTTTAGAAAATGCCTCAGATGCAACAATACCTAGCATCATCTCATTATATCGATTGGCAGCAAGTTGATATCACAGCCTTAGCCATCTCGTTAGCGCAGGATGCGGATTCAGAAGAAGCAATCGTAAAAAAATGTTTTGAGTGGGTGCGGGATAATATTAAGCATAGCAATGATTATCAGCTTAACCCTATTACTTGCAAAGCCTCAGATGTACTCAAGCATGGCACAGGTTATTGCTATGCCAAAAGCCATCTGCTTGCTGCCTTATTACGAGCCAACCATATTCCTGCCGGGTTGTGTTATCAACGATTGAGCATGGATGATGAAGATGCGCCTTATTGTTTACATGGCTTAAATGCCGTGTTTCTCAAAGAACATGGCTGGTACCGCATAGATCCGCGCGGCAATAAAGCAGGGGTAGACGCCCAATTCACCCCACCTGTAGAGCAATTAACCTTTCCTATTAGGCTTGCAGAAGAAGCGAATCTACCTGAAATATGGGCTTCGCCTTTGCCAGAAGTTATCGCGGTATTGGAAACTCACCACACATATCAGGATGTAGCTGATAATTTACCTGATATTGCATTGATTAAATTGAACAAGGAGTATGACAAATGAATGAACAACAATACGCAGGTTTTTGGGTTAGGGTAGGCGCATCCATCATTGATACCATTATGATCTTGATGATTATTGCGATACCGTTAACGGTGATTTACGGGTTGGGATATTGGACGGATGGAGGCGAGGATGCGCCGATATTTCGGGGTGTGTGGGATGCTGTTTTGAATAATATTCTGCCGATGATTTTAATTCTGTGGTTTTGGCATCGCTATGGCGCAACACCAGGGAAAATGATATTGGGCTTGAAAATTGTCGATGCGGCAACAGGTGACAAAATGACAGTTGGGCAAGAAGTGGGGCGGTATTTTGCTTATATCCCCGCTATTTTATTTCTTGGCCTGGGCCTTATTTGGGTGGGCTTTGATAAACGGAAGCAAGGCTGGCATGATAAGTTGGCAGGTACGATCGTAGTGAGGCAGCATTTAGTGGGCTAAGTTTATTTGTATAATTTATTGTTATAGAGGTGGTCGAGTAACACAACAAAGGCGAGCGCATCTTTTTCTAACGCTTTATCAGTCTCTGTCGTGATTAAATGACGTTCTCGATATTCGTATGTTTGTGGCTCTTTATTAGGCTGGATGATAGCCACTTTATCATCACGTCTTAATGCATAGGCATTATGAAACTGCATAAGTGAGATATTTTGTTTGTCATCGTTAAAAATAGATGCCCCCATAATTGGATAGTTTAAATCAAGCCCAATGAGATCAAGTGCTGTTGCTAATACATCAGGCTGGCTAGCAATATAATCATAAGTTTGAGGGGTGATGTTACCACCTAAGATGAGCGCAGGGATTTGAAACATATCAATAGGAACCATATCTGTACCGCGTACTTTGATATTATGGTCGGCCATAATGATAAAGATAGTATCTTGATAGTAGGCTTCTTTTTTCGCCTGTGCAATAAATTTTCCGATGGCATAATCAGCATATTTAACTGCATTTTCCTCACTTCTTTCAGGAAAACCGTCAAGCAGGGCTATTTTGTCTTTTGGGAAATCAAAGGGCGCGTGGTTGGAGGTTGAAAACATAACAGCAGCAAACTTTTGATTTTTATCGTGTAATGCTTTGAATTCTGCATTGGCCCGAGCAACCAAGTCTTCATCGCTGACCCCCCATGTACCAACAAAAAGAGGGTCGATAAATTGTGGTTGATCAATAATACGATCAAAACCATTACCAATAAACCAGCCCCGCATATTGTCAAATCGGCTTTCGCCACCATATAAAAATAGGGTTTCGTAACCTTCAGGTTCTAGGAGAGAAGAAAGGGTAAAAAAATCTTGTTGTGCCTTATTTCTTTTTAATACGCCTTTCCCAGGCACAGCAAGGTTACCTGCCGTAGCTGCAGCAACACCTCTAATGCTACGAGTTCCATTTGAATATAAATCTGTAAACAGGATCCCTTCGGAGCTCAACTGGGTTAGTTGAGGCATAATGCCTGCTTTGCCACCTATGGATTCCAGATGTTGATAACCAATGCTTTCTTGTAGGAAAATAACCAGGTTTTTAGGTTGGTTCGTTTTGAAATGTGTTTTTTCTAATCTTGAGAGTGGTGATTCAGTATTATAACTCTGAATATGCAGGCTGTTTTGAACGCGTGATAAGGCTTCATCCGCATCCATTCGACCGTATTGTTTAATGGATGAGCCGCCTTTGTATTTTAGATTACTATAAAGTGCATAAGCAATATTATAAAATGAGTTTTTAGTGACTTCATTTATAGTTCGGTTGGTCGAATACATAGCATCAGAATTGTTTGCTGGCCGATGGTCAAAGGAGGAACGGATACCAACCGCGAGCACAAATGCTAAGGGTAAAAACCAAGCCACTTTTTTCAAATAGGGCATATTGAGAGCAGTAGTGAAATGATATTGGGACCGCTTTGAGTAGATATAAATAAACCCAGAAATAATAGAAAAGGCGATGACAAAATTTATTTTATAATCAGAAAATAGGGTGGCAAAGACTTCTTTTGGGTATTGTAGGTATTCGATAAATAAATAATTAGGTCGAACATCATATTCGGCCATGAAGGGGAATGTGGCATTCTCAATATAGATGAGAATGGGAAAAACAATCAAGAAATAATATCTGAGTATGCGGTTAATAATATGTTTTAAGCTAGGCGGGCTAAAAGATAACAAGATTAGCGGTATAAGCAATAAGGCGCTTGCGATGATAGTATCCATTCTTAGGCCATGTAAGAAGCTCATCCAATAATTGACACCACTATCTTTGAATTTATCAAAATATACGATGAATAAGAAGGCTCTACTGATAAAAAACAGAGCAATCATACCGAGATAATATTTACTGAGAATTTTTAAGATGGGCATCGTTCGTTATTTGGCTGTGAAATAGAATGATTGCTACTATAAGAACCTTAGCTTAAGGAAACCTTAAGCTTGGGAGCTTAATCTTTCCTTGAGATATTGAAAATATAATGAATATAGGTTGATAATGATTAGGTGTGAAAATGAAACCTACAAATAATAATTTACAGCCTTACCCCGTGTGGGATAAGACGGTGCGTATTTTCCACTGGGTGAATGTGCTGTGTGTATTAGGGCTGATGGCGATTGGGATTGCAATCTTGAATGCGAAAGCCTTAGGCGTTTCGACGGATGGCAAGATTCTGCTAAAAACATGGCATGTGTATTTTGGTTATGTGATGGCGTTGAATTTAAG
The DNA here is from genome assembly GCA_964598235.1 of uncultured Piscirickettsiaceae bacterium. Classification (GTDB taxonomy): domain Bacteria; phylum Pseudomonadota; class Gammaproteobacteria; order Nitrosococcales; family Methylophagaceae; genus UBA652. The sequence continues at coordinate 30,350 of CAZRAY010000004.1, forward strand.
TTGGCGCTTGATCTGGGGATTTATCGGTAGCCGTTATGCCCGCTGGCAGGCTATTTTGCCGTGGGGGAAGGCATATCGTTCGGATTTTCGCGCCTTTGTAGGCAAACAAGAAACGCATTTTGCAGGGCATAATCCGATTGCACGCTTAATGGTAGCGCTATTATTATTGCTGCTCTTTGTTCAAGCCTGTACGGGCTTAGTGTTGGCAGGCACAGATGTGTATATGCTTCCCTTTGGCGAGATAATTAAAAATTGGATTGCAGTTGATTCGACGACAGTACAAACCATTTTGCCTTATTCAAAAGAAGGCGTTGATCCAGCCGCTTATGAAGCCATGCGTGATTTTAGAAAGCCAATCATAACGATACACTATTACGGGTTCTATACACTGCTAGTGGCAATAATTTTGCATGTGTTGGCAGTGGTGGTAACAGAAGTGAAAGAGCGTTCTGGGCTGGTTTCTGCGATGTTTACAGGCCGAAAAGTCTTTCCTGAAAAACCAGTTGATTGGGAAGATTAAGCTAACCAATCTGTTGGTTTGAGAAAGACATCATAGAGTTCCGCTTCAGGGCTGCCGATTTCTGGCTGCCAATTGTAGCGCCATTTCACCAGTGGCGGAAGTGACATTAAGATAGATTCTGTGCGGCCACCTGTTTGTAGGCCGAATAAGGTGCCGCGATCATGTACCAGATTAAATTCAACATAGCGCCCACGACGATAGAGTTGGAAATCACGCTCTCGCTCGCCAAAGGGCGTGCCTTTTCTGCGTTGGATAATTGGTAAGTAGGCTTTTGTATAGCTATCGCCAATGCTTTTGAGCAAGTTAAAACAGTGGTCAAAGCCGCCTTCATTGAGATCATCAAAGAATAAACCACCCACACCACGTGGTTCATCACGATGCTTGAGATAAAAATACTCATCACACCATTTTTTATAATCGGCATACACCTTATCACCAAAAGGATCGCAGGCTGATTTTGCCGTTTGATGCCAGTGGGTCACATCGTCTTTATTGCCATAATAAGGCGTTAAATCATAGCCGCCACCGAACCACCAGATGGGTTCTTCACCTTCTTTCTCTGCGATAAAAAAGCGCACATTGGCATGTGAGGTCGGCACATACGGATTATGCGGATGCATGACGAGCGACACGCCTACGGCTTGGAAGTCTCGGCCCGCTAATTCTGGGCGATGGGCTGTGGCCGAGGCGGGTAGTTTATTGCCAAATACGTGGGAAAAATTGACCCCGCCTTGTTCGAACACACCGCCCTCTGTTAACACCCGGGTGCGTCCACCGCCGCCTAGGCCATCACGCTGCCAGTTATCTTCGGTAAATGTTGCTTTGCCGTCGGCGATTTCTAAATCGTTGCAGATCTGATCTTGCAAGCTAAGCAGATAGTCTTTAACCGCGTCGATATTAGGTATGGTCATCGAATTATTCTTCCTGTGAAGGGATCTTTTATTTGAGAGGCTTGGTGTTGTGAATTAGTATCGCCAGAGACGATTGTATCTATATCAGCGGTAAGCACTGGGTCGAGCTCATCTATGGTTCGTGCGGGCTGTTGACCCGCGATATTGGCGCTGGTGGAAACAATGGCACCACCAAAGGCCTGACACAAGGCACGCGCCTCTGGATGCGCTGTTATGCGAACGGCAAGCGTATCATGATTGCCTCGTAATAAGGTAGGCACCTTGGGGTGTGCGGGCAATAACCAGGTTGTTGGCCCCGGCCAGCTTGCTTCAACAGCGGGCGGGATGTTTTCCATTGGCAGTGAAAGATAAGGTGTTAATTGTGCAATATCGGCAGCAATCAAAATCAGCCCTTTGGTCCAGCTACGCTGTTTCAGCGCAAGCAAGCGTTCAACCGCCGCCAGATTGTTGGGGTCACAGCCAAGGCCATAGATGGCTTCAGTTGGATAAGCCACGAGCCCACCATTACGCAGGCTTTCCGCCGCTTGTTGGATCTGGTTTTTGTTCATTTTGCCTTGCTACAACGGAAAAGATGAATTATGCCATATATTTTATCGGCGTTGACGCTTCTTATTCATCATCTCTTCAATAAACGGCGTAAGAATAATTTCCATCGCCAAGCCCATTTTCACCGCAGGCACCACCAAGTTATTCGGCCGCGACATAAATGAATCTTTTAACATAGAAAGGTAGTAGGGGAAATCGGCCTTAGATGAATCTTTAAAGCGAATAATAACCAAGCTTTCATCAGCCGTGGGGATTTCACGCATCACAAACGGATTTGATGTGTCGATCAACGGCACGCGTTGGAAGTTAATATCCGTCCGTGAGAATTGTGGCGTAATGTAATTTACATAGTCTGGGAGGCGCTTGAGGATAATATCGACCACGGCTTCAGAAGAATAGCCCCGGTTGGTGCAATCACGCTTAATTTTTTGGATCCATTCCAGATTAATAACAGGCACCACACCAATCAGCAAATCAACATATTGTGCGATATTCGCGTCATCGGTGACCACGCCACCATGCAAGCCTTCATAAAACATCAAATCATTATTGCCGTCGATATCTTCCCATGGGGTAAAGGTGCCAGAATCTTGGCCAAACTTTTTAGCTTCAAGGGCATCGTGGATATAATAGCGTTTTTTACCGCGACCTGTTTCGCCGTAAGTTTGGAATAAATCTTCCAATTCATTAAGGCAATTTGCATCAGGCCCAAAATGGGTGAGTTCAATGCCTTTCTCTTCCGCTTCTTTAACGGCTGTGCGCATCGACATGCGGTCGTATTTATGGAAGCTATCACCTTCGATAATAACGGGCTTAATGCCGCCGCGGCGGAAGATGTCTTCGAAAGCATGTTTAACGGTAGAGGTACCCGCACCAGAAGAACCAGTGACGGCGATAATAGGATGAGATATAGACATTTACATTCCTAACAAGTTGAAGGAACAGTCGCTTACGACTGTTCTCGTTGTACCGCGCGAAATCCAATATCACGACGATAATACATAGCAGGCCAGCTGATTTTATCAACTGCCAGATAGGCTTCTGATTGTGCTTCAACAACGCTATCACCGAGTGCGCATACACACAGTACGCGTCCACCATTGGTCACAACCTGGCCATTTTTTTCTGCCGTCCCTGCATGAAATACTTTATGAGTTGCATCATTAACCTGCGCTAACCCCTCAATCATATCACCTTTTTCATAATGATCGGGATAACCGCCCGCTGCGAGCACCACGCCAATGGCAACACGGGGATCCCAATCAATCGTGGTGTGGTCTAAATTGCCATCCAAGGCTGCTTCGCATAGCGCCACCAAATCAGACTGCAATCGCATCATAATCGGCTGGGTTTCAGGGTCACCGAATCGGCAGTTATATTCCACCACCCGCGGAGCCCCCGCATCATCAATCATCAAGCCAGCATAGAGGAAGCCGGTATAAGGTCGGCCATCTGCTGCCATACCTTCCACAGTGGGGATAATCACCTCATGCATGGTGCGTTCATACACCGCATCCGTCACCACAGGGGCAGGCGAATAAGCCCCCATGCCACCCGTATTGGGGCCTAAATCGCCTTCATCGCGCGGCTTATGATCTTGTGAGGTTGCCATCGGTAAAATATTTTTACCATCGACCATCACAATAAAACTCGCCTCTTCGCCCGTCATAAATTCTTCGATGACAACACGATGCCCAGCCTCGCCAAATGCATTACCCGCCAGCATATCGGTTACTGCATCAATTGCTTCACTTTCAGTTTGAGCAACAATCACGCCTTTCCCTGCCGCTAAACCATCCGCTTTAATTACGATAGGTGCACCTTGCGCCTTAATGTAAGCAGTCGCTGCGGGAATATCTGTAAACACGTCGTAAGCCGCTGTTGGGATGTTATGGCGTGCCAAGAAATTCTTAGTAAAGCTCTTAGAAGCTTCCAACTGCGCCGCTTCTTTTGAAGGGCCAAAGCAGCGCAAACCCGCCGCCTCAAAAGCATCTACCACACCCATGACAAGCGGTACTTCAGGGCCAACAACGGTTAACCCAATGTCATTTTCTTGGGCAAAGGTCACTAACGCTGGAATATCTTCAACGGCAATGGCCACATTTTCAACATTGGCTTCTTCAGTCGAACCTGGATTGCCAGGCGCCACAAATACGCGGTCACATCGCGGCGACTGACTTAATTTCCATGCCAAAGCATGCTCACGGCCACCACCACCAATCACTAATATTTTCATTTATTTTGTTTCAATTTTAACTTAAGAAGAATCGTTGTATGATACCGTAAACGGCAGGGTAACGAAATAAGGAAGGCAAAGTGGAAGACATCAAAAAAACAGAAGCATGGCGGGTATTGCGGATCCAATCAGAACTCATCAATGGCATTGATGAACTGCATGGGATTGGGCCTGCGGTCTCAATCTTTGGGAGTGCAAGGTTGCCATCTGAATCAACATACTACCAAGATGCTGAAGCCGTTGCGCGGTTGCTTTCACAAGCCAAATTTTCCGTTATTAGCGGTGGCGGGCCCAGTATTATGGAGGCGGCAAATAAGGGGGCTTACCAACAAGGCGGTCATTCGGTTGGCCTTAATATTGAATTGCCTTTTGAGCAAACAGCTAATGTTGCTCAAGATATTAGTCTATCGTTCCGCTATTTCTTCGTTCGCAAACTGATGTTCGTCAAATATTCCATGGCGTATGTCGTCTTTCCTGGTGGATTCGGTACATTGGATGAATTATTCGAAGCCATTACGCTGGTACAAACGGGCAAAATCAAACAATTCCCGATCATCCTCTATGGAACAGAATATTGGGCAGGTCTATTTGATTGGATAAAACAGCAGGTGCTCACGCTAGGGTGTATTAGCGAAAAAGATTTGGACTTAATTCAAATAGTAGATAAGCCAGAAGAGGTGTTGCCAATTGTTGCAGCCTACCATGACAGGATTTGTTGTCATCCAGAAGAGAAAAATGACTTCACGGCATAAATTGACCGCAAGTTAGCCTCGAGGTTCTCGAAGGTTATTGATTGAAATCAAGCTATCGATAGATATCAGGAAAAGCAGTTGATCCAAGTCTATAATGGGGCAATTAAATTTCTGAGTGTAGTCACGTGGAACAACATATCACCTTCGATTTAGAGCTGATCAAACGCTATGACACCGCAGGGCCAAGATATACTTCTTATCCCACAGCAGTCGAATTTGATGAAGGGTTTGGAATAGACAGCTACCAACAGCAGGTTGCCATCTCAAATCAGCGTGGCGGCCCCTTATCGCTCTATTTTCACCTGCCTTTTTGCGATACCGTGTGTTTCTATTGCGCCTGCAATAAAATAATCACTAAAAATCGAAAACATGCCGCGCCCTATCTCGAAAATTTACACAAAGAAATTGCCATGCAAGCTGTCTTGTTTGATTCAGATCGCGTGGTTGAACAATTACATTGGGGCGGTGGCACGCCGACCTTTATTAGCCATGATCAAATGCGTGAATTGATGGCTGTTACCCGCCAATATTTTAATTTAGCCGATGATGAAATCGGTGAGTTTTCTATTGAAATTGATCCTCGGGAAGCGAATAGCGAGACCATTGCCGTGTTACGAGAAATTGGTTTTAATCGCATTAGTTTAGGCGTGCAAGATTTTAATCCCATCGTGCAAAAAGCGGTGAACCGCATTCAAAGCGAAACCGAAACCATTGAAGTGATTAATGCAGCCAGAAAAGAAGGTTTTCGTTCTGTTAGTATCGATCTGATTTATGGTTTGCCGCATCAGACGCCAGAAACTTTTGCAGAAACGCTCGATAAAATTATCGCTGTCAGCCCTGATCGGATTTCTGTATTCAACTACGCGCATATGCCTGAGCGATTCAAAGTACAGCGTCAAATGAATGACGATGATATGCCACTGCCAGCCGTTAAGCTTGCCATTTTGCAAAACACCATCGAAAAGATGACCAAAGCAGGCTATGTTTATATTGGCATGGATCATTTCGCCAAACCCGATGATGAACTCGCCATTGCCCAGCGCGAAAACAAACTCTACCGAAACTTTCAAGGTTATGCCACCCATGTAGAATGCGATCTGATTGGTCTAGGTATTACCTCAATCGGCTCAGTCGGTGATTCCTATTCCCAAAACCGACGTACGCTAGAAGAATACAATATCAGCCTCAGCAATAATGAACTGCCCGTGTTCCGTGGTATTACGCTTACGGCAGATGATAAAATCCGTCGCGTCGTGATTACCAAGCTCATCTGTCATTTTGAACTGGATATCAAAGCAGTCGAAGCCGATCTCAATATCAACTTTTCCGATTATTTCAAAGCAGTCTATCCGCAACTCGACCAATTCGCCAAAGATGGCTTGCTTCGCTATGATGATAAGAAGATAGTAGTTTTACCTGCGGGACATTTGCTTATCCGCAATATCTGTATGGCCTTTGATTTTTATATGCAACAAAAAACGGGTAAGAACTTCTCAAAAGTCATTTAACTCCCCATTCTTGTCATCCCCTTAGTCTTTTTATCGGGGATCCATATCCCATGCTATTTGTCATCCCGACTATCGCGGAGGGATCTTGTATTGAAAGAGAAGTGTCACCTACAAAAACACACAATAAAAAACTTCTAAATTTCTGATGAACGCTGTATAATTTCGCGTCTTGATGCCTGGGTGGTGAAATTGGTAGACACAAGGGACTTAAAATCCCTCGGCTTCACGGCCGTGCCGGTTCGATTCCGGCCCTAGGTACCAACAAATATAAGCCTCGATACTTTATTGTGTCGGGGTTTTTTTTCGTGCTTTAGTTTTCAATAGAGAGGCGTTCTTGGAGAAACCCAATAAAAGCGACCACTTGTCTTGGTAGATATTGGCGACTTGGGTAGACGAGTTGTAAGCCTATTTTTTTATTATCACTATGGTGAAAACCAAGCACGTAGTCATTTAACAAGGTGATGAGTGTACCTTCTTTGATATCTTGTTTGACATCCCAAATTGATTTATAGGCGATACCTATACCTGCAAGTGCCCATTGGCGAATGATAGCCCCGTCATTGCTGATGAGCGCGGGGGTGACTTTAATGATGTATTCTTTCTTGTTTTGATGGAAGCGCCATCCATTGAGTGGCTCGCCAAGGCGTTCCATGACGAGGCAGCGATGTTCCATTAAGTCATCTGGTTTTGTGGGGATGCCATATTGTGTGAGGTAATCTGGCGAAGCAACAAGTACGCGATGATTATCTGCAAGGCGTTTCATGATTAGATTGCTGTCTGGCAAGTTACCAAATCGAATGCCAAGGTCGAAGTTATGCTCAGTGAGATTCATAATGCCATCAGTGAGGTGTAAATAGGGCGTTATATCGTTGTGTGATTTTGTGAATTCAGAGAGCGCAGGTGCGATATATTGTCGACCAAAATCTGAGGGTGCAGTGACCCGTAAGCGGCCCGATAAACTTTTTTTATCATCCCGTAAGTGTGCTTCAGCGTCTTCTATTTCTGCTAAAACTCGTAAACAGGCGTTATAAAATCGCTCGCCGGTATCAGTGAGAGATATTTTTCGAGTAGTACGATTGAGTAGCCGTATTTCGTAATGCTGCTCTAGCGCATTAATACGCGCTGTCATGCTGGCAGGCGATAAGCCGATTTGGCGGCCCGCAGCTGCCAAACCTCCTGCTTTTACTACCTGAACAAACAAGGCTATATTATCTATTTTACTCATATTCTTCAGTTTTTATGAACAATCATTTTACTATTTAAGCAATTATCATTGTTTGATGCAAGTATTACACTGCACATAAGCATTGGGCTTAATAATAATTATTAGTAATACGAAGGAGAATAAAGTGGCTGAAATTGATATTGGGATTAATAAAAATAATAGGCTGAAAATAGCGGAAGGCTTGAAGCGTTTATTAGCCGATTCTTATACGTTATATCTACAAACACATAATTTTCACTGGAATGTTACGGGATCACAGTTTCGTGAATTACATTTAATGTTTGAAGAGCATTACACGGAGTTGGCAATTGCAGTAGATGACATAGCCGAGCGTATTCGTAGCTTAGATATTGCAGCACCAGGAACCTATAAAGAATTTGTTGCACTTAGCGCGATTAAAGAAGTTGATGGTGTTCCCAGTGCTATTGAAATGGTTGATTTATTGACTCAGGGTCACGAACAAATTGTAAGAACCTCACGTGATGTCTTGAAAATCGCTCAGCAAGCGGATGATGAATCAACCTTGGCATTAGTATCTGATCGCATGAGAATTCATGAAAAAACCTCATGGATGTTGCGAGCAACTAGACAATAAACAATCAAATAAATATTAAGGAATTGTTATGGAACATTCAATTATTGAAGATTTAAACTGGAGATACACAACCAAAAAATATGATGCATCAAGAAAAATCCCACAAGCGGATCTTGATGTACTTTATGAAGCGATGCGTTTGTCGGCATCATCTATTAATTCACAACCCTGGAAATTTGTTGTGATTGAGAGTGATGAAGCAAAAGAGCGTATGAGCAAAATATTTGCTCATAAATATCAATTTAACCAGCCCCATATTTTCGATAGTTCACAGGTTATTCTATTTGCCCATAATCCATTTTATACACGTGATAATTATGAAGAAGTCGTGGATAAAGGTATTGAAGATGGCCGCACCAAGGCAGAAGATAGAGAAAGTGCCTTTGGCGGATTTGTCTTTGCTCAGACGAATACAGATGAAAATGGCTATACAGGCGAATGGACAAAAGCGCAGTTGTATATTGCTTTTGGGAATACATTGCATACTTTATCTCGTCTCAAAATTGATTCCACGCCAATGGAGGGAATTGATATTGATCTGGTTAATGAAACCTTCAAAGAAGAACTAGATGGCTATCAATGTGATGTGGCTTTGGCAATTGGCTATCACCTTGCAGATGAGGACTATAACAGGAAATTATTTAAGTCCCGTCTCATCTTAGAAAGTATTTTTACCCATATTTGATGCCTGTGAATAACAGAGGAGATACCCATGAAAATCAATCACAACTTAATACTCACAACAAATCTTAATGCAATGAGTCATTTTTGGACAGGCATCATTGGACTAACATTGGGCGACAGACCACCGTTCCCATTCAAAGGAGAATGGTTTTACAGTGAAGATAAACCGCTGATACATGTTGCAGAGCAGGAACGGGTTCATGAATATGGTGGACCTATTGCACACGTTGCGCTTGAAGGCACGGATTACCGAGCATTAATGACCACGTTAAGAAAGAATTTCTGCAGCTATACAGAGAAAGATGTACCTATTTCAGGCGAACGACAGGTATTTGTTAGCGGTCCTGATGGGCTTATTGTTGAAATGATATTTCCGCATGGTGCTTCAGATAATAAAGAACATCCCTATATTTAAGGAGAAAGAAATGACGAACTCAGTTTTATTTACCCCCAAAGCTATGGGGACGATAGTAAGTCCTAACCGTATTGTTATGGCTCCAATGACGCGATCACGGACGGCTCAACCTGGCGATATTCCTACAGATTTAATGGCAACTTACTATGCACAACGCGCCAGTGCGGGATTTATTATTACCGAAGCAACACAAATATCAGAACAGGGCAAAGGCTATTCTTTTACACCCGGAATATACTCCGAGGATCAGGTGAATGGCTGGCGTAAAGTGACGAATGCAGTGCACGCTGCTGAGGGAAGAATATTCTCTCAACTCTGGCATGTGGGGCGTATGTCACATGAATCATTGCATGAAGATGGTACACCTGTTGCCCCTTCAGCATTGTCTCCAGATGCGCAAGTGTGGATTGTCGGTGATGATGGTGTTGGTAGGATGTTGGATTGCCCTATACCGAGAGCACTTAGTAACGACGAGATTAAAGATATTATTGATGATTATCGACGTGCTGCAAAAAATGCCATTGAGGCAGGCTTTGATGGCATTGAAATTCATGCTGGCAATGGCTATCTGATTGACCAGTTTTTGCGTCGCAGCTCGAACAAGCGTAATGATGAATATGGCGGTTCAATTGAAAACCGTATTCGATTTGCAGTTGAAATTATTGATGCTGTAAGCCATGAGATTGGCGCGGATAAGGTAGGTATTCGGTTAGCCCCTTTTATTACGCAACGAGGCATGAATGACACTCAGGTGATTGATGCCATTTTACTGGCCGCTAAATCATTCAATGATCTGGGTATTGCTTATATTCATTTATCTGAGGCTGACTGGGATGATGCGCCTGTGGTGACTGAGGATTTTCGTCATGATCTACGCGCTGCTTTTGATGGTGCAATTATCGTCGCGGGGAACTATACCGCAGAAAGTGGTGAGAAGATCATAGCAAGTAGTTTGGTAGATTTCGTTGCTTATGGTCGGACGTTTTTAGCCAATCCAGATCTACCATATCGTTTTGAGAACAAGTTATTACTTAATGAAATCACAGACCCATCCACTTTATTTGGGGGAGGTGAAGTGGGTTATACCGATTTTCCCTTTTACACAATTTAAACAACATAACATAATATAGGAAGACAATAATATGATTAATTCAACAAAAATTTTACATACAATTAAAGCATCAACGCTTGTTATTTCGATGGCAATATCTGGGATTTCCCAGTCTGCTGAGACGGCTACGGAGCAAAAACCTTTTTGGCCAAATGATGCACAACTAGTGATCTCCATTTCGATGCAGTTTGAAGCAACGGCACAAGATGCAAGAGATTCAGGGCCTTTTCCGCCATTAGATTCTAAGTATGCTGACACTATCGCACCGACGTGGTATCAATACGGCATGAATGAGGGGATTCCTCGACTTCTTAATCTTTGGGACAAACATAATATCAAAGTAACTTCCCATATGGTGGGTCGAGCGGTCGAATTAAATCCAGAACTTGCCAAAGAAGTGGTGGCACGTGGCCATGAAGCATCAGGTCACGGGCAAACTTGGACTCCTCAGTATTCAATGACAGAAAAAGAAGAGCGTGAATCTTATATTAAAAGTGCTGATATTATAGAGAAAGTGACGGGAGAGCGGCCCGTTGGCTTCAATGCTTTTTGGATGCGCCATTCGCCTAAAACGCTTGAGATTCTGCAAGATCTTGGATTTATCTACCATATAGATGATCTTTCTCGTGACGAACCTTCAATTACGCCTGTGAAAGGAAAACCGTTTGCAGTGGTTCCTTACACCTTCCGTAATAATGATATTGTTCGTTATACAGGGAGTACAGCGATGACCGGTGCAGCTTATACACAAGAATTAAAAGACGATTTTGATGTGCTGTATGCCGAGGGTGAAACGCGTAGAAGAATGATGTCTATCAGTGCGCATGACAGAATAGCAGGTACACCTGCACGCGTTAAAGCATTGGATGATTTTATCGCTTATGCCAAAGAGCATAAGGGCGTGGTGTTTATGCGTAAAGATGAAATTGCTCGTTGGGCATTAGAACAAGATGATACACCGACCAATCCTGCACGTAATTTTAGTCACTAATACCTAAGGAGATAATCATGAAACTTATAGATATATTATTCCGCCGCCTCTCAGCAGTTATAAGTATTATTATAATCATACTGGCTGTACAAACATTGCTTGGAGATTCTCTTTCGAAGTGGGGAACGGTCTCCATGGCAGTGTCGCTATTTTTATTAGCAATAACAAGCCTTGCCGCTTGGCGTTATCGTGCTTCATTTTTTAGTCTAACGGCTTTTTTATATAGTAGTGTACTAGTGGGTAGATTGTTTAGTACATTACGTTTTGGAGAAACTGAAATAACCAGTGTGTCTGCTCTCGATCCTTTATTAGTAGGTGAAACAGGGCCCGGTATACCCAGCATTATGTATTTAAGTTACGCTTTAGTTGTATTTATTAGCGGTCAACTATTACGCCTTGCATATCAGCATTCACAACGTACTATTACAGATAGCACAACTAATTTGTCAATAAATGATTGGGCAATAACATTTATACGTGTCTATGTGGGGCTAATGTTCATTGCACATTATTCTGGCCATGTTTTGGCTGGTCCAGAGCAATTTCAGATCTTCGTGGATTATTTTACAAGTGAGGGGTTAAACCCAGCAGCACCCATGGTGATCCTAGCAGGTGTGACGGAGATTGCAGTGAGTATCGGTTTGGTCTTTGGATTGATGACGAGGATTGCTGCTGTTGGAGGCGTTGCCTATTTATTCTTCGCAACACTTTGGGGACATCATTTTTCAGCGGGTTACGTTTGGGTATTGCCTAATGGTGGTTGGGAGTTCTCGGCAATGTGGATGGCTGTTATTTTCGCATTTGCACTTACTGGCGGTAGCAAAATATCAATTGATGCTTTGATGCAAAAAATAGCACCTAAATGGCTTCAATGGAGCTTTCGATAAAGGCTGTTTATTTAACAAAATATTGTGGTTCTTAACGAAGGTAAAAACTTTAAACCCACAAATGTATTACAAATAAGATTTCAGGAGTAATGAATCATGAAAATTACAAAATATTTATACGGCCTTATGATAGTGATAACCAGCTTAAATATGAGTATTGCCTTTGCGGACAATACAGATAAACAAGCTGAGTCAACAATAGGAGATAAAGTGGTTAAGCTAGGTGTGACAGATCTTTCTTTTCATCGTGCAACGGGAGCTGTTGTTGCTAATATATTAGAAAGAATGGGTTATACCGTTATTCGGAGTTTTGATCCACATAAGGAAAACTTTGCACGATTACGGTCAGGCGAAATTGATATGATTGCATCCGCATGGCTGCCATCCAGCCATGGCGTATATAAACAGAGTGTTGAAGAAGAGGTACCTACGCGGGAGCTAGGATTGCACTATGAGCCGTATGCCCTGTGGGGGGTGCCGGATTACGTGCCTGCGGCGGCAGTCTCAACCATTAGTGATCTGTTAAAGCCGGATGTTAAAGAAAAAATGACGCCAATAATTCAGGGGATTGGATCAGGTGCAGGGATTACACGTTTTTCTATCAAGATGATGGATGAGTATATGTTGAAAGATGCCGGTTATACGTTCTTAACAGGAACACAAGAGCAATGTATCGGTGCCTTTGAAAAAGCCGTCTCAGAAAAACGCTGGGTAGTTGTGCCACTTTGGCACCCTCAATTTTTACATAATAAATACAATATTCGAGAATTGACGGACCCCAAGGGATTGCTAGGTGGAAAAGATAGGGCGGTGTTACTCGCACGGCAGGATCGATTGGACCAACTTTTTTCTGAACAGGGCATCCAACAATTGGACAGTATAAAATTATCCAATGAAATCATTGCCGAACTGGATTATGCGATAAACCGTGAAAATAAGACAGAAGATGAAGCAGCTGAAATATGGCTAAATTCAAATCAAGAGAAAGTGGGATGGATAATTGATAAAGCCTATTCATTACCAGAGCCAAAAGAGGTAACGATTGATAAAAGCCTACGCTCGAATCAGGTGGAAGTAATGAAGTTAGCAGCACAAAATTATGCTGCCTTTTGGGATACAGGTGAGGAAGGATATGCAAAAAAAACACTAGCAGAAGATTTTATCGACCTCAATCTACCCGAGGGCAGAAAGCAAGGCCCACAAGGCCCTCTTGATGCCTCAAACTGGTTTCGCTCGGTTGTACCTGACTTACGCGCTGAAATTGAAGATATGTTTATCGTAGGGAATAAGGTTGTTTTACGCCTAAAATTTACCGGTCACTTTACAGGTAAGATGGGAGAGGTTGAAGGTAAGGGAGAAAAAATCTCATTTAGTGCTGTGGACATGTACACCGTTGAAGGTGGAAAAATTAAAACCAATTGGCACCTTGAAGACAATCAAACATTAATGCGGCAGCTTGGTCAGTAGGATATTTTTTTAATAAAATTAAAGCCCTGATCTTTATGTGTTGGGGCTTTTTTGTTTGGAGTTTGATATTATCATTTCAGCGTAACGAATTTATTTTGGAGGCAATATGATTGATTCTGCGGTGACAGCACTATTGGATGAAAAAAACATTTCTTTTGACGTTATTGAGATTCCGCTAACGGAAGATAAGAAACCGATTCGGGAGCTGGAGGAATGGCTTATTTCTCAGGGGAAGAAGCCTGATTCGGTGGTGCGGAGTTTGTTATTTAAGACGCCTTCTGGTGAATTCGTGTTGCTGGCTGCTGCGGGTGGCGGTCGCGCTGATTGGGCAGTTTTGAGGAAGTATTTGGGCGAACGGAAATTGCGAATGGCAGAGTTTGATGAGGTGCTGAAGGCAACGGGGTTTGTTGTGGGCGCTGTGCCGCCAGTTGCATTACCCGATGGGATCCGGGTGTTGGTGGATAACCAGATTGCAGATTATGAGACGGTGATTATTGGTAGCGGGGTGTTGGGATATGCGCTTTCTTTAGCGAGCACGGATTTACTAGGTTTGCTAGCGGGTTTGGATGTGGGTGAATTTTTGAAGGTAGAATAGATTTTAATAACGAGGGAGCCGCCCCGACTAAAAGATTAGGGGAATGGCGAGATTAGATTATTCAGGGCGATTGATTAATTTCTAATAATAGCTGTTCGGCTTGATAGCTGTCAGGTTGATTGAGAATATCTAGTGTGGTATCGGGAAGCTGGGTGAGATCTGTTTCATTAATGATTTGTTTGACTTCTAGCAGGGCATTGGGATGCATGCTGAAGTGCTCTAATCCCATGGCGAGGAGCAGGCGGGTATAACGCGGATCGCCCGCCATTTCACCACACATGGAAACGGGGATATTATGTTGTTTGCCGGCATCGATGCTCATTTGAATGAGTCGCAAGACGGCAGGGTGCAGCGGATCATAGAGATAATTTACGTGATCATCAATGCGGTCAACGGCGAGGGTATATTGGATAAGGTCATTGGTACCGATGGAGAGAAAATCGACTTTTTCGGCAAACATTTCAGCACAGATGGCGGCGGCTGGAATTTCAATCATGATGCCGATATCGATTTCACGATCATAATCTAAGCCTTCATCATCCAGTTCAGATTTGCAATGCTCAAGCAGGATTAAGGTTTGAGAAAGCTCTTGCAGGCTAGAAATCATGGGCAAGAGAATTTTGATTTTGCCATAGGCTGAGGCGCGGAGGATGGCGCGGAGCTGGCTGATGAACATGGTGGGTTGATTGAGCGAAAGACGGATGGCACGCAAGCCTAAAGCAGGATTGATAGCCATAATACTGCTTCGACCCCCATCCACTGTTTTATCGGCACCGAGGTCGAATGTGCGAATAGTGACAGGATTGCCTTGCATTGATTCAACAATATTGCGATAGACGGTGAGTTGCTCTTCTTCTTCAGGTGGATCATTACGGTTCATGTAGAGAAACTCGGTGCGATAGAGCCCAATTCCCATTGCGCCTGATTCACCAATGGATATGATATCTTCTGGCAGTTCGGCATTGGCCAGTAGGGTAATGGCTCGCCCATCTTGTGTTTGGGTGGGTTCGCTTTTATAGCGATTAAGCGCATTGATATGATTGCGAAACAGCAACAGACGCTTTTTATATGCGTTAGTGATTTCTAATGTTGCGCCTGCAATGAGGGTGCCATTAGTGCCATCAATAATAAGCGGTTCATTATCTTGGATATAACGTCTGGCGGAAGGTAAGCTGACAATTGCAGGAATACCAAGGCTACGCGCTAAGATAGTGGTATGCGAGGTGACACCACCATGTTCGATGACAAAGCCGGCAATGCCTTGGTTTTGCATCAGCACGGTGTCGGCGGGGGTGAGATCATCAGCCACGATAATGGTGCCTGCTAGGCTACCCGGCAAAACTTCATCAATGCTGGTTTCTTCATCACCAAGGATGCGGTGCAATCGATTAATAACATGGTCAATATCATCTTTGCGGGTGCGTAGGTAGGGATCGTCTATTTCATCAAATATACTGACAAGGGTATCGCGCTGTAGTTGCAGTGCCCATTCGGCATTACAGCCGCGTTTGCGGATCATTGCTGCCGGAATTTTGGTGAGCGTAGAATCCTTAAGCATGAGTAGGTGGGTATCAATAAAAGCAGCAACATCTGTGGGGGCATCACCAGGAATTTTTTTACGAATATCTTTAAGTTGTTTGCGTGCTTGTTTGGTGGCTTTTTTAAGCCGTTTGACTTCTTTTTCAATATGTTCAGGTGGGATACAATATTCGAGGGTGTCGGGTTTATCTCGAAATAAGATATGCGCAGGCCCCATGGCAATGCCACGGGAGACACCCATGCCTTGCAGCTCTAAGCTCATATTATTTCAGGCATCATTCGCCTTCCTCAAAATAATCATTAATCAGCGCTTCTATTTTATCCAACGCTTCATTTGCATCTTCGCCTTCAGCAGACACGATGATTTGGCTATCTTTTGCGGCGGCAAGCATCATCATGCCCATAATGCTTTTACCACTCACTTGTTGTTCAGCGTGATCTTGACGGGCAACTTGAATCACACTGGTGAATTCTGCCGCAGTGGCAACAAACTTTGCCGCCGCACGGGCATGGAGGCCGAGCTTATTGATAATGGTGAAAGTGCGCGCCATCATGATTCACACGTTGTAATATGGCAACGCGCAACCCCTTCTTTACCGCCTGTAACGGCTTTTTGCTCGAGCTGTTCTAAATTGAGGTTTGGGTAGTTGAGCACACGAATGAGCATGGGTAAATTGAGACCTGAGACGATTCGGATATGATGATGATCCGAGACAGCACAGGCAATATTACTGGGCGTTGAGCCGAACATATCCGTTAGGATGAGAATACCGCTCCCTTGGTCTAATCCTATCAGCCGTTCTTGTAATTGCTGTTGAATGTCTTCCGCTTTGTCGGTGATTCTAATATCCAATACTTTGGCAGGCAGCGGACAATGGGTAAGCATTTGACGTGCTGTGTTGAGCATTTCGATGCCGATATGATTATGGGAAACGAGTAGGAGGCCAACCGTCATGCGTGTTCTCGATGTCTAATTAATAGGTCTTGTGTGCCTTCATCTTGTAGTCGTTTTGCCAAGGCTTCAACTAAATAGACAGAACGATGTTGGCCGCCTGTGCAGCCGATGGCGATGGTGAGATAGCTGCGCTTATTATCCCGAAAATGGGGCAACCAGAAAGAGATGAAATCACCAATTTGTTGTGTCATGTCGATAACGGCTTGCTCTTGCTCTAAAAATTTGACAACTTCCGGATCATGCCCTGTTTTATCTCGCAACTCTGTAACCCAATGAGGATTGGGCAGGCAACGGATGTCAAACACAAAATCAGCCCCAGGCGGGGTGCCATGTTTAAACCCAAAAGAGAGCAGAGAGAGAGACATGGTGTTGGTGGGATGGCGCGAAACCCGTTCGATAATCATCCGGCGTAGTTCGTGGACATTAGTATGGGTGGTATTAATCCGTAAATCAGCTTCACCATGTAGATGCGTCAACAATCGACGTTCTTGTTCAATGGCTTCAGACAGGGGGATTTGTTTGCTGCTCAAAGGGTGCTTGCGCCGTGTTTCACTGAACCGTTTGAGCAGGATGTCATCATCGGCATCAAGGAAAATAATTTCATATTCGATCTCGGCTTCGGATAGTTGGGCGAGCAATAATGGGAAATCATTTAGGGAGGCAGGGGTATTACGACCATCAATACCCACCGCACATTTGTGATAATGTGGATCTTGTTGTATTTGTTGTGCGAGCGCGGGCAGTAAGGCCAGCGGGAGATTATCTATGCAGAGATAATCTTGGTCTTCAAGGGTATTGAGCGCGACGCTCTTCCCTGACCCTGATACCCCGCTGATAATAATGAGCTTCATGATGATTGGCCACGCATGGCTTCTTGTTGCTGTTCACAGAAGTCATGCGTCGTATTATCATGTTTCATTGCGATCCATGTCATGAGACGATGGCTGAGTTGCGCTGGATTATGTGGATTAAGTGTGAGCTGAGGAAAAGTGTGGTCTAAGATCGTGTAGTGACCGAGTTCTGGTTGTAAACGGGCATGAGGCCGTGATTCAGGATCAAGATATACAACATAATCGACAGGGTGGTGTGTGATGATTGCAGCATGGCCAAATAGTTTTGGTACATTAATGAGGCCAATTTCGCGTTGATGCAGTAGCCCAGAAAGTAATGGTGGGCAATGGCCCACAATAAGCCCATCTTGCTGTTGAAATTCGATGCAATCATCGGCAATGAGTTGGTGATGATGATGCAATAATTCAAACGCCAGACTACTTTTCCCACTGCCTGCAGCGCCAACGATTAAGATGCCTTTATTTGCAATGCACATGAACACACCGTGATGTGTCTCTATTTTAGGTCGTATTGATGGAGGTGAAGAATGTATCATCTTTAATCATCATCAACAGCCAATAAAATATCAAACACGTGTTCGGCATCCTTAGCTTCACGGATTTGTTGACAGATTTCATCTTGGCGAAATAAAGTGACGAGGCGAGAAAGTTCTTTGAGATGTAGGTCGTTATCTTCTTCTGGGACAAGCAAGCCAAAAATAAGATCAACACCTTGACGATCACTTTCACCGAAATCAAGGGGTTTGTCTAAGGTGATCATAGCGGCGATAGTGTGCTTGAGGTGGGGGAGACGTGCATGTGGAATCGCCACGCCTTTCCCCAAACCTGTGCTACCGAGATCTTCTCGTGCAAACAGTGCTTTGAAAATATCGTCAGCATCATTTTCTGGTGTATTGGCGGCCAATAGGGTGGACAGACTTTCAATAAGACGCTTCTTGCTAGAAGCGCCATCATGAAAATTAATATTGCCCGAACGGACTAAGAGGGATGCAATATGCATAGGAAATACAAACGCTAGCCAGCGGCATTATGCTTCATGTTATGACCATCAGATTGATGGTGGTTTTTCATTTTATCTTTATGTTTGATAATTTGACGATCGAGCTTGTGAGCCATGGCATCAATGGCGGCATACATATCTTCGGATTCATCTGAGGCAAACAGATCCGCACCACTCACATGAACGGTTGCTTCCGCTTTTTGACGATCTTTTTCAACGCTGAGAATAACGTGTACATTAGTCAGATGGTCGAAATGGCGGGTAATACGTTCAAATTTGCTAGTGACATGGTCATGCAAGCTGTCAGTGATGTCGATATGTTGTCCAGTGATGTTCATTTGCATGGAACTACTCCTGTTTGGTAATTAAAATAAGCGCTTTCTTTCGCTTGAAGAGGGGATGTTAAGTGACTCACGATATTTCGCAATCGTGCGACGTGCAACTTTGATCCCTTGTGCTTGTAGCATATCAGCAATTTTATTATCGCTGAGAGGTTTTTTCAAGTTTTCTTCATCAATTAGCTCCTTAATCATGGCACGAATGGCGGTAGCAGAACATCCTGCGCCATCATCAGTATCAACATGACTGGAGAAAAAATATTTAAGTTCGAAAATACCACGTGGGGTATGGAGAAATTTTCGGGTGGTGACGCGTGAAATAGTGGATTCATGCATGTCAACTTCATCCGCAATTTCATGTAAAATGAGTGGCACCATAGCGGCCTCTCCCTCTTCTAGGAATCGAGATTGACGTTTGATGATAGCAGCAGTAACTTTGAGTAGTGTTTCATTGCGGCTTTCAAGACTTTTTAGAAACCAGCGTGCTTCCTGCAAGTTGGTTTTGAGGTAGCTATTGTCTGCACTACTTCCCCCTTGATTGATAAGCTGAACGTAGTGTTCTGCGATCGTCAGGCGTGGTGCGACCTCTGCATTGAGGCTAAGCCGCCATTGACCATCTATTTTTTTTGCGTAAATATCGGGCGTGATATATTCCGTGCGGGTCGTTTCAATTTGGCTACCAGGCCGTGGATTTAACAATTGAATTATGGCGACCAATTCTGCCAACACATCATCATTTATCTTAAGACTTCGTTTGATAAGTGCGTGTTCATGTTTTGCAAGATGTTCGAGATGATGTGCTGCTAATTGACGCACATGTTCAATATGAAGCGTGTCATCTGGATATTGTTGAAGCTGGATGAGCAAGCATTCGCTTAAACTACGTGCCCCGACACCGAGGGGATCAAAATACTGAATGCGGTGGAGGACGGCTTCAATTTCATCTAGTTCAGTCAGCTCGTCATCCTGCAATGGCAGGCCTTGTTGAATATCTGAGAGCGCGCTTGATAAATAACCTGCTTCATCAATTGAATCGATCAAGGCAGCCGCAATATGCAGTTCATGTGGTGAGAAGGGCGTGAGTTCCATTTGCCAGCGTAAATGCGCCTGCAAAGAATCGTTGCTGTCATCTTCATCATCAAATTGTGTTGGCTGGGTTGATGTGGGTGCGCTGCTCGTATTTTGTGGCAGATTAGTGTAAGTATCTTCCCATTGGCTATCAGTGGGCATATCGGCGGGAATATTGCTATTGTCTAAGTCAGAGAGTTCTGTTGCGCTCACATGTAGTGGCTCATTCTCTTGTGCCATCTCTGGAGAGGTTTCAGGCGTGATATCTGGCGCAGAATCATCAACAAGGCTGTCGTTTTCCTCACGCTCAAGCAAAGGATTACTTTCAAGCGCTTGTTGGATTTCCGTATGCAATTCTAGTGATGATAGTTGCAGTAGCCGAATGGCTTGCTGCAATTGTGGGGTCATCGCAAGACTTTGACCCATTCTGAGTTGTAGCGCGGCTTTCATAACGCAGTGTTAACTATCCATTTGAACATAGGGGGAATGGTACCGCAGAGAGACGAGGCTGACTAGCATGATCGAGGCTAAAAGCATTGCACTGCATTAGATTTAAAACTAACCCAGAGTGCTTTCCCGACAGATAACTCAAGTGATTCAAGGGATTGTGGGCTGATAAGGACATGAAAATCCTCACCACAATGGACGGTGAGGTGGATCACATTATTTTCTTCAACAATTGAAATAAGCCGCCCTAAGAAGTGATTGCGCATACTAGAGTGTAGTGTTTGTTTTGAGATGACAATTTCTTTGGGGTCAATGGCGATATAGTCATAGTTTTTTTGCCCTTTAGGGACTTCGATTTTAATGTTCCCCGTATCAAAAATATGTTGTTTTCGTGCGCCATGGAATAGATTGAGACGTGGTGCAGGCGCTAACCTCCCTTTGTTTAAATAGATAATATTATTGGAGAGGGAGAGCGCTTGTAGATGGTCATGGGTACTGAAAATGACCGTGTGATTTTCTTGCGTAGCATAGTGCTGAATGATGCGCGTTAATTGTTTTCGGCTATGGGTGTCAAGATGAGAAAAGGGTTCATCCAGTAGCAAAATTTGTGGTCGGTGGGCAATGGCACGGGCAATCGCCGCGCGCTTGCGTTCACCGCCAGAAAGACTCGATGCAGATTGATCCGCCAGTTGTGTCAGATCGACTTGTGCTAGTGCATCGTGGATACGTGTTGCATGCTGTTCTCGGGGGATATTTTGGAGTTTGAGCGCGAGCTGGATATTATCTGCAATACTGCCACGGAGTAAATAAGGTTGCTGTGCAACATAGCCGATATGTCGTTGTAATTGTTGGCTGGTAGCGGGTGTCAGGCGTTGTTGGTTGAGAACAATCTCACCTTGCGAGGGTTGGCTGATGAGTGCCAATAAGTTTAATAATGTCGATTTTCCTGCGCCATTATCGCCAAGCAGGGCAATCAGTTTTCCGGATGGAATAGCGAGCTCCGGCAGTTCAAGAATACAACGACTGTCCGTATGGATTTGAATGTTTTTGAGTTGGTAGGCGGATGTCATGGCGGTGTCCGCTGTAGCCATGACAAGCTAAAGGTGAGGATAAAGGTGACTAATAATAAGAGCATGCCTAATGCCAAGCCCGTTTCAAATTCCCCTTTGCTGGTTTCTAATGCAATCGCGGTGGTCATGGTGCGGGTGAAGCCTTCAATATTGCCACCGAGCATCATGGCGGCACCAATTTCACCGATGGCACGCCCAAATCCCGTAATGATGGCTGCGATAATGGCAAAGCGCATTTCAATGGCGGTTTGCCAAGTAATTTGCCAGCCACGGGCACCGAGGCTGCGAAGTGTCGGCACAAGCCGGCGATCAGCCGCATTCACTGCTGCAATCGTCAGATTCATAATGATAGGAAAAATCAGGATAGTTTCGGCGATAATCACGGCGGTACGTGTATATAGCAGATCCCAATGACCGAGTGGGCCATAGCGACTGAGCAAGCCATAAAGTAATAATCCAATTACCACAGTAGGCATGGACATTAATGTGTTGAGCAGATGTTGTAGCATTGCCTTGCCACGAAAGTGGTTTAAGGCGGTCATAATGCCCGCTGGGATCGCTAAGCTAGCCGCAATGAGTGTAGCGATCAGAGAGATAAATAGCGAGGTGCTAACGATTTGATAGGTGTCAGGATCGAAGCTTGTGATGAGGGCTCCTGCACCGGCCAATGCATCAACAAAATAGCTCATCGTCGGGTGACTAGGTCACCAAACCCAGATTCTTGCAAATAGTGAGCGTTGGATCCGTCCGATTCATCGTATAAAAATGCAAACCAGGCGCGCCCGCGTCAATCAATTGCTGGCAGAAATAAGTGAGGAATTCGGTAACAAACGCCTGCATGTCATCAGCATTATTTTCACCATAGGCTTCCAATTGCTTTCGCAACCATCGCGGAATTTCAGCGCCGCAAGCATCAGAGAAACGTGCGAGCTGGGCATAATTATTGATCGGCATAATGCCTGGGACAATCGGAATATCAATGCCATTATTTTGGCAGCAGTCGACAAACACGGTGTAGGCATCAATATTATAAAAATACTGGGTAATCGCGCTATTGGCACCCGCATCGACTTTACGTTTGAAATTAGCAAAATCAACCGTCGCATTATCTGCTTGTGGATGCACTTCAGGATAACAAGCCACTTCAATATGAAAATGGTCGCCCGTTTCTTGGCGAATAAAATCAATCAATTCGTTGGCATAACGGAAATCACCGGGATCACGCATACCCGAAGGCAGATCACCGCGTAAAGCGACAATACGATGAATATCATTGTCTTGGAAGGTTTGTAAATGTGCCCGAATAGCATCGGCTGTTGAACCAACACAAGAAAGATGCGGTGTTGCATCTATCCCTGTTTCAGCCTGTGCTTGTTGGATATCGATAACGGCGTTCAGTGTGTTATCTTGCGTCGAACCACCGGCACCAAACGTGACCGAATAGAACTCAGGACGCAACACAGCCAAGTCCTTGCGGACTTGCTGTAATATCGCGATCCCTTTTTCCGTTTTAGGTGGGAAAAATTCGCAGCTAAGGATTAATTTTTGTGTCATATTTAGTATCTATAATGTTCTGGTTTGTAAGGCCCATTTTTATCCATGCTGAGGTATGCCGCCTGTTCATCAGTGAGTTTCGTTAGGTTAGCACCAATTCGACCTAAATGCAGGCGTGCCACTTTTTCATCTAATGATTTTGGCAACACATACACTTCATTTTTGTAAGTATCGCTATTTTCCCATAGTTCAATTTGCGCCATTACCTGGTTGGTGAATGAAGCAGACATCACAAAACTAGGATGGCCCGTCGCACAACCTAAGTTCACCAAACGCCCCTCAGCTAATAGCGTAATGCGTTTACCATCAGGGAAGATAATATGATCGACTTGATCTTTAATATTGACCCACTCATATTGGCGTAATGAAGCGACATCAATTTCGCTATCAAAATGACCGATATTGCACACAATTGCTTCATTCCGCATTGATTTCATATGGTCATGATTGATAACGTTGACGTTACCCGTTGTGGTGACAAAAATGTCACCCATGCTTGCCGCATCATCCATGTTCACCACGCGATAACCTTCCATCGATGCTTGTAAGGCACAAATGGGATCGATTTCAGTCACCATTACTGTTGCACCCATGCCTTTAAAGGCTTGCGCACAGCCTTTGCCCACATCGCCATAACCGAGCACAACACAGATCTTACCGGCAATCATGACATCAGTAGCGCGTTTGATACCATCTAATAAAGATTCACGACAGCCATACAAATTATCAAATTTAGATTTTGTTACCGAGTCATTCACGTTGATTGCAGGCACTTTTAATGAGCCGTCTTTCATCATTTCATATAAGCGATGCACGCCCGTAGTCGTCTCTTCTGATAATCCTTTCACCTCTTTCAATAATTCAGGATAGTCATCATGCATGATTTGCGTTAAATCCCCGCCATCATCCAAAATCAAATTTGGGCGCCAGTTATTAGGGCCAAAAATGGTTTGTTTGATACACCAAATCGCTTCCTCATCCGTTTCACCTTTCCAAGCGAACACAGGAATATCTTGTACCGCCATCGCAGCAGCTGCTTGATCTTGGGTTGAGAAGATATTGCATGAAGACCAACGCACTTCCGCGCCTAAATCAATCAATGTTTCGATTAAGACGGCCGTTTGGATGGTCATATGCAAACAACCCGCAATGCGTGCGCCCGCTAAAGGGTTCTTGCCTTTATATTCTTCCCGAATTGCCATCAAACCAGGCATTTCAGTTTCAGCAATTTTGATTTCTTTTGCGCCCCATTCTGCTAGGCTAATATCGGCGACTTTATAGTCAGGTGTTGAATTTTCAATCGTCATGTTCTTTCCTTAAATTAAATCATTAAATCTTAGCGGCATCACGCAGCGCGGCGGCTTTATCTGTTTGTTCCCAAGTAAATGCGGGCTCTTCGCGGCCAAAATGACCATATGCAGCGGTGGCTTGGTAAATGGGGCGAATTAAATCAAGCATCTTAATTAAGCCGACAGGGCGCAAATCAAAATGATCGCGCACGAGTGTTTCTAGTTGATCGGCAGGTAATTTACCTGTGCCAAAGGTTTCAACGCTGATCGATGTCGGTTCGGCCACACCAATAGCATAGGAAATTTGAATTTCACAGCGATCCGCCAAACCCGCCGCGACAATGTTTTTTGCCACATAGCGCCCTGCATACGCTGCCGAGCGATCCACTTTAGAAGGATCTTTACCCGAGAAGGCACCACCACCATGCCGTGCCATGCCACCATAGGTGTCTACGATGATTTTACGACCCGTTAAACCCGCATCACCCACCGGGCCACCAATAATAAATTGGCCCGTTGGGTTGATATGATAAGCCGTTTTCTTCGACAGCCATTTTGCAGGTAAGGTCGGCTTAATAATCGTTTCCATCACCGCTTCTTGTAAATCAGCTTGTGAAACATCAGGGTTATGCTGGGTAGACAGGACGACGGCATCAATCCCAATTGGTTTGCCATCTTCATAAATAAACGTTACCTGGCTTTTAGCATCAGGGCGTAACCATGCCAACTCACCGTTTTTGCGTACTTCCGATTGGCGTTTCACCAAACGATGCGCATAGGTAATCGGCGCTGGCATCAACACATCAGTCTCATTGCTGGCATAGCCAAACATCAAGCCTTGGTCACCGGCCCCTTGTTCTTCAGGTGTTTGGCGATCCACACCTTGTGCAATATCGCTTGATTGCTTGCCGATTAAGGACATGACCGCACAGGTCTGCCCATCAAAACCTACCTCTGAGCTGTTGTAGCCAATATCCGTAATGGTTTTACGCACGATATCTTCCAAATCAACCCAAGCTGAAGTCGTGATTTCTCCGGCAATAATTGCTGCGCCGGTTTTGATCAACGTTTCACACGCCACGCGCGCTTGCGGATCTTGTTTTAGAATTTCATCCAAAATGGCATCAGAGATCTGATCGGCAACCTTATCAGGATGGCCTTCAGAAACAGATTCAGAGGTAAAAACAGAAAGTTTACTCATGATCAAACTTGCCTCATTAAATTTAATGAACAGGTAGATGAGTGGGAGATATGCCGCTCATTATTCCAGTTACCTGTTAATAATGAGCGCAGTTAAATAAGTTAGTTGGATAAGCCTAGCAGGGAGATCCTGTCGCAGCGCTCCTTATCCAATGGGGCTATTCTAGTCTAATTGTGGAAAAAAACAAGGTTTGCTATAGCAAATAGATGGTTAGCTTATGATTTTATTGGTTTTCTCGTCAGCCCAATTAACACTAAAAGCAAGCTAAGCATAATAAGTGCCCATGTATTAAGGGTCGGTATCGGCCCGATTGCATGAACGGCAACATTATCTAGCGCCGCGCCTGCGGAAAAGTCTGTTCCCGCAGGTTGAGGAAGGATAGATGCGGTTCCTGATGGCGGAGTAGGTGTGAATCTAAACGTGGTTGTTGTTGTGGTTGCTATAAAGGTAGTCTCAAAAAAATCCCAAGTGTTGGGGCCTCTTAATCCAGCCACAGGGCCGACAGCCGTTTTTGTTAAGGTCTGAGTGAAGAGGGTTGCTGCTGCTGAATCTTCTATTGCTACTTGAAACGTGACGGTCTCGCCAGCATCATGACCTACATCTTCTCCCCAGTAAAAAGAGAGTACATAGGCTGCGCCAGGTGTTGTATTGATCGTTTGACTGAGGACATTAGTTGGAACAATTTCTACGGTTCCCATAGGTTGTGTACCGTTTGGGCCAGAAACATAATTGTTTCCCATTAAATCTAAGAATTGATTTCCATCTTGAGCAAGCGCCCAAGATGGTCCAACATCAGACCATCCATCAACATTTTCTGTAAAATTCCAGCCAGTCAGCGTGTTTGAGTTGTAGTCATTGCCAATAAAGGTACCATTCGGGCCTGTAAAACCATTAGGAAATGTAGCTACATTTGTGAAGTCTTGTGCTTCAAACGACCCGTTAGCAATCAGGTTTGGCCCTGCTGCATAGCTAACGTTGAGGCATAATAAGCTGCTTATGGCAAGCAAGGACAGTATTATTACCCTATGAATATTCAGATTAGAAGTAGAGCTGATATCTTCTCTTTGTGATGATGCGTACATAATTAACAACCTTAAAAGAGTGAATTTAAACTGATTTTAGACTGTTTAGAATATGTATTCAACGATTATTTAAGATTCAACTATGCAGTGTTTATTTTTAATAACAAACTATCGCCATGTTGTTTGAACCACAAGCGGGCAGATGGATAATCTGGATAATGGTGTGAGACTTGTTGCCAAAAATCTGCGGAATGGTTGAGATGTTTGATATGGCTGAGTTCGTGGATGATAACGTAGTCGATAATATCACTGGGCGCTTGGATGAGTTGCCAGTTAAACTGCACTTCACCTCGGGCATTGCAGCTACCCCAACGCGCTTTATAGGTGCGTGTGCTAATTTTCGTGGGGTGTAGACCGGTGATGGTTGCTAAGTGTTTTGTGCGTTGTTGGAAATAATCATTGGCTTGTTGGCGATACCAGTTGATGAGCAGGCGCTGTATCGCTTTTGGTTCCGGTCGTGTTTTTGCGTGAATTTGCAGTTGTTGATCTTTAAATGTTAACGATGCTCTGCCTGTTTTCTGAACATAAACGAGTAGATATTCTTGGCCGAGATAGGCATGGGTTTCTCCAATGATATATTGTCGTTGTGTTGGTGGGGTTGCTTGGGCGAGTTTTTGTTTAATCCAATGTGATTTTTTAAGCACAAAGGCTTTCGCATCCTTGCGGGCAAGTGAATGCGGTATGCGAATGGTAGCACCCTCGTGCGACACTTGTAGCGATAGGCTTTTACGACGGCGACTACGGATTACTTTAACCTCGAAGCCATCGCCTTGGATGATGGTCATATTCACTCAGGGAATTGAAAGAAAAAAACCATTTTACGGTATCATGGCATCCACCGTTAGATTATCAAGGACATGTTATGGGCGCAACGCCTGCCTACCGCCTATCAATCGCACCAATGTTAGATTGGACGAATCGTGATTATCGTTATTTTATGCGGTTGATTACACGGCATAGCTTGTTATATACCGAGATGGTAACGACGGGTGCGATACTTTATGGCGAGAACCTAGAGCGATTTTTAGGTCATGATGTGTCAGAGCAGCCAGTAGCTTTGCAGTTAGGGGGGAGTGAACCTGCGGCGTTAGCAGCATGTGCTAAGCTGGGCGAAGAATGGGGATATAGCGAGATTAACCTGAATGTGGGTTGCCCGAGCGATCGGGTGCAATCTGGGCGATTTGGAGCCTGTTTGATGGGAGAGCCAGCGTTGGTGGCGGAAGGTGTTTCGGCGATGCAGGCGGTGGTGGATATTCCTGTGACGGTAAAAACCAGACTAGGGATTGATGATCAGGATAGTTATGCTTTTTTATCTGACTTTATCGCGACCGTTTCTGAGGCAGGGTGCGAACAATTTATTTTGCATGCACGCAAGGCGTGGTTAAGTGGCTTAAGTCCGAAAGAGAATCGCGATGTGCCGCCGCTAGATTATGAGCGCGTGGTGCAGATCAAGCAGGATTTTCCTAAATTGAAGATTATGATCAACGGCGGCGTGAGCTCATTAGCGGCGGCGAAGCAACATTTAACGCAGCTTGATGGTGTAATGATTGGCCGAGCAGCCTATCACGACCCCTATTGTTTAGCATCAGCAGATAAAAACCTGTTTGGGGATGACCATGAGGTATTGTCGCGTCATCAGGTGGTGCGCGCCATGTTGCCGTATATCGAGCAACGGATGACACAAGGGAAAAGCCTGCAAGCGATAACACGGCATATGCTGGGGCTATTTCAAGGGCAGCCTGGTGCGAAAATGTGGCGACGCTATTTGAGTGAGAATGCACATGTTAAAGGTGCGGAGATTATGGTGGTTGAGCAGGCGTTAGAATTAGTGCCGGAAGAACCTTAATTTGCAGGTTATTCCCACGGAGGTGGGAATCCATTCGATTTACAGGAATTGTGTGGAAGCAGAAATATAGCGGATCAAGTGGATACCCGCCGCCGCGGGCATGACGGAGGTTTATTTTCTTAACCCTGTCCCTTTCTTCAACAACCGCAACGCAAACCAACTCAATCCAATAATACAGCCAATGGTAATCACAAAGGCCGTGGTGACGGAGACATCCGATGTGCCTAGCATCCCATAGCGGAATCCATTAACGAGATAGAAAATAGGATTGAGCAGAGAAGCTGTTTGGCCGAACTCGGGTAAGAGGCTGATGGAGTAGAACACGCCTCCGAGATAGGTGAGAGGGGTGAGGATAAAGGTGGGCACAATGGATATTTGGTCGAAGCTATTGGCATAGAGGGCGTTAATAAACCCGCCCAGCGCAAACAGAATGGCGCTGAGGATAATAATGCTAACAGTGATAACCGGGTGGGCGATATGGATATCGGTGAAAAATAGCGAGATGATTGTCACGATAATGCCAACCAATAAACCACGTGCCACACCACCAGCAAGGTAGCCGATAAGGATAAAGCTATTGGAAAGCGGGGCGATCAGCAGTTCTTCAATATGGCTTTGAAATTTGGCGCTATAAAATGAGGAAGCGACATTGCTATAGGCATTATTAATGATCGACATCATGATGATGCCAGGGGTGATATATTCGATATAGCTGAAGCCATCCATTTCGCCAATGCGGCGACCAATAAGATTGCCGAAGATAATGAAATAAAGTGTCATCGTGATCGCAGCAGGTAAAATAGTTTGTGGCCAGATCCGTAAGAAACGGCGGATTTCACGGATTAGAATTGTTTGCAGGCCGATCCAGTTATAGCGCGCGTTCATGCCTCTGCTCCATGGATGGTTGGCTCGACCAAGGTTAAAAACAGCTCTTCTAATCGGTTGGCCTTATTTTTCATACTGGTCACGGTAATACCTTGCTTGCTTAGCTTGGTAAATAAGGGTGAAAGATGTTCACTGCTTTTTAAGGAGATCTCTAAGGTTGTCTCATCAACCATGATGCAAGATATACCAGCCAGCGTCGGGCAATCTTGAATCGGCGCGGCCAAATAGAGAATAAAGGTTTCTCGATCTAATCTGCCGAGCAAGGATTTCATATCGGTATTTTCGATAATATGGCCCTGATCGATAATCGCGATATTGCGGCATAGACTTTCGGCTTCTTCCAGATAATGGGTGGTCAGGATAATGGTCGTGCCTTCGGCGTTGAGTTTTTGCAAGAACGTCCACATAGAACGGCGTAATTCAATATCTACACCTGCGGTGGGCTCATCTAAAATCAATAGACGTGGCTGGTGGACGAGGGCACGGGCAATCATTAACCGACGTTTCATACCACCCGATAAGGTGCGGGCAATGCTATCTCGCTTTTCCCATAAGCCGAGTTGCTTTAATAAACGATCGGCATGCGGTTCAGCTTGTGCGCTTGGGATCCCGTAATAGCCCGCTTGGGTGATCAGGATATGTCTGATTTTCTCAAAGCCATTAAAATTAAATTCTTGCGGCACAAGACCAATATGTCGTTTGGCTTCATTTATGTCTGTCGCGGTGTTTACCCCAAATACATGCACACTACCTGAGGAACGGGTGACTAAATCTGCAATCACGCCAATTGTGGTTGATTTACCCGCACCATTGGGCCCGAGCAAAGCAAAAAAATCACCTTGTTCGATTTCAAGATCAATACCTTTGAGGGCATGAAAACCATTGGAATAGGTTTTTTCTAGGTTTTGGATTGAGAGTGCGGTCACGTAAAATCTCCATTTCTGACCCGCTAGGGTATCATGAGCGCATGGATAAAAGAATAACGCCCCCACAATCTGAAGCAGAACTATTAGCGCGCTGTGAACAGATAATGGGGAAAACATTAGGTCAACTGGCGGCCGGATTGGGTTGGGCTGTGCCGCCTGATTTGCGGCGGCATAAAGGCTGGGTGGGTGAACTCTTGGAAGCTTGTTTGGGGGCCGACGCAGGCAATCAGGCAAAGCCAGATTTCATCGGCATCGGGGTGGAGATGAAAACCTTGCCACTCAATACGCGTGGCGAACCGAAAGAATCGACGTATGTGTGCACTGTCTCGTTGCAACAAACAGGTGAACTCACCTGGCAAGAGAGCTGGGTGCGGCAGAAATTATCAAAAGTGTTGTGGGTGCCTATTGAGGCAGACAACGAGATTGCACTGGCGGATCGCTATGTGGGTAAGGCATGGATTTGGCAGCCGAGCGCAGCGCAGGAGGCTATTTTAGAGCAAGATTGGCAGGAGTTGATGGATTGTATTGTGTTGGGTGAGCAAGATAGCCTGACGGCGCATATGGGGCAGTATCTTCAAATTAGACCGAAAGCAGCGCATAGTCGGATACGATCAACAGGCGTATCAGAGGCAGGAGAAAAAACGCGGACAAATCCAAAGGGGTTTTATTTGCGGGCGAGTTTTACGCGGACTATTTTGGCTGGTGTATAAGGCAGGTTTTTTAATATAAACTCCGTCATTCCCGCTGCCGACTCCATGGATGGAGAAGGTAGAGCGACGCAGGAAGCCAAAGCCGAGGCGGGAATCCATGTAATACGCAATGGATACTTGTCTTAGTGTATTAACCTTCTGTATTGGTCGCTGCCGCTGGGCATTCATTTTTTTGCGTGCCCAAAAAAACGAATCAAAAAAAAGGCACCCGGATATCGCTTGAATCCCAAAAAATCATTTATTTTACGGCGCAGGCGAAAACTCGCTACGCTCAAACACTCGCCAGCTTCATCCGCAAAATAAATAACTTTTTGGGCGCGATAAAACGGGGAATTGCTAATCAAGCACTCTTTAAAGTATTTAAGTAAGAGGAATCTTATTTTTCAACTATTCGATGATAATTATTCGTTTATTGGATTGAACATGATTGTTAAGTTGCGAGTTAATCCAACTTTCAGCTTGATGCCCATTATTTAATTTGTCGGCATAGACATTGGTTTGCCCTTTAAATACAAGTTCCCAGTTCGCAAAATTGACTAGCGAATATTCCCCTATTTGTTTCTTCACATTCATTCTCATGTAGCCTTTTCTTTTTAGGATAGAATTTAGCTCGTTGAACGATAGATTAGGATTTAAATTTTGGGCAACAATTTGGTGTGCTGTTGGTCCTGAAGCACAAGCGGTTAAAGATATTGCAATAACAATACTCAATAAAATTATTTTCATTTTTCTTCCCTAGAAGTTGAGTTATAAAGTGAGTGCGAAATATACGGCAGTTCTATAACTATTTCAAGGGATGAAATCCTTTTAATAGGAATGGTAGAACTAGCTACTCACATCCACAAATCTTCCCGCAACCGCCGCCGCTGCCGCCATGGCGGGGCTAACCAAATGTGTGCGGCCACCTTGGCCTTGGCGGCCTTCGAAGTTGCGGTTTGAGGTGGAGGCGCAGTGTTCGCCTGATTCTAGGCGATCGGCATTCATGGCGAGACACATGGAGCAACCGGGATCGCGCCATTCAAAGCCAGCTTCGGTGAATATTTTATCGAGGCCTTCGGCTTCGGCTTGTTGTTTGACTAAGCCTGAACCGGGTACGACTAGGGCTTGTTTGATGCTATCCGCGACTGTGCCGCCATTGATGGCGGCGGCG
The DNA here is from genome assembly GCA_964598235.1 of uncultured Piscirickettsiaceae bacterium. Lineage (GTDB taxonomy): Bacteria > Pseudomonadota > Gammaproteobacteria > Nitrosococcales > Methylophagaceae > UBA652. Next base: position 62,704 of record CAZRAY010000004.1, read on the forward strand.
GCTTGGCGTAAGTCTTCAATCCGTGAGTTGGTGCAAGAGCCGATGAATACGCGGTCAAGTGGAATATCGGTGATTTTCTGGTTTGCGGTGAGCCCCATATATGTTAAGGCTTTTTCAATCCCATTTTGTTTGACCGCATCGCTTTCATCAGCAGGATCGGGTACATTCTCATCTACGGCCACCACCATTTCAGGTGAGGTGCCCCAGGTGACTTGGGGCTTGATGTCCGCGGCTTGAAGCACGATGGTTTTATCGAAAGTAGCACCGTCATCGGTGTGCAATTCACGCCAAGCCACCACGGCTTTTTCCCAATCATCCCCTTGAGGTGAGAAAGGGCGACCTTTGAGATAATTGATAGTGGTATCGTCCACGCCGATAATACCGACTCGCGCACCGGCTTCGATGGTCATATTACACACGGTCATCCGACCTTCCATGCTGAGGGCTTGAATAGCTTCGCCAGCGAATTCGATAGAATAACCTGTGCCGCCTGCGGTGCCGAGTTGGCCGATAATGGCGAGCACGATATCTTTTGCGGTGATACCTGATTTCACGCGGCCATCAACACGCACGAGCATGTTCTTTGCTTTCTTTTGGATTAAGCATTGCGTGGCGAGCACATGCTCTACTTCAGAGGTGCCAATGCCAAACGCTAGTGCACCAAATGCGCCGTGGGTTGACGTATGTGAATCACCACAGACGACGGTCATGCCAGGCAATGTCGCACCTTGCTCAGGGCTAACCACATGTACAATACCTTGGCGAATATCATCCAAATCAAATTCGGTAACACCAAATTCTTTACAGTTTTTATCTAAGATTTCAACTTGTAACCTTGCGATGGGATCGGTGATGCCAGTTATACCTTGCTCACGATGGCGGGTAGGCACATTATGATCAGGCGTGGCTAAGATAGAGCTTAAACGACGCGGCGTACGTCCTGCAATACGCAAACCTTCAAATGCTTGTGGCGAGGTGACTTCATGCACAAGATGGCGATCGATATAAATCAGCGAGGTGCCGCTTTCATCGGTACGAACGAGGTGTTGTTGCCAAAGTTTATCGTAAAGGGTTTTTGCTGCGCACATAGTAATCAATCATATCTTGGATTAAAGATAGCTATTATACAGAGGATGAGCCAGAGAGGAATAGGGAGGAATTGTCTTCCTCATTTATACTTTGAGGATTTGGGAGGATGTGGATTTAGAAATCAG